>NZ_JAFREI010000020.1:0-58551 GCF_017377595.1 Faecalibacterium sp. Marseille-Q0746 | reverse complement strand
CTCTATGACCTCACCACCTTGCAGCGTGAGGCAAACCGCCTGTTCGGATACACGGCGAAGCAGACCCTTGACTACGCCCAGAGCCTCTACGAAAAGAAGCTGCTGACCTATCCCCGCACGGACAGCCAATATCTGACCGAGGACATGGGCCAGACAGCACAACATCTTGTGTCTGACCTGCTGGAGCTGCTGCCCTTTGCCCAAGAGCTTGACTTGACCCCGGAAGTGGGCCGGATTCTGAACAGCAAAAAGGTATCGGACCACCACGCCATCCTTCCCACGGCCGAATTTGTAAAACAGGGCTTCACCGGCCTTGCGGAAAGTGAGTGCAAGCTGATGAACCTTGTCTGCTCCAAACTGCTCTGTGCGGTGGCCGCACCCCACGAGTACGAAACAGTGACCGCCGTGTTCTCCTGTGCAGGGAACGAGTTCACCGCCAAGGGAAAAACGGTGCTTGTCCCCGGATGGAAAGAGATCGACCAACGGTTCCGCTCCACCATGAAAGCAGACGGCGAAGAAGAAACGGAAGCCCTGAACACCCTGCCGGAACTGGCCGAGGGGCAGAGTTTCCGCGTAACTTCTACCGTATCGGAACACTTCACATCCCCGCCGAAAGCCTACACCGAAGATACGCTCCTGTCAGCAATGGAGCGGGCCGGAGCCGAGGATATGCCGGAGGACAAGGTGAATTGCTCTGCAGGAGCAAGAGAGGGTGGCCTGGGCCAAGCGGAACGCAAGGGGCTGGGTACTCCGGCCACCCGTGCGGCGATTCTGGAAAAGCTGGTGCAAATGGGCTTTGTGCAGCGCAAGGGCAAACAGCTTGTCCCCACCAAGGACGGCATCAATCTGGCGGTGGTTCTGCCGGAAAGCCTGACCTCTCCCGTCCTGACCGCTGAATGGGAAAACCGCCTGACCGAGATTGCCAAGGGCAATGCAGACGCGGACGAGTTCATGGCCGAAATTGAAGCGCAGGTGCGCCAGCTGGTCAAGACCTATTCTTGTATCAGTGCAGATAAGCAAAACCTGTTCCAGTCGGAACGGGTTATTATCGGCAAGTGTCCCCGGTGCAGTGAAAACGTCTATGAGGGCAAGAAAAACTTCTACTGCGGGAATCGTAGCTGTCAGTTCGTGATGTGGAAGAATGACCGCTTCTTTGAGCAGCGCAAAAAGGCGTTCACACCGAAGATCGCCGCTGCTCTGCTCAAAAACGGTAAGGCAAAGGTCAAGGGCCTCTATTCCGAAAAGACAGGCAAAACCTATGATGCAACGGTGCTTCTGGCAGATACGGGAGGCAAGTACGTCAATTACCGGGTAGAGCGCAAAGAGTAAGGCAAAAATACGAGGGCCGGTTATGGTAAGGTGAAGCATTCATTTTGCCATAACCGGCTCTCTCTATCCGTAGGATAGCAAAAAAAGGAGTGTGACCAAATGAGCGAATTATTTTCCATCCAGCTGCAAAATCGGCAGCAGCAAGGCAGGGATGGCGTCTGGCTGGACCTGCCCACTACAACCGAACAGGTACAAGCGGCCCTGCGGCAAATCGGCATTTCGTCCGATAATCCGCAGGGCCTTTTCATTTCCGGCTACTTTGCCGAGGAAGAAAAGCGTTTTGCCATCCCTTACAACATGGTGCTGGCATCCAATGTGGACGAACTGAACTTTCTGGCATCACGACTGGAAACACTCTCTACCGGGGAACGCGCAGAGCTGAACGCCGCCCTGCAAGCCCCGCAGAGTGAGCTTTCCAGCATCGGGAGAATCACCGACTTTCCCGAAAACGTGGACTATTATGTGCATCTGCCGGATGTGCGCGGCCCTGCCCAGCTGGGAGACTACTACTTGAACCGTTCCGGCATGGTGGATATGCCGGAAGAATGGAAAGGCGGCATCGACACGGCGCAGTTTGGCCGGTATGTGACCCAGCAGGAGCAGGGCGCATTCACCCAGTACGGCTACCTTGTCAAAAGCGGGGACGAATGGCAGAAAGTCTACGAGGGCCAGCCTGTGCCAGAGGAATACCGGGTGCTGTCTTTTCCTGCATCGGAAATCCTGCGGGATGCGGCCAACATCCCACCGCCGGTGCAGTCCACAACAGAACAGCAGAAAGTTATTCCCATCATCCTGAACGGCAAGGACAGCACGGAACGGATGAAAGAAATCACGGACCGTCTGGAAACAGGCATTCAAGAATTATTCGACAGTGACCGCTACAAAGCCTACCTCACCACGATGGCAAAATTCCACAATTACAGTTTCAACAACACCTTGCTGATTGCCATGCAGGGCGGACAGTTGGTGGCGGGCTTCAACAAGTGGAAAGACACGTTCCACCGCACTGTGAAAAAGGGCGAAAAAGGCATCAAGATTCTTGCTCCTGCGCCCTACAAGGTCAAGCAGAAGATGGAAAAGCTGGACGAACAGGGCAAGCCGATTCTGGATAAGGATGGAAAGCCGCTGACGGAAGAAAAGACGGTGCAGATTCCGGCTTTCAAGGTGGTGTCCGTGTTCGATGTCAGCCAGACCGAGGGCGAACCTCTGCCCTCTATCGCGGTGAATAAACTGTCCGGCAGCGTGCAGGACTACCAAGATTTTTTCAAGGCATTGGAGCAGACATCCCCGGTGCCCATCGGGTTTGAGGACATCGAGGGCGGGGCGCACGGGTACTTTCATCTGCTCGACAACCGCATTGCCATCCAAGAGGGCATGAGCCAGTTACAGACCGTCAAGACGGCTATCCATGAGATTGCCCATGCCAAGCTCCACGCCATCGACCCGAACGACCCGGAACAAACCAACCGCCCGGACAGCCGCACCCGCGAAGTGCAGGCCGAAAGTGTGGCCTATGCAGTCTGCCAGCACTACGGGCTGGACACGTCCGAATATTCCTTTGGCTATGTGGCCGGGTGGAGTTCTGGCCGGGAGTTGGCTGAATTGAAAGCCTCTCTGGAAATTATCCGCAGCGCGGCCCATGAGTTGATCTCTGCGCTGGACGAACATCTGGCAGAACTGCGCCAGCAGCGGGAAACAGAACTTTCCACTGCACAGGAGGCCGCATTTGCACTGGATAATGGTAATACGCTGTTCATCCAGACCTGCGATTCTGGCTATGACTACACTCTGTATGGCCCGGACCACACGGCTCTGGACGGTGGGCAGCTGGACGCGCCCGGTCTGACCCTGCCGGATGCCGGGCAGGAAGCACTTAATCTGCTGGGGCAGACAGCCGCGGTGGCGGAAGTTCTGTTGGGCGATAAGCTGGCGGCATTCCAAGAGGCGGCGGAAAAAGCAAATGAACTTTCTGCCCCGGAAGCAGAAAAAGCCGCTGCGACAGATTTATCCGCAGAGCCTACGGTCACGATTCTGTGGAGTGAAAGCGACAAGTTGCAGGACGGCGAAATCATGCCGCTGTCTGTGGCAAACCGCGTTTTTGAAGAACTGGACACCGCCCAGCACACAGACCGGGAAAAGGATGGTTACGAGGGTGGCTGGTACGACAAGACCGCGTTCCGCATTGATTTTACCCTGAACGGTCAGCCCGACAACTACGAGGGGCGGCAGGATTTCGGTGACGGAGAGGGCTCTTTGGTTCAGCACATCCAGAACTACCACGAATACTACGCCAAAGACGAGAACTGGAAAAATTTTGTTCTGCACAACAAGGGCCCGGAAGCATGGGTACAGGACAAGGCAGAGCGGGAAATGGTGCTGACCGAGTTTATCCCGTACCTCAAACAGCATTGCAATCTTTCCGCTATGGAGCAGACCGCCACCACTGCTTTACGGGAGGAACAGAACATTTCGCCGGAACAGACCGTCTATTACAACGCGGTTGTGACCTATGTGCAGGACTGCCGCTCGATGCTCAACCAAGGCCAATACAACTTGCCGGAACCGCCCAAGCTGGCCGACTTCGACCAGAGCTTGCAGGATTACAAGGCACAGGTGCAGGCCGAGATCGCGCAGGAAGCGGCCGCTGCCGGAATGACGGTAGAGGAATACGCAGCGGCAGGATTTGAAGCACCGCAGCAGGACAGCTTTTCCATCTACCAGCTGCGCAATGAGGATTCCACTCACGATTACCGTTTTGAGCCATACGACCGCCTGCAGGCCGCTGGCCGGACTGTGGACAAGGCCAACTACGCAGAAGTTTACTCTGCGCCGCTGACTGCTGGCACCACGTTGGAGGACATCTACCGCACATTCAATGTGAACCATCCGGCAGATTTCAAGGGACATTCGTTGTCTGTTTCGGATGTGGTGGTGCTGCATCAGAACGGGCAGGACACCGCCCACTACTGCGACAGTGTGGGCTTCCAGCAGGTGCCGGAGTTTTTGCGGGAAAATCCGCTGCGCACCGCAGAACTTTCCACGGAACAAAACGAAAATATGATTGATGGTGTGTTGAACAATGCGCCCTCTCTGGGCGAATTGGAGGCAAAAGCAAAAGCCGGGGAACAAATTTCTCTGACGGACCTTGCCGCCGCAGTCAAGGCCGAGGAAAAGGCACCGAAAACCAAGAAGTCCTGCGCCGCAAAACCGAAAAAGCCGTCCATCCGGGCACAGCTGGATGCCGCAAAAAAGGAGCAGAGCAAGCAAACGCAGCCACGGGAAAAGACAAAGGAATTGGAGGTATAAGCCGTGCAAAAATTTGAAAATATGGATGTGATCGCTGCGCTGGAAGCTATTATGCACCAGAACACCGCATACTATCAGAGCGATTTTGCCTTTGACATGAAGATACTGCGGGAAGCAGCCCGCAGCGACCAGCCGGAAGATAAGCTGTTGTTGTGGCTGTCCCGGCCTTCTGGAACATTCTGCTTCCGGGAACGGGACGCGCTGCTCAAAGATACCCAAGCCTACAATACATGGAAATTCTGCGGCGAACAGACCCATGACAGGATTCTTGCCTATGCGGTGGAACTGACCGGCACGGCCAATGGAACCGTGCAAGGCAACTTGTATGAATTGGACTACCAGCAGCACTTCCAGCACATCCGGGATGCCGCCTTGCCCGTGGGTGCCAACCGTCTGATCTACGAAAGTGGGATGCGGGAGATTGGCCCGAAAGAGCATTTCGACAGCCGCCCGGACAAATATTTTGGAGAGTTCGTGCGGCATGAAATTCAGCCCCGTGACCCGGAACTTCTGCAAGCGGCCATCCGGCAGGAGCAACGCAGCCGGGAACCGGCACGGCCCGGTGATTTCAAAGAACATCTTGCGGAACTGCACACTGGGCTGATCGAGGCCGAGGCTCAGCGCATTGCAACAGATATGAAGCGGCTGGCTGCTCCCAATAGCCCGGACAAGAATCATTTTATGGTGGAGGTGTCGCCCTATTTCACCAAACTGGCATCCAGCCGGGACACGGACCAGCTGCTTGCCATGTTGCCGTACAAGTCCCTGCATCTGTCCAGCGTGAAAGACCGTTTCGGTATTTACGCGCTGATTGATAAAAACGAGAACCGAGATAAGAACATTCGCAAGCCCCGCGCTTCCGTCCGCAAACAGCTTTCCGAAACAAAACAGGCCGCCAGCCCGAAAAAGGAAGCGGCCCGCAGCAAGCAACACGAAATGGAGGTTTAACCATGAATTTCAGCGTGGAAGAAGAAAATTTAATCTGTATGTACCACACCTCTGACCGCCGCCGGACGATGGCGCGGATGCTGGCTGCCCTGCCGGATATGGATACCGAAATGCGGCGGCTTGCGAATGGCACCATTGCAAAGTTGGAGCGCATGACCGATGCTGACTTTGACGGACAGAGGTTTGATTTTACGGGTGAATAATACCGTCAGCTTGACAATAACGCATTATTTTTAATCAAAGTAATGTGTCATTGTCAAAACGAAAATAGCCGGACACGGTGGCCTTGTGGCTGCTGTGTCCGGCTATTTTTCATGTATCAGTCTTTATCTTTTTTCTCGGTGGGATTTTCCGGCAGTTCGGCGGCATCTTCTACAATGTCGGTCACAAGCTGCTGGAAGTCAAACGCATTCTTTTCTGTGATAACAGGCTTGCCGGTTTCCGCTTCAAGAGCCTGCCGCGCAATGCCGGCCACCTTGCCGCCGCGTTTGGCAACCTGCTTGTTTTCTTCAAAGGTCTGTGGCTTTGCAGTTTTGGAAATATCCGTGGTGGAGGCTTCCGCCAGCATGGTCAGCACAAGTTCCAAATCGGTCATATTGTCCCGGAGATTTTCTTTCGTCAGACCTTTCAGCCGCTTGTACTGCCCTGTGGTCATGCCAGACCATGCGCGGGAGATTTCATCGGTCAGAATGGCGTACTCCTTGCCCTTTTGCACTCCGTGCTTCTTCCATTCATCCGTCAGTTCGTTTCGGATGCGGATTGCCAAAAGCCGCTGATGAATCCATTCTTCGGAGTAGCCTTTTTTCAAATAGGTATCAAGCGCGCGGTCGATGGCCTGCTCCGGGTCGATGGTTTCCTCGATGCGTTCCTTGCCTACCATTGCCAGCCATGCCTTGAACGGTTCAGCTTTCGGAGATGGGATTGACTGGATGATGCGCAGGAGCTGTTCAGTGTTAGCGACATCCGTTTTGCGCTTTTTGCCGTCAGGAGCGGTCATTTTCAAACCATTACAATTTGTAATGGTTTCATTTCCTTCGTCTTTAAGACGCTTTTTTAGAACGCGCCAATAGTTCTGTGGGTCTGCGCTGTCAGTCAGAACAGCAATCACATCAACGATGGCAAAATACCATTCTTCCTTTTCTGCATCCCATGCAGTGCGGATTTTCTGATCTTCAAAAAGCTGGATAGAGCTGTTATCGTTCACTTCTGCCATAGAGGGTTCCTCGCTTTCGTTGTCTAGGTCTATTTTACATGATTTCGGGTGGAAACGCCACCCGGTCTAAGCGTTTGGGGTTCAAAAATCCGACCAATATTTTGTGCAGATTTACCGTTCCTGCATCTGCTCCTTTCCCGGTGTTGTCCGCAGGATGCCGTCCACATTCTGCTTGATAATGCCATACTCCTGCATCTGGCGTTTGGCATCATTGTACTGCCGCTGCATCTGGTCTTTCTGCTCGGCCAGTTGCTTATACTTGTTTTTCAGGGCGTAGAGGTCGGGCAGCTTTTGAAAGCCCTGCTCTTTTAGAGCTTTCGCCGCTGCTTCATAGAGAATCAAGGTTCCTTCATGCTTACGTCGGAACTGCTTTTTGTCAGCAGCCCGCTGATACTCCTGCAACAGTGGGTGCAGTTCCTTACAGGTGGTGACATCCTTTATCAGCACGGCCATTTCTGCAAGTCGGCGTTCGGCTGCTTTCAGCGCGGCGGCAGCTTCGGTGCTGGCGGCGGTGATCTCGGCCACCCGGCTTTCCAAATCCGGGTAACTATCAATTTCATGCTCCGTCAGAAAGTTCAGCGTCCGAGCAGCCTGTTTCAGATTGTGGAGTTTTGCCCACTTCTCATACCCTGCGGACTGCTGGGCCTTGATGCTGTTCTCCAAATCAATCCGCAGCGAAATTTTGCGGTTTTCTTTGGGCTTCCGCTCCGCAAACCGCCCTTTGATGCGCTCGGTGATAGCTTCTTCGGTGTAGGCTTCGCCCAGCGTTTTGCAGCGAGTGAACCGCCCCTGTCCGGGCGCACGGAACGAAATATACTTGCCCCGCTTGACTTCATAGCCCTGCTCCTGCAGGAGCCGCAGAAAATCGTCAAAATCCTTGGCATGCGGGATGGCTGCATCTATGGCGGTTTTCAGCTTCGCCTTCCAGCTCGTACCCTTGCGGTGTGCATCCCACTCGGCATAGCTTTTGCCCCGGTCTTGACCGGGCATCACCACAGACAGACCATGTTCCTTGCACAGCCGGTCGCTGGTGCGCCGGATGTAGGCATAACTCTGTCGGTTGGAAACATACTTTCGTTGGTTCACCATGTCCACGGCACAAAAGATGACATGGTTATGGACGTGCCCCTTGTCAATGTGCGTGGTCAGCACATACGGGTATTTGCCTTGCAGGACTTCATCTGCAAGCTGCCGGCCAATCTCGTGGGCCTGCTCCGGCGTGGTTTCGCCCGGCGCAAAAGACTGTATCAGGTGGTGGGCCAGATTGTTGCCTTTCTGCATGGCTTGTGATAGCAGCAGTTCAAATTCGATGTCGGCGGTTTCATAGGAGCAGGCAAAGGAGGACACCAGCATTTTTTCATCCGTCTTGGCTGGATTCTCGATGTAGTCCAGTGCCTTTTTCAGCGTTGACTTGATAGGATGTATCTTTGTAACTGCCATATCTGTGCCAGTGCTCCTTTGATGTCCGCAACATCTTGTGTGTACAGCGGCCCCATGCTGTTCAGCCGCCGCGCGATCTGATTGACGTTGACACCAATCTTCTGCAATTCGGCGGTCTGCGCCCGGATGTCGGTGGTGTCGATGTGGACAACATAACCATCTATCAGCATCTTCCGGGCGTAGGCAGAAAAATTCCGTGTGTGTAGCAGAGCCATCTTCTGCCGAATAAGTTCCTGTTCCTCCGGCGTCACGGGAACCCGCAGGACAATTTTTCGGGTTCGGTTCGTCATAGTTTCACCTCGTTTCTTGGGGGTCTGGGGTACTCCCCAGCAAGCATTTTTGCCGGGAGTGGCTACACTCCCTATGCTTGCTACGTTACCTTTCCCCACTACTATGACACCACAACACCCCCGTTTTGCCCGCAAAATGCAAAAAAATAAGAGGACGCTTTTGCATCCTCTCAATGACCGTGCATGACAATCAGACACACACGGGCTCTTTTTCCTGTTCATGGATTCGTAAGGCACCGTCAATGGCACCTTCTACGATGGGTAAGTATTCTTCCGGGCAAAGCTGCAGCTTGTGGCTGACCCGCTGACGTTCCGCACTTTCTTCCCGCATGAGTTCCGGGTTGAAGTACCGCTCCACGGGCAGACCACATATTTTTATCAGCTGAATCACCACCGGCAGGCTGGGCAGCGTGCTTTCGTTTTCGATGTTCGCAAGATACCGGCTGTCACAATGTATCATGTCAGCCAGCGCACTGCGGGAAAGTTGTTTTGCCTTTCGAGCTGCCTTGACATCCGCTCCGAACGTTTCAAAGCCGGGACAGTCCTCAATTTTCGCCATTCTGCATCACCCATATACATTTTATAGTTCATGAGCGATTGGCGAAATGTTGCTATATCCGTTCTGTCTACATTTTATAATTCATATTTTGATACTACTATCATTCACTTGATTATACATAATCCTTTGCAGTAGTTGTCAAAGCGAACACAAGAATATAAACACGAACGCTTCCTTTCCTGCCAAGATCAAAATAACATACAGCATCCAGAAGTTCATTCCAACGATATGTAGAGAGTTAAAATGCCACTTGTTTGAGTAACAGTAAAGCTTAAATTCTAGGTAAACTGCTCTATTTTTTTTTTTCGTCTTTATTCTAAAGGATTTATTTGATTCTCTTTTAATAAAGCAATCCATGCTTGGATTGCTTCCACCAGTACATACTGCTGACGCAAAACAGCCATACCTGTTGCGGGAATACTGGGTTCATTTTCTTTTTTCTGTATATTATATTCCAGATAGGATTTTAAGGTACTAATATTTTCCTCAATTTCTGCTATACACGATTTTTGTTTTTCAGGTGGCAAGGAATCCAAATTCACAATAACTGCGTTGAAGTCTAGAAAAATGTTAATAGGTTTTTCAGAAATCTCAAACATGAGCCGTTCAAATTCTGCTTCTCCGGCATCCGTCAGGGAATAAATCACTTTTTCTGGCATCTTCCCTTCTTTTACGATTTCGCCTCGGATTAGCCCCTTTTCTTCTAACTGAATGGCTTTTTTATAAATGGATGGAGTGCTGATTTTTACCCATTTGGATATGTTTCTATATTCTACCAACTTTTGAATATCGTAGGCACTCATTGGCTCCTTTTTCAATATTCCCAATACAATTAAATCTATGGTTGCCATGTGGAATCACGTCCTTTCGCTATGTTTTCTGAATAAAAGAACACCGTCAAATTCACTATAAAATATAGTATTGTATTTTATACTTTTTGTCAAGATAAATTGCCTCACCTCTTGACATATACTATAAATTATAGTACTATTATTTATACTGTGTAGCACTATGGCCTACACTACTGTAAATTATACCTGAAGAGACGAAAGGAGTTTTAACAATGAATGAACGCAACAACAAACTTGAGCTTTTGGGCAGTGCGCCTATCCCCAAAGCTCTGATGGCTCTCGGCATACCGATTATGATTGGGATGTTGATCAATGCACTCTATAATCTGGTGGATGCCTATTTTGTGGCTGGTTTGGGAAAAAGTCAAATGGGTGCTATTTCCGTCGTGTTCCCCTTGGGGCAAGTCGTGGTTGGTTTGGGGCTTATGTTCGGTAACGGAGCCGCATCCTATCTGTCAAGACTGCTTGGGCGCGGAGATAAAGATACCGCCAATAGAGTGGCAAGCACCGCACTATACAGCAGTATTCTGATTGGCGCCATTATCATTCTGTTTTCTACGATTTTCCTCAAACCAATTTTGGCGATGTTGGGCGCAACAGAAACAATTATGCCGTATGCCCTGACATACGCAAGAATTTATGTGCTCTCCTGTATTTTCAACGTGTTTAATGTAACAATGAACAACATCGTAAGCAGCGAGGGTGCCGCAAAGACGACCATGTGCGCCTTGCTGCTGGGAGCCGTATTGAACATCGGATTGGACCCTCTTTTCATTTACACTTTGAACATGGGGGTAGCGGGTGCAGCAATCGCCACAGCAATTTCGCAAATGGTATCCACGCTTGTTTATCTCACCTATGTTCTTCGCAAAAAAAGCGTATTTACGTTCAGCATAAAAGAGTTTTCTCCTACGAGGCAAATGATGGCGGAAATTTTAAAAATTGGAGTTCCCACTTTGGTGTTCCAACTGCTGACAAGTCTTTCGATTGCGCTAATTAACCGCACGTCCAGCAATTATGGCGATTCGGTCATTGCAGGTATGGGGGCGGTTACGCGAATTACTTCTATGGGAACTCTTGTTGTTTTTGGATTTCTGAAAGGGTTCCAGCCTATTGCTGGATTCAGCTACGGGGCAAAGAAGTTTGATCGCTTGCGTGAAGCAATCAAAACCTCAATCATTTGGTCTACAAGTTTCTGCTTAGTCGTAGGTTTGGTGATGGCTGTTTTTTCTACGCAGATTATCTCTCAATTTACTAAGGGAGATACTCAAATGATTTTAGTGGGTCAAAAATCTCTATTTGCGAATGGCCTTACATTCATTCTTTTCGGTTTCTACACGGTATACTCCTCTTTGTTTCTTGCTCTGGGCAAGGGGGCGGCAGGTTTCTTTTTGGGCGCATGCAGACAAGGCATCTGCTTTATTCCTGTCATTTTGCTGCTGCCTATGGTATGGGGAATGAACGGAATCCTATATGCCCAACCCATCGCAGATGTGATTTCCGTAGTAATCACTGTATTTATGGCATTACACCTTCATCGGGAATTGTCTATGGCTGAAAAACAGGTTATGTCCAATTCGGAAATGTAAAGAGGCGAAGAAAAAACGTCAGCTTGCTATACGGTAGTAAAAGAAGAAAACTAAGCACAGAGGAAGATAAGATGAAGATAGAATGGATTTTATGTCCCTTTTGTGGAAGCAAAACACGGTTGAAAATTCGCAATGATACAATACTGGATAATTTTCCGTTATATTGTCCTAAATGCAAACATGAAACCCTGATTGCGGTAAGAAAACTAAATTTATCTATCATCCAAGAGCCAGACGCACAGACGCAGAGCCGGTAATGCACAAGGTGAATTCACTTGTGATTATCGGTTCTTTTTTTCAGTATATGATGCGAACCTGCCCCGACTAAGGGGAAATAAAAAAGCCGTTGGTTGGAGCAGGTAATTTTACGCGCCCATTTTGAACCGGCGGCTTTTGAGAAAATCAAGGCCGCCGGTTCTTTTTTGCGTATCAGAGCGTTTCATCGTCTGTATGGCGGCCATAGGAGGATGCCGCCATGCGCCTGATATTCTATCGAACGCCTAGCTTTGAACTGTCAAAAAAAGCCTTGCTCCCGCACAGGGTCAGCAGGGCTTTTACTATGTACTATACGATGTAGCTACTGCGCGTTTCGTGCTGCCATTATGCCCGGTTGGCCGTTTTCGATCTGCTGGGCTTTTCTATTGCCATCTGAAAATCTACCTGTTTCAAAAAATATTTTTGGAAATTTTCAAAAAAGCGGGTAGAATCGGGTGTTTCGGGTGTCATATTAGCGGAAAGGGAAAAATCCACCCGACATCCCCACGGAAAGGGGGTGAGAAGATGGAAGCTATCCCTCGCAACGATGGCGAACAGTACCGATTCGATGCGTTCTGCAAAGCGGTGCTGCGAAATGAGGCCCGGAACTATCACCGAAATAAGAAACGTCTGCTTGACCGTGAAAAGTCATTCAGCGTTCTTTCGTTGGAAGAACTGGGGCAGCTCACGAGTGTAGACTATTATCCAAGTGAAGAATTTGTATTTTCATCCTACGGCTGTGATCTGCACATCGACAATGAACTTGTTGCCAATGCGTTTGCCGCTCTGCCAAAGCAAGAGCAAAGCATTCTGATTCTGTTTTGTGTTCTGGAACTGGGCGATGGCGAGATTGGCGACCTCATGGGAATGTCCCGGAGTGCTGTTCAACGGCACCGGGCAAAAACGCTGAACGAGCTGCAAAAAAAGCTAAAGGCGCACTTGCCGGAGGGAGGTTAGGCGTAAATGAACTCCTATGAACACACGAGCAGAGAGTTTTTGCCGCTCTCGGTAATTCGCTCTGCCTGCGCTGGGGACACCGATGCAGTTGAACAGGTTTTGCGACATTACAGAGGCTATATCATCAAGCTCTGTACAGGCATTCTCTATGACAAGCACGGTCAGCCTCATGTGTGCATAGACGAGTACATGAAACGCCATCTGGAAATCAAACTGATTTCTTCTATTGTAACCAAAGCCGAAACGGTCTGACCCTTTCCACGTTTCGGGACTGCACCTTGAAAAATATGCCCGCAGGACAATGGCGGTGCATTATAGGGCAAACGGATACGTTGCTGTCTGTATCGAGCCGGACGGCGGGTGCGCCACGATGCTTTTCTTTGAAAAGTGGAGCGATCACCACCACGCCGCAATGCAAGCGCGGCTGCTTGCGGGCCATGACATACAGGCAGGCTGATACTCCCTTACCGTCAAAGTCCGAGCGTTCAGAGCGTCGCAGGCAATGAGTAGGGCTGCATGAGGAATGCAGGGGTGAGATTCCCGTGGGCTGCTGCCAGCAGCCGTCCGTTGGCTCGTTTTTTGATTTTTAAGAAAGGGGATTTTTACGATGCAAGCGAAAAAAACAAACCCGGAAAAAACAAAAAATCCAGAGATGCTTACTCTGGATTCGCCTTATCGTATTGGCAATCGCTCCTTTATCGTTGAGCCGGTGTTCAAAGAAGAAAGTTCCCAGACCTTAGGAGAAGTTCTTCTCCGGCTGATGAAATCCGAAAGCGAAAAATTATAATGACCTTTCGGGAGGCAGCGGACAGAGAAAGCGGATTGTGTTATAATATAGGTGTACAAGTGAATTTGCTATTCGACTGTCCCAAGAAAGGAGCGAGTATGAAACAGTCGAGTAACAAGAAATCCCGTGAAGCAACCGCTTTTCTCTATGAGCGTCTTTCCCGTGATGATAATTTGGAGGGCGAGAGTTACAGCATCGGCAACCAAAAGAAACTGCTCACCAAAGTTGCAAAGGAAAAAGGCTATACCAATCTGGTTCACTTTCTGGATGATGGCATTTCCGGCGTGACCATGAACCGTCCCGGTTTCGTTGAAATGATGCAGCAGCTTGAACAAGGGAAAGCCTCCGCTGTGTTCGTCAAAGACCTTTCCCGTCTGGGCCGAAACTATATCGAGGTCGGGCGGCTGACAGAAGAATTTTTCCCAGACCATGACATCCGACTTGTTGCCGTTTCGGACAACATCGACACGGCCGAGGGAGAAAATGAACTGGCACCCATCCGAAACCTGTTCAATGAGTGGTATGCCCGTGACATCAGCAAGAAACGCCGTATCAGTAATAAAATCAAAGGCAACTCCGGCGAACCGATGGGACTTCCTCCCTATGGATATATCAAGGACCCGAACAATCCCAAGCATTGGGTCATTGATGAAGAAGCTGCACAAGTTGTCCGGCGCATTTTTGATATGACGTTGGAGGGCTTTGGTACGGAACAGATTGCCACCCAGTTTGAAAAGGAAGGCATCCTGACGCCGCAGGCCTACTGGATTCAGAAAGGCATCGGCCGTCCCGGAAAGACCAAGACGCGCCCCGCCACCAAGTGGAATGGCTCCACGATTACCCATCTTCTGTACCAGCAGGAGTATTGTGGTGATGTTCTGAACTTCAAAACCTACTCCAAGTCCTACAAGAATAAGAAGCGGATTCATAACGACCCGGAAAATTGGGTAGTGTTCCAAAATGTTCACGAACCCATTATTGAACGTGCCGTGTTTGAACAGGTACAGCAGAAGCGTGGAAAGATGCGCAAACGCCGTACCAGCAACGGAGAACACAATATGTTCTCCGGCCTGCTTGTCTGCGCAGACTGCGGCTGCAATCTGCACTTCCACTTCAATCAGGGCAACCCGGAAATCAAGTATTTCAACTGCTCCAACTACAAGGGCAACCGTGGTACCTGTCAATCCACCCACTACATCCGGGTAGACTTTCTGGAAGAAGTGGTGCTGGGCGAGATTCGGCGGCTGACCAAGTTTGCCAGCCTCTACGAGGACGACTTCCTGAAAGCTGTTATCGGGCACTCCCAGCAGGCGGATGAAACCGACCGCAAGCTGAAAGAAAAAGAGTTGAAAACACTTCTTGCCCGTGATGAAGAACTGGACGGCCTCTTTGAGCGCATCTATGAGGACAATGTTTCCGGCAAAATCTCTGACGAACGCTTTTCCAGAATGTCCCGGAGATATGAGGACGAGCAAAAGGAGCTGACCGAGAAAATCAAACAGCTCCGCTCCGAAATCGAAAAGCAGAGCAGCCGTACTATGACAACGGATATGTTCATCAGTCTGGTTCGCAAGTACACCAGAGCAAAAAAGCTGACACCCCGGATGCTGAATGAACTGGTGGAAAAAATCGAAGTGTTCAATGCAGAAAAGGTCAATGGTGTATGGGAGCAGCGGCTCCGCATTCACTACAACTGCGTGGGCACCATCGAGATTCCAAGCGCACTTCCTTTACCGACACCCGATGTATCGGTGAATACAAGAAAAGGCGTAGTTGTGAACTACGCCCCCTGTGATGTCGCTATTTAGCAAATAAAAAATGACGAATGTTCTTTGACAGCTAAATGCTGTAAGAACATTCGTCATGGATCGATGCACAGGATCGCATTTATGTAGTCTATCCGCTTTCTCATCTGTCAAAAGACTTGAGATGCAGCATTTCCAGTGTAACGCGCTCTTTCTCCGAGCTGGAAAACGCACAGCTCGTGGAACGTATCCGCAGTGGATTTTCCAAGCCCAGCCGTATTCTGCTCAAGGTTCCGCATACTACGCAGAATTGCGCAGTCACAGTATACAAAAATGCCAAGGATGACTGTGCAGAAACGAGTAGTATGATTGCGCAGAAATGCACACCTAACCAACGTAATAAGAGCAACCTGAAAGATAGCCACCTGATAAGAACAACAGACGCTCATTTGACCTTTGGAGAATATCAAAATGTCTTTTTAACAGCAAAGGAGTACAGGCGACTCAAAGCTGATTTCTCCGGGCTGGATGATCTAATCGAACAGCTTTCGGCTTATATCCAGTCCACAGATAAGAAGTACGCCGACCATGCCGCCACCCTGCGTATCTGGGCAAAGCGGCAGAAAACAGAACGAAAATCGACGCCGGGCATCCCGGACTACACCTTCAAGGAAGGAGAAAGCCTATAAAGACGATCAAAAAAGTTCTGGAACAATCCGTTTCCAGTATTCCCGAAAATGCAGCGGACTATCCCGGTGAGAATGGCCTGCTCTATTGCGGCAAGTGCAGAACCCCAAAAGAAGCCTTCTTTGCCAAGGGTCTTGTCCTGATGGGGAAGAACAAGCATCCGGTAGAATGTGCCTGCCATAAAGCCGAACGGGAGCAGCAGGAAGCAGCTATTAAGGCGCAGAAACACCTCGACCTTGTGCGGCGGCTGAAAGCAGACGGCTTTTCTGATTCCGCTCTGCTGGACTGGACATTTGCAAACGACAACGGACGCAGCCCACAGATGCACCATGCACACCGCTATGTAGAGCAGTGGCAGACCATGCGCTCAGAGAACATTGGGCTTCTGTTCTGGGGCGGTGTCGGCACAGGCAAGAGTTTCCTTGCCGGGTGTATTGCGAACGCTCCGATAGCTCAGGAAGTGCCTGTGCGCATGACGAACTTCGCACACATCCTGAACGAGCTGAACAACAGCTTTTCCGGGCGGAATGAGGTGGTAGACAGGTTGTGCCGCTATCCACTTCTCATCATTGATGATTTTGGCATGGAGCGCAGCACAGAGTATGCGCTGGAACAAATCTACAACATTGTAGACAGTCGCTACCGCAGCCGAAAGCCTTTGATCGTCACGACCAACCTGACACTGGACGAGATCCGGCATCCGCAGGATACCGCGCATGCCCGAATCTATGACCGCCTGTTAGAAATGTGCGTTCCGATTTCATGCATTGGCGTAAGTTTCCGCAAAGAAACCGCACAGGAGAAGCTGGAACGGCTGAAAGAATTGATTGGATGAGTTTGAAAGGAAGTTTGATAAAATCGCTGGTACACACTGTCCAGCTACAAGGAAATAGAGCCGCCTATTGAAAAAATATCCTGCTAGCGAAAAAGATATCTTTCCTGTTTCCGCCTGCACATCCAACTTTGATGAATGGAGTGCCTTGGCGAGCTTTCTGGCCGATATGATCGAAAAATATGCAGAAATTTTAATCCCAGAAATCGAAACCGGGCAAATTGCTGTTGATGAACTTCTTGCAGCATGATATAATGTTCTTGTAATTGCTGTCCAAACACATGGTGAGATTCTCTCACCATGTTCCATATTTTGAACGAGGTACGAAAATGAATCGTCCAGATGACTCTCCTAAAAATTCCATCCTCATTTACACCACAGAAGATGGCCTGACCAAAATTGATACTACCTTTGACGGTGACACCGTCTGGCTTTCCATTGACCAGATGGCTGAGTTGTTCCAACGTGACAAATCCACAATTTCCCGTCACATCAAAAACATTTTTGCAGAGGGTGAGCTTGAACGAGATTCAGTTGTTGCAAAATTTGCAACAACTGCCGCAGACGGAAAGACCTATCAGGTCGAATTCTACAATCTTGACGTCATTATTTCTGTTGGTTATCGTGTCAAATCCAAACGAGGCACACAGTTCCGTATCTGGGCAACTGGCATCCTGAAGGAATATATGCGCAAGGGATTTGCGCTGGATGACGAACGCCTGAAAAATCTGGGCGGCGGTGGATATTTCAAAGAGCTGTTAGAACGCATCCGTGACATCCGTGCTTCCGAAAAAGTGTTTTATCGTCAGATTCTGGAAATCTATGCAACCAGCATTGACTACGACCCAAAAGCAGAAATCTCCGTCCAGTTCTTCAAAAAAGTCCAGAATAAAATTCATTATGCCATCCACGGTCAGACTGCCGCTGAGGTCATTTACAATCGTGTAGATGCCGAAAAGGAATTTATGGGTCTGACCACTTTTGCAGGAAACCAGCCCACTTTACGAGAAGCTACTATTGCCAAAAACTATCTGAACGAGAAAGAGCTTCGTGCTATGGGGCAGTTGGTTTCCGGTTATCTGGATTTTGCTGAGCGTCAGGCAGAACGTGAACAGCCCATGACAATGCAGGATTGGGCAAACCACCTTGACCGTATTCTGACTATGAGCGGTGAGCAGTTGCTTGTCGGAAACGGCACTGTGACGCACAAGCAGGCCGTGGACAAAGCCACCACTGAATATCGGAAATACAAGGCTAAAACGCTCAGCGACGTGGAACAAGACTACCTGGATTCCATCCAGTTCTTAGAGCAGAAAATCGACAAGAAATAACGGTAGCCGTGAGGATTTCTTATGTCACAGGGAAAGACAAAAGTTTATATTTACACTCGTGTATCTACCACCATGCAAATCGATGACTATTCGCTGGATGCACAGAAAGCTCGCATGAAAGCCTATGCAGACTTCAACAATTACCAGATCGTTGGCGAATATGAGGATGCAGGCAAATCGGGTAAATCCATTGAAGGCCGTGCTTCTTTCTGCCGGATGATGGAGGACATCAAATCCGGCAAGGATGGCGTTGCCTATGTGCTGGTGTTCAAGCTCTCCCGTTTTGGCCGCAATGCTGCCGATGTACTGTCTACCCTGCAGGTAATGCAGGATTTTAGTGTGAACCTGATTTGCGTGGAGGACGGCATTGATTCTTCTAAAGACGCTGGCAAACTGATGATCTCCGTTCTGTCCGCTGTCGCTGAAATCGAGCGTGAGAACATCCGTGTCCAAACCATGGAAGGCCGCATCCAGAAGGCACGGGAAGGTCGCTGGAACGGCGGTTTTGCGCCTTATGGCTATCGTTTGGTTGACGGTGTGCTGCAAATCAATGAGGATGAATCCCCTGCCATTCGCACGATTTTTGAGCAATATGTAAACAAGGACACAGGTGCAAATGGTCTTTCCAAATATCTGGAGACCCACGGCTTTCAGAAACTTGCTCGTCAAAATGGCACCTCTCCCCTTTTCAGTGCAACATTGATTCGTGCCATCCTGAAGAACCCCGTCTACTGCGGAAAAATCGCCTTTGGTCGCCGCAAACTCGAAAAGATCCACGGCACCCGGAACGAATATCATCAGGTTCCACAGGAGAATTATTTGCTGGTGGACGGCCTGCACAAGGGCATCGTATCAGAAGAATTGTGGAACGCCGCACAGGTCAAGCTGTTGGCGCAGTCTAAACGATACGAACCAGTCAACCGCAGCAAGACGGAACAGGCGCATTTATTATCCGCCCTTATCAAGTGCCCCATTTGCGGTGCTGGAATGTACAGCAACAAATGCACCAAACGAAAGAAAGATGGCACACCCTATAAATCTTTCTCTTATTACAGTTGCAAGCATCGCAAGATGCAGCGTGGGCAAAAATGCGATTTCAACAAGCAAATTCAGGAAGAAGTTCTGGACAACGCCGTGGTGGAGGTTATCATCAAACTGGTCAGCAATCCAAAGTTTGCCGCCATGATGCAGGAAAAGATCAACAGCAAAGTAGACACCACTGCCATTGAACAGGAAATCGCAGCCGCCGAAAAGCAACTGCGCCAGTATTACTCCGTCAAATCCAAACTCATGGATGAAATCGACACCCTTGACCCGGATGACCGGCACTACATCATGCGCAAATCCGACCTTGACGAACGGCTCTACAAGATGTACGATAAAATCGAGGGTACCGAGAATCAGCTTGTGACGGCTCGTGCCAAGAAACAGGCCATCGAAGCAGACAAAATCACCGGCGACAACATTTACAAGGTTCTCGTCTGCTTTGAAAAGCTCTACAATGTGATGAATCCTGTCGAACGCAAAAAGCTGATGGAGCACCTGATTTCCGAAATTCAGATCTACCCGGAGCGTCAGCCCAACGGCCAGTGGCTCAAGTCCATCAAATTCCGACTGCCTATCATCGAAAATGGCGCGGATTTGTGTTTGGACAATGGAAGTCACGTGGAGGTTGTGAGTTGTTATACCAAAACGATGTAACAAACGCAACCCTCAAGCCATTGCGAATGTATCACGGCATTAACCCGCATGAAACCTTGATTTCTAGCACTTTCAAGGTTTGAGGAGCAGTAATTTTCCACCTTTGAACCGGCTCCAGATCCATCGAAACAGTACTCACTGTTTCATAGCACTGCAAACAAGGAAACCGCCCTGCCGTATAGCTACGACAGAGCGGTTTTCTATTGTATGGACTCGAAGGGAGTCGAACCCTCGACCTTTCGGATGCGAACCGAACGCTCATCCCAACTGAGCTACGAGCCCTCAACTGTCCTCTGACCACTAGAGCCAGAGGACATCGTTCATTTTGACTTTATTATTTTACTGCTTCTGGAATCATTTGTCAAGAGTTTCTACCTTCCGGCGAAGCAGACTCATGGGGGGCAGCTCTGGGGTGGGGATGGTGTACTTTTCCATGGCGTGGGGGGTGGATTCCACGCTCTCCCCTGCCTCGTTTTTGATCCACTCCGGGTGCAGCGGGATGCTGCGCCCATCCGGGCAGAGCACCTCCAACGTATCCCCAAGGCTCCATTTGCCGCGCTGCTGGCAAGAGGCAACACCATTCTCCCAGCTTTCCACAGTGCCCACAAACTCCCACTCACGGATATAAGTAGCGCTGTCGGTTGCCTGACGGGCCTGCTCGCGGCCAAAGTAGAAGCCCGGGGAGTAGTGCCGGTGGCTGGTACGGGTCAGCTCAGCCAGAACGTCATCGCTCAGCTCAAAGTTATCGTTGAGCGGGTCGGCCAGATACTGATCCAGAGCCTTGCGGTAGGCGGCGGTGACGCTGGCGACATAGTAGAACGTCTTGGCGCGGCCCTCGATCTTCAGGCTGTCCACACCTGCCTTGCAGATGAGGTCGATGAAGGGAGCGGTGCACAGATCGTTTGCATTGAGGATATAGCTGCCGTTCTCATTTTCGCCGATCTCATACAGCTGGCCCGGGCGGGTCTCCTCGCTCAGGTAATACTTCCAGCGGCAGGGCTGGGCGCACTGGCCCCGGTTGGCATCCCGGCCTGCCATGTAATTGGAGAGCAGACACCGGCCCGAAATGCTCATGCACATGGCTCCGTGGACAAACGCCTCGATCTCCAGCTCCGGCGGGGTCTTATCGCGCAGGGTGGCGATATCCTGCAGGCTCATCTCACGGGCCAGCACCACACGCTTTGCACCCATGTTGTAAGCGGCACGCGCAGCGGCCCAGTTGGTGATGCCGGTCTGGGTGGACATGTGGACATCGATCTCCGGGGCGAACTGCTTACAGGCTTCCAGCACGCCCAGATCGGCCACGATAAAGGCATCCACACCGGCGGCAGCAGCAGCCTTGATGGCTTCGGGCAGGCGGTCAGCTTCCTCATTGGTGGGCAGCGTGTTCATGGTCAGATAGACCTTGCGGCCGCGGGCATGGGCATAGATCACACCCTCGGCCAGCTGCTCCGGCGTAAAATTGGCAGGAGCCGACCGCATACCGAACTCCGGCAGGCTGCAATAAACAGCGTCTGCTCCATAGTTGATGGCATAACGCAGGCGCTCCAAGTCGCCTGCCGGGGCCAGCAGTTCCGGGATCTGTAACATAAAATCGTCCTCTCTTTTTAACACCCTCTCTGTCATCGCTGACGCGATGCCGCCTCATCGGATCGGTTTCTGCAAACCTGACTCCGGAGCCGCAATTGGCTCGCCCCTTGGGAGAGCTGTCAGCGAAGCCGACTGAGAGGGACTTACTTCTTCAAACTCTGATTGACTTCAGCCGCTTTCCGGCAGTTGTCCTGATGTTCAGCATAGGTCTTGGCGTAATAGTAGTGACCGGAAAGGTCCGTAACAAAGAAATAGCAGTCCCTGACTTCCTCATCACACTGAGGTGCCAGAGCAGCCTGGATCGCGGCAAGGCCCGGGTTCGAGATGGGCCCGGCGGGCAGGCCGGTGCAGGTGTAGGTATCGTAGGCATTCCGGATGTTCTCGGGGATATCCTCCCAGCCGCCATAATACGGAGCCACCCAGTTCCAGAGGTAGTTGTTGTCCTCATCGCTCTGGACATAGCTGGAGGTGTTGCTCTGGAGCTTGGGGTAGGGCGAACCCTCGGCCAGACGGTTGCGGAACACCTGCGCCACATTGGAATCCTGATCGTTGCCCGCTTCCTCCTGCACAAAAGAGGCCAGTGTGATGACCTCGGGCAGGGTCAGCTCCTGCTTTTCCAGTTCCCTGTACATCTCGTCCGTAAACTGCTTATCGAAGTGTGCATAGAACGTTGCAACATAATGATGCACGGTATCGTCCGTCAAAAACTCATAGGTGTCCGGAAAGAGGTAGCCCTCACACTTCATAAAGCGGTCGGGGGCATCGGCATCGTCCGGGACATACTGCCAGAAGGTGTACTCACTGAAATCTCCGGTGTTGGCTTCTTCCAAAAACTCCTCGGCAGTACACAGACCGGCTTCCTCCATTTTCCGGGCAATGGCAATGGCAGTGGTTCCCTCCGGGAAGGTCAGACGCACCGAATCCGCCTTGGCATACGTGGACAGCTCTGCGATCAGGCCATCGTAAGAATATCCGCCGGTTTGCAGCGTAAAATCACCGTACTGCAGTTTTCCGGCGGCACCCTTGTGCCCCACATACCAGCGGAACAGATAGGCCGAACGGATCACTCCAGCCTCCTTCAGCTCCTTTGCGATGGCAGCAACGCCACTGCCCTGGGGGATGCTGACGGTCACCTCTGCACCGGGCTTTCCTCCATTGCCGTTGATCTCGTTATACGCAAACACGCCTGCCGCACCGACTGTCAGTACCAGCAGCAACAGCACGACCAACAGGATCTTCAGCGCACTGCCTCTTTTCTTTTTCTGGTGTTTCTCTGCCATATCCACGTTCCTTTCAATCCATCATCAGGCGCATGTAGCTCTCCGAAACATCAAAAGGTTCTCCTTCAAAACGGATGAGGCCATACTCCTGCCGGGTTCCCTCGCCCAGGAACAGATTCTGGGCAGCTCCCACCGTGATGACAGCCTTTTCCACAATGACCTCTTTCTCCCGGGCGGCTTCCATCAGCACCTCGGCAGCACGGTCATTTTCCGCCATCATCTCCACAAAGTAAAGGGTATCCTCCCTGCGGAAATAGATGCCGTAGCCCTGCTCACTGGATACGATGGTCGCGCCACGGGAATACAGGTCCCGCAGAACTTCCCCCATCTGCTCCGGCGGCAGCTGAACGGTGTCGGGCCAGTATTTTGCCCGCAGCTCGCAGAGTTTTTTTGCCGTCACGGAATCGAATTCCGCCTGGCTCCACAGGTTGCGCTCCACCTCCCGGGGCAGGCAGCGCAGGGCAAAGGCTTTCTGGAAGCCTTTATCCTGCAGCAGCGTTGATTGTTCCGGGCTGGCGGGCACTGCCACCACAAAGCCTGCGCCCCGCAGTTTCTGCTGGGCACACAGGGTATCCACCAGGCCCGCAAGGAGCAGGCTGCCCTGCCCGCACAGACCGAACAGGTAGCTGCCCGGGCGGCCCTGCAGGGTCACCGGCACAGCCAGTGCCACAGCCTCAATGTGGTCGTTTTCCTCCGCGACGTAGACATTCTGCACCCCGGCAAAGCGCTCCACAGCGCCACGGACAAACTCCTCCGTGTCGCCGCGCTGGGCCTGCCACAGGGCCAGCACCTCCGCCCAATCGGACGGCTGCATCAAACGGTACATGATATAGGATGCCTCCTTTTGTTTCAAATAACAGCGAGAGCAAGAGTTCTGACCTCTTCCTGAATATCCTCAATGCTCCGCATCTTCTCCCCTGCCGTGCAGTGGACGGTATCCCAGCCGAGGTGAGCGGCGCAGTATTCTGCCGCCCGGCGGCTGCGGGCCAGATATTCGGTGTCCTTTTCATGGACATCCTTCTTGGTCTCGTCGCCATGGTAGCGGGCAGTCATCAGCCGCTGGCTCACCGCCGGGTCAACCTGCAGATAGATCACCTTATCCGGTGCAGGCAGGCCCAGCAGGTGGTATTCATAGTCAAAAAGCCACTGCAGGAATGTGTCCCACTGCTCCGGCGGGAGCTTCGAGCACTGATGCACGGCATTGGAGGTGGTGTAGCGGTCAGCGATCAAGATGCCGCCTTCCTCGTAGAACTCGCCCCAGTCTGACTTATACCCCGCGTAGCGGTCCACCGCATAAAAACTGGATGCCGCGTAGGCGTTGACATCGTCAGGCTTGTCACCAAACTGCCCGGCCAGATACATCTTGACCAGCGCACTGGAATCACTGTCATAATCCGGGAAGGTGATCTCTCTTACCAGATGATCCGTCACCGTCAGGTGCTTTGCCAGCAGCTTAGCCTGCGTGCCCTTGCCGCTGCCGTCCAGCCCTTCCAGAACGATCAGCTTGCCCTTGCTCATACACCAGCCTCCTGCTTGATGGCCTCATATTTTGCGCGGACTTCGGCAGTTCTGCCGCAGCACATCCTGCCTTCGGGGCAGGGGCCGCTGACGCAGGCCGGGCCGGCCTTGGCAAAGATATGGGGTGCCACCGGGTAGACCAGCCGGAACATTTCCTCGGCCAGCTGACGGATCTCCCACTGGGCACGGGAGCAGCAGCGCAGATGGAAGAAATTCTGCAGACTGCGGGCGTTCATGGTCACGACCATCTTCGTCTCGCAGGCGTTGGGCAGCACAAAACGGGCATCCTCATTGGCCTGTTTGGAGGCCTTGGCGCGGGCCTGCTTTTCCGGCATCCCCTCCGCCATCAGGCGGGCAGTGTGGCCGTCCTCCAGCTTTTTTGCAAGGTCCAGGTAGCGCTTCGCATCCTCATCCATGCTCTCAAGAAAGGCTGCCTTTGCCTCAGGGATGGCCTCGATCTCCGGCGGGATGACATAGTGGAAGTCGTCCAGCCGGACATACCGCTGGCTCTGGACACTGAAGGATGCGATACGGTGCCGGGTGATCTGGGCCAGCAGGGTGCGGCTCACACCCTCAATGCCAAAGGTGAAGCTGGCATGTTCAATGGGACTGGCATGGCCCAGGTCGCTGAGCATGGTCAGGAACTTGGCCGTTTTCTCCTCAGTCAGGCCGTCCAGCAGGTCGGTGATATGGGCATCGGAGTAGCAGAGCTTGGCCGCTGCCGCCACCACCTTTTCCGGTTCCGGGGTATGTGCGATCAATCGAACGGTCATCATAGTTTTCTCATTCCTCCGTGATTTTCGTCAGCGGCGCAAAATTTGCCATGGTTTTCTTCACGCCGACCTTTTCAAAGTTGATCTCCACGATCTGGTCTCCGGCAGCAGCCTTGACCGCCAGCACCCTGCCCCGGCCAAAGACCTTGTGCTCCACAATGTCGCCCACCTCGTAATGCTTTGGGCCGGTGGATGCCGGGCGGGAAGCTGCCGGACTCCCCGGAAAGCTCACGGGTTTGGACGTTGCCTTGGGGGCCGCGGGGCGGCCATAGCCCGCGCCAAAACCGGAGGAGCCAGACGTGCGCGGGGCGCTGCTTCCGCTGCCAGACCCGGAAGCACTGCTGCCACGGCCTGCATAACCGGAGCCGAAACCGCCGCGCTCAGAGGCATTGTATTCACGGTTGAGGTAGCTGCCGCCGGTGCGGCCGCCGAAGCTGCTGGAATTGCGGCCCCAGCCGGACGCGCCGGAGTAGCCCGAGGCCCCACCGGGAACGGTATCACTGTAACTGGACCCCCAGCCCATGGAAGAACGGCGTTCCAACGCCGGGCTGCGGGTCTCCTCTATATACTCAGGCTCGATCTCGCGCAGGAAGCGGCTGGGCTCGTTGCGCTGGGTGCGGCCGTAGAGCATCCGGGAGACACTGTTGGAGATATACAGCTCCTTCTTGGCGCGGGTGATGCCGACATAGGCCAGACGGCGCTCTTCCTCCAGATCTGCCTCGGAGTATTTGCTCATCTCGCTGGGGAACACGCCCTCCTCCATGCCAATGAGGAACACATAGGGGAATTCCAGACCCTTTGCAGAGTGGATGGTCATCAGAACCACCTGGTCAGCGCTCTCGTTGTAGCTGTCAATGTCGCTGATGAGGGCGATATCCTCCAGATAGCCTTCCAGTGAGGCATCCTCGCCGTGCTGGTCGCAGTAGTTTTTGACGTTGTTGACCAGCTGGCCCAGGTTCTGCAGGCGGTCTGCCGCATCCTCGTGGCCCTTGGCCGCATCGGCTTCCAGCATGGCCTTGTAGCCGGTCACCTCAATGACATCTTGGGCAAATTCGTCCAGTGTCCTGGTTTCCAGCGATTCCTGCAGTTTTTCGTAGATCTGCCAGAATTTCAGCAGCGGCATAATGGCACGGCTGAGTTTGGCGTATGCATCCGCGTGGGAGATGACTTCCAGCATACTGATCCCCTGCTGGGCGGCAAGGTCAGCGATCACATCGACGGTGGTATTGCCGATCTTCCGGGTAGGCTCGTTGATGATGCGGCGCAGGCGCACATCATCCCGGGCGTTCGCCACGATGGACATATAGGAGTGGATGTCCTTGACCTCTTTGCGGTCGTTGAAGCGCTGGCCGCCCACGATCTTATGGGGAATGCCCGCGCGGGTAAAGTAGCTTTCGATGGGGGCCGACTGGGCATTCATACGGTAGAGCACCGCATGGTCCGCCAGATGCCCGCCCTCTTTCAGGTGCTCACCGATGACATCAGCAATGTGCATGGCTTCGTCCTGCTCATTCTCTGCAGTGTAGACCTGCACCTTATCGCCCTCGTCGTTCCGGGTCCACAGGGTCTTGCCCTTACGCTCGGTGTTGTGCTGGATGACGCAGTTGGCAGCATTCAGGATGTTGGAGGTGGAACGGTAATTCTGCTCCAGACGGATGGTCTTGGTGCCGGGGAAGATGCGCTCAAAGTTCAGAATGTTCTCAATGGTGGCACCGCGGAAACGGTAGATGCTCTGGTCATCGTCACCGACAACGCAGATGTTCTTTTCCGGGCCGGTGAGCAGGCTGACCAGCCGGAACTGGGCCACGCTGGTATCCTGATACTCGTCCACCAGCAGGTAGCGGTACTTGTTCTGGTAGAACTCCCGCACATCCTCGTGTTCCGCCAGCAGCTGCACGGTCTGGTAGATCAGGTCGTCGAAGTCGAAGGCTCCTGCCTCCCTGAGCTTTTTCTCGTAGGCGGCGTAAACTTTGGCGGCAATGGCTCCCTTGGTGTCCCGGGCTGGGGTGCGCAGCGCCTCCTCCGGGCTGACCAGCTGGTCCTTCCAGCGGCTCATCTGGTTGATGGCGCTCTTGATCGGGAAGAACTTATCGTCGATGCTCAGTTCCTTATAGACCGCCTTCATCACGCGCTGGGAGTCATCGGTATCATAGATGGTAAAGCTGCGGGGATAGCCGATGGATTCTGCCCAGCGGCGCAGGATGCGCACACAGGCCGAGTGGAAGGTGGAGGCAAACACCTCGTCCCCCTCTTCGCCGCCCAGCATATTGCGCAGGCGCTCTTTCAGCTCCCCTGCCGCCTTGTTGGTAAAGGTGATGGCCATCACGTTCCAACTGCGGACAGCATTTTGCCGCAGCATCCCGTCCAGCCAGGCGGGCGCATCGGTGCCGGTCATAATTGCCGTTTTCAGGGCCTTGACATCCTCTTCGGTCACCTCACGGGGGGTCCAGCTGGAACCGTGGGCCGAGCCAAACCGGATCAGGTTTGCAATGCGGTTGACCAGAACAGTGGTCTTGCCGCTGCCTGCACCGGCCAGAATGAGCAGCGGGCCGTCGGTGGTAAATACCGCCTGCCGCTGCATATCGTTCAGGCGGCCAAACTGCTTTTCAATATAGGTATCGCGCAGAGCGCAGAATTCCTGTTGGAGACTTGCTGCCATTGTTTCACCTGTTCTTCTATAAAATCACTTACTTTATAAGTATATCACAATTCAAGAGGGTTGTACATAAAAAACCGCCCTTCCTGTACAGCACAGGAGGGGCGGCAGTGTTCAGATAAAGCTTAGCCGAAGATGTTGATCAGGATACCGGCAGCAACTGCGGAACCGATAACGCCAGCGACGTTGGGGCCCATGGCGTGCATCAGCAGGAAGTTGGAGGGGTTCTCGCTCTGGCCGACCTTCTGAGAAACACGGGCGGCCATGGGAACAGCGGAAACACCAGCAGAGCCGATCAGGGGGTTGACCTGACCGCCGGTCAGGGCGTACATCACCTTGCCACACAGAACGCCTGCAGCGGTACCAAAGGAGAAGGCGATCAGACCCAGCACGATGATGAACAGGGTGCGGCTGTTCAGGAAGGTGTTTGCAGAGGTGGTGCAGCCAACAGACAGAGCCAGGAAAATGGTGATGATGTTCATCAACTCATTGCCGGCAGTCTTCTGGATACGATCCACAACGCCGGACTCCTTCATCAGGTTGCCCAGCATCAGCATACCGACCAGAACGGCTGCATCGGGAACGATCAGAGAGACAATGATGGTGACCATGATGGGGAAGATAATCCTCTCGGTCTTGGACACGGTGCGCAGCTGCTTCATTACGACCGTACGCTCTTTCTTGGTGGTAAGCGCCTTCATAATGGGCGGCTGGATCACGGGCACCAGAGCCATGTAGCTGTACGCCGCAACGGCAATGCTGCCCAGCAGCTCAGGTGCCAGACGGGAGGTAACGAAGATGGCGGTGGGGCCGTCTGCACCGCCGATGATGGCGATTGCAGCGGACTGCTTCTGGGTGAAGTCCACAATGCCGGTAGCGGCCAGCAGACGAGCGCCCATGTAAGTGCCAAAGATACCGAACTGAGCGGCAGCGCCCAGTAGCAGGCTCTTGGGGTTGGAGATCAGGGGGGCGAAGTCGGTCATGGTGCCGATGCCCAGGAAGATCAGCGGGGGGTAAATGCCCAGCTTGACACCCATATAAAGCATATCGGCCAGACCGCCGTTATTCAGGATCTCGATCCACATCGGGTGCTCGAGACCATCACCAACGAAGTACTGCATGTGGATGATGCCGCTGCCGGGCAGGTTGGCAAGGATCATGCCGAATGCCATGGGCAGCAGGATCAGGGGCTCAAATTCCTTCACGATGGCCAGGTACAGCAGGAAGCAGCCCACGCAGATCATAATCGCGTAGAGGTAGCCGCCCGGCTCACCGAACCGTGCGAAGCCGGAACTCTGGAAAATACCGACCAGAGTATCGATAAACTGTGTCATGTTTTTCCTCCTGTGTTAAAAAGGTGCGGTGGTGTCGTTGACACCAGCCTTGCTCCAGCCATTTGCAGCACGGCGCACGGCCTTCAGGGTGTACTTGCCATTGCCCATGGCGTGGATGGCTGCCATAATCGCGGCAACCACATCGCCGGGAATGCCTTCCTCCACCACAGGGGCGGGAGCAGCCTGCTGCACGGGGGCGGCGGGCTTTGTGGCAGCCTTGGGAGCTGCAGGCTCCTTGGCTGCCTTCTTCTTGGCGGCCATACCGTCGAAGATCTTGCCTTCCAGCGTGATGATGAGCATCAGCAGGATGAGGATGGCAAACACCAGCACGATACCGGTAATGGTGATAACCACATCAGAACCCAGATTCATGGTCTTCCTCCTAATAATAATTTACTCCGCACTCCGGAGCAGGCCCCGGCGCGCAAAAAGCGATTTGACAATATTATACAATATTTCCCGACCCGATTCAACAAGTATGAACAAAATTTTGTTGCAACTTTTCCAATTTCTTAACGAGCTGGGTCAGGGCCCCGGTTAACGGCGGCCCATGCGGGGGGTCGCATCCAGGAAGCCGGTCTCCAGCTTATCGTTCAGGCCCAGGCTCATGGCGGTGCCCAATGCCACGCAGTTCACGGGATCGGGCGAGACGGTCACATCCACCTTGAGCTCCTGGCTCAGGTATTCGGGCAGGCCGTGCAGCTGTGCGCCGCCGCCGGTCAGCACCACACCATTGCGGAAGATATCGCCTGCCAGCTCGGGCGGGGTCTTTTCCAGCACCTGATGGGCGGCAGTGCCGATCTGCTCACTCAGCATCATCACAGGCTCATAGAGGTCGCTGGTGGAAACATTCACCTTGATGGGCAGGCCGGTCAGCAGGCTGCGGCCCTTGACCTCCATCGTCTCGTCAAAATCAGCCTTCTGGGGGCAGCAGGCAACGTTCTTTTTCAGCTGCTCTGCGGTACGCTGGCCGATGGCAATGCTGAACTTGTTGCGGACATGTTTCAGGATCTCGTCATCATAGTGGTTGCCCGCCACACGGACACTGGTGGCCTTGACCTTGCCGCCCAGAGACAGGACAGCGATATCGGTGGTGCCGCCGCCGATATCAATGATCATCCGGCCATCGGGCTGGGTGATGTCGATGCCGGAACCCAGTGCAGCGGCAATGGGCTCATCGATCAGGTAGACCTGACGGGCACCGGCGGCCATCACAGCCTCCACCACGGCATCGCTCTCAATGCCGGTGATGGCAGCGGGCACGCAGACAGCCACACGGGGCTTGACCATGTGGGAGCTGTACACCTGATTCACAAACCGGCAGATCAGCTCCCGGGTCATGGTGTGGTCGCTGATGACACCGTCCTTCAGCGGGAAAATGGCGGAAATATAGTTGGGGGTGCGGCCTACCATGGCCAGGGCCTTGTCGCCCACCTCCAGCACGGAGTTCTTGCGGGTATCCATTGCCACCACGCTGGGCTGGTTGAGCACGACCCCCTGCCCTGCCTGTGCAATGATAATGGTCGTTGTGCCCAGATCGATGCCGATGTCATTCTGTGCCATAATGAAACGTTCCTTTCTCTGCTCCCCTGTTTTCTATCATAAATGCCCGTTCGGGCGGGAAATCAAATCAATTTATATTGTAGCATAAGCCGGTAAAAAAGTATAGACCAAACCTCTCCTAGTAGGAGAGCTGGCGCAAAGCGCCTGAGAGGTTATTCTGCCGCCATCTGTTCCGGCGGCAGATTCTCTTTCAGCAATTCGCACAGGCCGCTGTACCGCAGGTTCTGCCGGACATTGGACATCATCCGGTTCACCACATCCCGCCGCCCGGCCACGATGCACAATTTGCGGGCGCGGGTCACGCCGGTGTAGAAGAGGTTGCGGTAGCAGAGCCTTGGCGGCACCTGCGCCACCGGCAGCACCACCGCCGGGAACTCGCTGCCCTGGCTCTTGTGCACCGTGATGGCGTAGGCGATCTCCAGCTCGTTCAGGTTTTCCGCCGGGTAGAGCAGGCGGCGGTCATCCATCCGCACCACCATGGAGCGGTCGCGCATGTTGATGGATTCCACAATGCCGATATCACCGTTATAGGCTCCCACGCCCTGCTCCCCGCCAATGCGGTTCCAGACGATCTCGTAGTTGTTCCGCACCTGCATCACCTTATCGCCCACCCGGAACACCCGGGAGGCGCTCTGGAGCTGGGGCTTGCCCTTCTGCTCCGGGTTGAGCAGGTTCTGCAGCTCCACATTCAGCGCCTGGGTGCCGGTGGGGCCCAGCTTGGTGGGGCAGAGCACCTGGATATCCCGGACAGGGTCAAACCCATAGCTCCGGGGCAGACGGGTGGTAACAAGATCGCACACCAGTTTCTGTGCCGCATCGCCGTCCGATTCCAGAAAGAAGAAATCGTCTGTCTTTCCGCCCTTCTGCAGCGGCTCACTGCTGATGATGTGGTGGGCGTTCTCCACAATAAGGCTGCGTTTAGCCTGCCGGAAGATCTCGTTCAGGCAGACGGTGGGCACCAGCCCGGAGCGGATGACCTCGCCCAGAATGTTGCCGGGCCCCACGCTGGGCAGCTGGTCGGCATCGCCCACCATAATAATGCGGCAGCTGTACCGCAGGGCTGCAATGAGCGCCTGAAACAGCTTCACATCCACCATACTCATCTCATCCAGAATGACCACATCGCATTTGAGCAGGTTCTTGTCATTGTGGATAAAGCTGACCACGCCGCCGGAGTAGTCCACCTCCAGCAGGCGGTGAATGGTAGAGGCCTTGCGGCCGGTCAGTTCACTCAGCCGTTTGGCCGCACGGCCCGTGGGAGCACAAAGCGCCACCCGGTCTGCCTGATGTTCCAGCAGCTGCAGGATGGCGTTGACCGTGGTGGTCTTACCGGTGCCGGGGCCGCCGGTCAGCACAAGGCAGTTTTCGGTCATGGCCTTGCGGATGGCTTCCCGCTGCAGGGGCGCATAGGCAAAGCCCTGGGTCAGCTCCAGCACCTGAATGTTTTTATCAAGGTCCCGCACCGTCTGCTTTTCCCGCTTCGCCAGCAGGGCCAGCCGGTCGGCAATGGCCTGTTCTGCTTCCAGCAGGTCAGGCAGATAGATATACGGCACCGCCTCCAGCATCTTCACGCCAAGCTGCCCGGTCTCAATGCAGTGGTCCAGCGCACGGGCCAGCTTTTCGGGTGGCTGCTGGATGAAGTGGGATGCCGTGTCCAGCAGCTGCGCACGGGGCAGGCAGGTGTGGCCGTTGCCCGCGTTGTGGCGCAGGGTGCGCAGAAGCGCTGCTTCCAGCCGCTGGGTGCAGTCCCCTTCCATGTGGTAATACTGTGCAATGCTGTCCGCATGGCGGAAATCCAGCTGCAGGGGTTCCCCACAGAGCAGATAAGGGTTCTGGGAGATGGCCTGCATGGCACTGGGGCCAAAGACGCGGAACACCTCCATGGCGCGGCGGGGGCTGATCTCGAACTGAGCCAGATAGGCGATCAGTTCCCGCATTCCGAACATCCGCTTGAACTCCTGCTGGATGCGGTCAGCTTTGTCCGCCGAGATGCCGGGGATCAGGGTGAGCTGGGCGGGGTCGTTGGCGATCACCTCCAGCGCCGCCGCGCCGAATTTGTCGATGATCTTATTGGCCGTGCGCGCCCCGATATAAGGCAGGGAGCCGCTGGCAAGGAAGGCGTACACCGCTTCCAGATCCTTCGGCATATCGGTCTCGCACTCCTGGGCGTGGAACTGGCGGCCATAGGTGGCGTGGTTCTCATATTTACCGCGGCAGACCACGCTCTCGCCCGCATGGAGCTCGCCCACGATCCCGCACACCACGGTGACCGTGCCGCCGCCGGAAATTTCAAACACCGTGTAGCCGTTATCCGGGTTCTCGTAGATAATGTTCTCCACTGTTCCCTCGATCTGTTCCAGCTCCATGCTCCTCACCCCCCTTGTGACATAATTATTTATAGTATAATCGTTTTGGTGTTATTTGTAAAGGAATTGGGCAGGCCCTGCTCTTTACAACCTCTCAGCTTTGGCGTTGCGTGAGGCTTTCCCTCTTTGCCAAAGCCTCCCCTACTAGGCAACAAAAGAGCCGCCCTTCTGCGGTTTCGCAAAAGAGCGGCTCAATTTTTACAAGTTTGCGTGCGGTCTTGCTTTTTCCTGTTTCAGCTTCCGGAACACAACGATATACGCCGGGATCAGGAAGAAACAGGCAAAGAACCAGGCCACCGGGTTTGCAATGCAGGCGGCAAAATAGCCCCACAGCGGCACGAACAGGAAACCCACCATAGCACGGGCGATCATCTCTGCCACACCGGCAAACATGGCCAGGCTGGAATAACCCAGCCCCTGAATGGTGTAGCGGTAAATGATAAGGACCGCCAGCGGGATATAGAACACACTGTTCCAGAAGATGAAGCTCTGGGCGTTGGCCATGATCTCGGTCTGGCTGCTCTCAAGGAACAGGCCGATCAAAGCCTTATCCAGCACGCGCAGGATCAGGAAGGATGCCACACTGTACACACAGCCGATGCCCAGGGCGGTGTTCACGCCCTTGTTCACACGGTTCAGGTCGTGGGCACCCATATTCTGGCTGGCGTAGGTGGTCATGGCCGTGCCAATGCTCTCCAGCGGGACGGACAGGAACTGTGCCGCCTTGCCGCCTGCAGTCTGTGCTGCCACGATGTCACTGCCCAGACCATTGACTGCACCCTGCAGCACAACGGAACCGATGGCCGTGATGCTGCACTGCAGACCCATGGGGATGCCCATGCCGCACAGCTTGACACAGTGCTGTCTGCTCAGGCGGCTTTCTTCTTTGTTCCAACGCAGCTCATTATAATGCTTGAGGATGTACCACAGGCTGCCCAGACCGGCCACTGCCTGGCTGAACACGGTGGCGAATGCTGCACCGAACACGCCCATCTTGAAGGTGATGATGCAGAGCAGATCCAGCCCGATGTTCAGAAAGCTTGCCACCAGCAGGAAGTACAGGGGCCGCTTGCTGTCACCCAGAGCGCGCATCAGGGCGCTGGTCATGTTGTACAGCAGCGTAAACGGGATGCCGATAAAGATGGTGCGGATGTAGATGTCCGCCAGATCAATGATGTTGTCCGGGGTATTGGTCCAGACCAGAATGGAACGGGTCATGGCCACCGTGACCACGGTAAGCACTGCGGCAAAAAAGACACTCAGCCAGACAGCATTGGCGGTGTAGCGGCGCATCTCCACATAGTCTTTCGCACCGAATGTCCACGAGATGGGGATGGAGAAGCCGCAGGCAATGCCATTGACAAAGCCCAGCACCAGATAGTTCAGACCACCCACACTGCCGACCGCCGCCAGGGCTTCCACGCCCACAAAGCGGCCCACGATGATGGTATCCGCCAGATTATAGAACTGCTGGAACAGGCTGCCCAGCATCAGCGGCACCGCAAAGGCAAGGATCAGCTTGAGCGGGCTGCCCTGCGTCATATCTTTCGTCATACGCACGTTCCTCCTTGGGAAAGCATCACAGACCTTATCACACGAATTTTTTCCGACAAAAACGCCCTGCCGCGCAATGGGCAGGACGTTTTTGTTCATGTGGGTATTATATCAGGTTGCGATGAATTTTCAAGAGGTTTTTTCAAATTTTTCAGTGCTTCCCGGCCAGATGCATCAGCAGCTGGAACAGAATGCTCCAGAACCCCGTTCCGGCATTGCCCGAAGGCGGGGTATCCTCATCCGGAACGCTCAGCGGCGGGTCATTCTGAATAGTGTGCGAGGAACTGTCTGGTACGCTCTTCCCGGGGGTGGTCGATGAGCTGTTTGGCAGGGCCCTCCTCCACGACCACGCCGCCATCCATGAACAGGATGCGGTCGGCCACATCGCGGGCAAAGTGCATCTCATGGGTAACAATGATCATCGTGGTCTTACGGTCAGCAAGATCACGCAGGACCTTCAGCACCTCGCCGGTCAGCTCCGGGTCAAGGGCGCTGGTGGGCTCATCAAAGCAGAGGATATCCGGGTGAAGCGCCAGCGCGCGGGCAATGGCCACACGCTGCTGCTGGCCGCCGGAGAGCTGATGCGGGTAGTGGCCGGCCCGCTCCGAAAGGCCCATCTGCGCCAGCAGCTCTCTTGCCTGCTGTTCCAGCTCCGCGTGGATGGCCTTTTTATTCGCCTGATACTCCGGGCGTTCCTTTGCCAGCAGTTCTCCTGCCAGCATCACGTTCTGTAAGGCCGTGTACTGCGGGAACAGGTTGAAGTTCTGGAACACCAGACCAAAATGGAGCCGCTTTTTGCGGATCTCACTTTCCTTCTGGGTGGCAGGGTCGGCGGCATCCCACATGGTCTCGCCGTTCACCTTGATCACACCCGTGTCAGGCCGTTCCAGAAAGTTCAGGCAGCGCAGCAGAGTTGTTTTGCCGGAACCGGACGAGCCGATGATCGCCAGCGCTTCCCCCTGCTCCAGATCCAGGGAGATGTCCTTCAGCACATGGGTCTCGCCAAAATTTTTCCCGATACCGGAAGCTTCGAGCAACGCCATAATCTATCTGCCTCCTTAGCAGCGGAAATAATCGAGCTTTTTTTCAGCCCAGTTGAACAGGATGGTCAGTGCGCCCACAAACACCAGGAAGAAGAGCGCGGTGGAGAATAGCGGCCAGATCAGGCCCTTTGCGCTGTACTCCTTGGCCATCATAATGATCTCCTTATTGGCAATGGTGTTTGCCAGCGAGGTATCCTTGACCAGCGTGATGATCTCGTTGCCCATGGGGGGCAGGATGCGCTTGACGACCTGAAGCAGAGTCACTTTGAAAAAGATCTGTGTTTTGGTCATGCCAAGCACCTGCCCGGCCTCAGTCTGCCCCTTGGGCACTGCTTCAATGCCGCCGCGGTAGATCTCAGAAAAATAGCAGGCATAGTTGATGGCAAAAGCCACCACCGCCGCCACCATCCGTCCGCCGGAGCCGGAGGGCCAGGGGTTGTTCATGCCCAGCAGGCCGGGGCCCAGATAGATCACAATGATCTGCAGCATCAGCGGGGTGCCGCGGATGATCCAGACAAAGGTCTTGACCAGCTCGGCCAGCGGCTTGCAGCGGCTCATGGAGCCAAACGAGACCACCAGCCCCAGCGGCAGTGCAAACAGCAGTGTCAGGGCAAAGAGCTCACAATTGAGCAGGAACGCGCCGGACAGGCGCATAAGAATCACAGACACAAAAACACACCTTTTTTATTCAGAATCCATATTCCCTTCCATCACAGCCGGTGAAAGTTCCCTCTGCTCGGGAGCCTTTCACGCATCGGCAACAAAAAGCCTCCCTCACCGAGGGAGGTTGCATCGCATCGCGATGACGGAAGGAGTTGTTCAACAAATTCAGTCAGCCAGTGCCAAATCGTACTTATCGGCCAGTGCCTGCATGGTACCATCGGCCTTCAGTGCATCAAAGGCCTCATCCACAGCGGCGGCAGCATCACTGTCCTTGCGGAATGCCACGCCGTACTCCTCGGCGTTCAGCTCGTCCACGATCTTCAGGTCGGCATAGTCAGTGCCCTCACCGATCATGGCGTTGGCCAGGGTCAGGTCAAGTACAGCGGCATCGGCAGTGCCTGCGGCAACTTCCATCAGGCAGTCGGTCTGAACGCCCTTGGAAACGTAATCAGCCTGTGCCAGGTTCTCGTCCCCCTCAATGGCGGCCTCACCGGCGGAACCAGCCTCGGCAACCACGGTCTTCCCCACCAGATCAGCGGTAGAGGTATAATCGGTGCCATCTTTCACAACGACCACCTGTGCATTCTTTGCATAAGCCTTGGTGGTAGCGGTGTTCTGCATGATGTCATCGGTCAGGGTCATACCGTTCCAGATGCAGTCGATACTCTTGGCATCCAGCTCCACGACCTTGGTATCCCAGTTGATCTCCACAAACTCCGGCTCCACGCCCAGCTTTTCGCAGACAGCAGTGGCCAGCTCGGTATCAAAACCGGTGAAGTTGCCATCGGCATCGGTGTAGTTCATGGGCTCGTAAACAGTGTAGCCAATGACCAGCTTGCCCTTGCCCTTGATGTAATCCAGGTCGCTGCCTGCGGTCTGGGATGCGGCAGCACTGCCGGAAGCAGAGGCCGAAGCAGATGCGGCAGTGGAAATGGAAGCGGCACCGCCGCAGGCGGCAAGGCTCAGTGCCATGGCACCGGCCAGGAATGCGGATACAAGACGTTTCATATACGGTTCCTCCCTCAGTGGCAAGCAGCTTTGTTTTATTGCTTTACCATGCTAAATTGCTAAACTGTGGTTATAGAATAGCGCGTTTTCTGCCATTTGGCAAGGGGGAAACCTGATTTTTCGCAGTTTGCTCAAATCTTTACCGCTTTACCACGGCAAAGCGGGCAATTTGACAAAACAAAAACGCCGCGTCGGCAGCTGCCAGACGCGGCGAGATGTTTCTCTCTGAAAATTCAGCGGAATGCCACCGCCCCCCTATCCGGGAGAGCCGGTGCGCGATTGCGAGACCGAAAAGGGCTTCCCCCTCAGCTCAGGGCATCCAGCGCCGCCTTTTGCAGATCGGTGATGTCAATGGTACACAGAGCCTTCAGGTCGGCATCGCCGCCGGAAAGCCCGGCGATCTCGGTGCGGGTCTTGCCCTTGAGGGCATCACAGAAGCCCTCGCTGTGCTCATACCACTCCTTGCCCAGCGCCGACGCACCGCGCATCCCGTAGTCCTCACCCAGCTCCAGCTTGGTCTTGACGAGGTCCGGGGCTGTCACACCGCCGTCTGACACCACCGTCAGGGCCGGCTCGGCCATATCCGCAATGGCACTGGTCACACGGCGGTCCGCATCGGTGGTCAGTGCCACGATGCTCACATCCACCTGCGCATTCACATCCTTGTCATCGGTGGCGGTGATGTCCGAAGTCCCGTTCACCGCTTCGATGCCCAGCGCGGCCCTGTCGCCCTTGGCGGCACCCAGTGCCCTGGCATTGGCGCAGGCCCGGGTCACGGCATCCCGGTAGCGATCCACAGCGATGGTACACCCGCTCAGCAGGTCGGCATCCGTGGCTTTGCCATCCTTATCCACTTTGAGCATGGAGACCTGTTCCGGGGTCATGCCGATCAGGTAACTGGCAAAGGCATCCGCCTGTTCCCCCCAGCCCTTTTTCAGGGAAGAGACCTCGGCCAGCGGGTAATCGTCCCCCTTCTGCCGCTTGGTGCGCCAGTCGGTGGGCAGGGTCACATGGCCGGTGCTGTCCGCCGAAACAGACACTTCCAGCTCATCCAGCAGAACACTCTCCAGTTTGCCCTCGCCATCCAGCAGGACAGCGGCCGCTGCCAGTTCAATTTTCCCTGCCCTGTCCTGATCGGTGGCCTCTGTCACCACACCCAGACCGGTTTTCCATGCCGCTGTCTGGGTCTGTGCGGAGGATGTGCCGCTGCTTCCGCTCATGCTGCCGGAGCTGCCCGACCCGGCGTTCGTTTTGCCGCAGGCGGTCAGCAGCAGCGCCGCCGCCATGGCACAGCTCCAAAGAGCCCGATGGTTCTGATTCATAGATACGCTCCCTTTCCACACGGCCCGTTGGGCCTTTGCCCCATAGTATGTCCAGAAGAACGTAAAATTACGCAGCCGACGGGAGTTTTCCAAAGCAAGTGTCCGCTGGGGTGGGACCCTGTTGCCGCAGGCAATAGGGCGGGCGACGGAATGGCCCGTTTCACTTGCGCGGAAAAGCTCCCCGAGTGCTGCGCGCAGCCGCTTACATCAACGGACTCAGCAGCCGCAGCACGCTGTCCAGTGCTGTGCCCGGCAGATTGGTGCGGCAGTCGGAGCGCATGATCTCCCGGCACTGCGGCAGGGTGCGTTCCACATCCTTCCGCAGTGCGGCGATCTGGCTGTTATGGAAGAGCAGTGTTCCGCATTCAAAGTGGAGGAACAGGCTCCGATAATCCATATTGATGCTGCCCACCACGGCGACACGGTCATCGCTGACATAGCACTTGGCGTGGAGGAAACCGGGCGTGAATTCATAAATGCGCACGCCCGCCCTGAGCAGGGGCAGATAGTAGGAACGGCTGAGCCGGAACACCAGCTTCTTATCCGGGATCCCGGGCAGGATGAGCCGCACGTCCACCCCGCGCTTGGCCGCATTTTTCAGAGCATCCAGCATCTCCTCGCCCACGGCCAGGTAGGGCGTATAGATATAAACATATCTCTGGGCCTGAGAGAGGATGTCCAGATAGACCGTCTCGGCCAGCGGTTCCTCATCCAGCGGGCTGTCCGCGTAGGGCTGTACCACGCCATCCTGCACTGCGGGCAGGCGGGTGGGCGCAAAGGCGGTGTAATCGGTCTCCTGCGGGCGGAAGGCGTTCCATGCATTGAGGAACATCACGGTAAAGTTCCAGACAGCGGCACCCTCCAGCCGGATGGCCGCATCCTTCCAGTAGCCAAAGCGCTGCTCGGCATTGATATACTCATCCGCCAGATTCACACCACCGGTGTAGGCCACATTGCCGTCAACCACCACGATCTTGCGGTGGTCGCGGTGGTTCATCACCAGCGAGACCAGCGGCACCACCGGGTTGAAGGGGATGCAGCGGATGTGCGCCTTCTCCATGCGGATGACAAAATCACTGGGCAAACCCAGCAGACTGCCAAAATCATCGTAGATCAGCCGCACATCCACCCCCTGAGCGGCCTTGCGGCGGAGGATCTGCTCCACGCCGTCCCACATTTTGCCGGAACGGAGGATAAAGAATTCCAGAAAGATGAACTTCTCTGCCTTGTCCAGATCCGCCAGCAGCTGGGGATACATCTCCTCCCCACAGGAAAAATAGTGGGCAGCGGTATCTTTCCAGGCCGGATACGGCCCGAACTTTGCCACATAGCGGCTCAGGTTCCGGCTGGAGATATCCAGCGCATCGGTCTGGCCCTCGGGCTGGGCAAGCTCGGTCTGATGGGCCTGTTCCACCTTCTGCATCCGCTCCCGCAGATACTTGGCGGGGGCCTTGTTGCCAAAAGCCAGATAAAGCGCGCCGCCCAGCAGGGGCAGAAGACCGATCAGAACGATCCAGCCGATCTTATAAGCACTGTTTTCATCCTTGCGCACCAGATACAGCACGATCATGATGCTCAGCGCCTTCAGGGCACCGTTCAGCCAGACCCGCCCCGCCGTGAACGACCAGAACGCCCAGAGCAGCCAGAGCACCTGTAAAGCCACCAGCACCACTGTGATCGTGACACGGTTGAAGATGCGGTTGAAAAACTTGACGATGGGCAATCTGAACATGTGGTATCCCTCCCCTGCCGCCCACGGCGATTTTGATGCTGTTAGTATAGCGCAGAGCGGAAGATTTTGCAAACAAAAAAGCGCCCACAACGGCTTTCCCCGCTATGAGCGCCTATTCAATCGTGGGCAGAATTTTTCCGAGGGCCGTTCGCTTATGCTTCCGCGTCCTCATAACCAACCAGCAGGCCGCCCAGCTCTGCATAATAGCTGCACAGACCGCCGCATTCGCTGATGTCCACCTTTGCTCCATCAAACACAGCCTTTACCATGTGCTTCAGGCGCTCGGCGGCGGCGGGATTGCCGCAGTGAGAGATATGGAGCCTGCCGTTGGTGTAGCCGTGCTCCTTGAGTTCCAGCACGATGCGCTCCAGCGCACCATGCTCGCCACGGGTCTTGCAGAGAACATCCAGCTCTCCGGCCTCACTTGCCTGTCCGATGACCCGGATGCCCAGCATCCGCGCCACAGCAGCAACGGCAGGCTTCACGCGGCCATTGCGAGCCAGATTGGCCAGCGATTCCAGCGAGAAGAGCAGATGGGTGTGCTTGTGGTAGCGGAGCATCTCTTCACAGATCTCGTCAAACTCCTTGCCCTCAGCCAGCAGATCCCGCAGATGCTCGGCCAGCAGGCGCTGCTCCGGGCCGGTGGAAAGGCTGTCCAGCACGAACACCCGCTTGCCGGGGTTCTCCTGCTGGTATTCCTCGGCGGCCAGCTGGGCGGCATTGTAGCTGCCGGACAGAGTGCCCGTGATGGTGATGGCATACACCTCGTCGGCTCCCTCGTAGGCGGCCAGCCAGTCGCTGACGTTGGGGCAGGAGGTCGAGGTCTTGCCCTTATAGGTACGCAGGGTCTGGGCCATGCCCAAGGCATCCATCGTGCCGTTGTCCAGATATTCGGCATCGTCGGTGATGATCTTCAGGGGAACGCATTCAAAATCCACGCCCTGCAAGGTGTACAGGCTGGCGGAGGAATCCACAACAATCTTGGTGTTCATAAGCATTTATCTCCATTCCGGCGGCAGCGGATGCCGCAGTTTTTCCTGTTGTCTGAATCACTATATCAGCTTTTCAAAACCCTGTCAACTGTTTTATTGAATTATTTCAAAAGTTTTCAATTTCCTGTTGACCACATTTCCAAAACATGGTATACTGTCCGCATGAAATTAGAATCAAACCGCCGCGTTGCGGCCTGCGCCGCAGGGTTTGCCCTGCCCCGGTATGCAGAACTCCCCACCGTAGGGCTTTATCTGGATCAGAGTGTACAGTTTGTCAACGGGTGTTTCCGCACATTTCAGGGGGTGGAGCTCACCGCTTCCATGGTGAGCAACTACGTTAAGAAAGGGATCATCAGCCACCCCATCAAAAAGAAGTATACCCGGGATCAGCTGGCCTGCCTGATCTACATCGTAGTTTCTAAAAATGTCCTGTCCATGGAAAACATCGACAGTCTGTTCAAGATGCAGCGGGCGCATTATACCTCCGCGCAGGCGTATGATACCTTTTGCGATGAGCTGGAGAATTACCTGCCCTATGTGTTCGGCCTGACCAAAAGCTTTTCCGAGCTGGAGCCGGATGTTGATGATGCACGCAAGCTCCTGCGCAGCACCATCATCTCGGCTGTGAACAAGATCTATCTGGACTGCGTTTTTACCGACCTGCGGCAGGAGCAGGCCCTCTGGCCCGATATCCTGCCGGATCTGGCATAACAACAAAAATGGCCCTCTCCGTCATGCTTTGTAAAGCAATGATGGAGAGGGCTATTTTTTCTTAAAATGTAAGCGCAGGGCTGATCTCATTGCGGCGCTGGGCCTGCACGATGCAGTCCTTTTCCGGCACGACACCCGCCGCGCCCAGGGTGTTGAACATGGTCTGCAAAGCAAGCGCCGGGGTGTTGTTCTCTTGCGAGAGATGGCAGAGGGCAAACTTCTTGCATCCCTCCTGGATCAGCTCCAGCAGCTTTGCCGAGCACTCATCGTTGGAGAGGTGGCCCCGGTTGGACTCGATGCGGGAGCGCAGGTAGTAAGGATACCGCCCGCTGCGGAGCATGTGGAGGTCGTAGTTGCTTTCCAGCGCCACCAGGTCACAGCCGCTCAGGGCCTGATGCACCGGCGGGGTCAGGACACCCAGGTCGGTGGCAATGGTCATGGTCTTGTTGTCCGGGGTGTGGATGCGGTAGCCCACGCAGGGCACGTCGTGGCTGGTGGGGAACATCGTCACACCGAAATCTCCCACATCCTCTTCCCCGCCGGACAGGGTGCGCAGCTCACAGCTGGCGGGCACGATGCCGTTTGCATCCAGAAAATCCAGCGTATCATCTGCACCGTATACCGGCAGCGGATTCTTTTTGAGGAAAGTGGCCAGCCCCTTGACGTGGTCAGAATGCTCGTGGGTGACCAGAATGCCCGCACAATCGCTGATGTTCAGGCCCAGTTCCTTGAGTGCCGCCGAGGTAGTGCGCACACCCTTTCCCATATCGATGATGATGTACTTCTCCCCCGTGCGCACCACGCTGCAGTTGCCGGAGGAACCAGAGTATAACGAGATGAATTCAGACATTTCAAACCTCAAGAAACGAACCTCTCCGTCATGGCTTCACAAAAGCTCCCTGTCAGGGGAACTTCTGCGAAGCAGACTGAGAGGTTCTGAATGATCACATTGCCGATTCCAGTGCGGCGGGCATCCGCTCCACCTTGCTGATCTCAGCGCCCAGGCCGCGCAGCTTTTCCACGATGTTCTCATAGCCGCGCTCAATGTGGCCGATCTCCTCGATCTCGCTGGTGCCGTCTGCCATCAGGGCAGCAACGACCATGGCCGCACCGGCACGCAGGTCAGAAGCACGCAGGGGGGCAGGGTTCAGCTTGTCCACCCCCTCAAACACGGCCACCTGACCGTCCACCTGCACCACTGCGCCCATCTTGCGCAGCTCGTCCACATAGCGGAAGCGGTTGTCCCACACGCTCTCGGTGATGGTGGAGGTGCCCTTTGCCACGCTGAGCAGCACCCCCATCAGGGGCTGCATATCGGTGGGGAAGCCCGGGTGAGGCATGGTATTGATCTTCAGCGGCAGGATATCGCCCTTGCGGGAGACGCGGACGGAATCATCGAATTCCTCCACATCCACACCGGCACGGCGGAGCTTTGCCGTGATGGGTTCCAGATGCTTGGGGGTGACATTTTTGATCAGAACGTCGCCGCCGGTGGCAGCAGCGGCAACCATGTAGCTGCCCGCCTCGATCTGGTCAGGGATGATGCTGTAAGTGCAGCCGTGCATCTTTTCCACGCCGCGCACCTTGATCACATCGGTGCCGGCACCGCGCACATCCGCGCCGCACATATTCAGGAAGTTTGCCAGATCAACAACATGGGGCTCCTTGGCGCAGTTTTCCAGAATGGTCTGGCCCTGTGCCATCACAGCGGAGAGCATACCGTTCATGGTAGCGCCCACGCTGACTTTATCAAAGAAGATATGGGCACCGTTCAGTTCCTTGGCACGCACGGTGATCATGCCATAGTCCACGCTGTCCTCTGCACCCAGCGCGCTGAACACCTTGAGGTGCTGGTCGATGGGGCGGGGGCCCAGATTGCAGCCGCCGGGCATGGCCACCTGTGCCTTGCCAAAGCGGGAGAGCAGCGCACCCAGGAAGTAGTAGCTGGCACGCATCTGGCGGGACAGATCGTCCGGGACGTTGGTGCTGTTCAGGTGGGTGGTGTCGATCTCGTAGGTATTGCGGTTCAGCATCTTGATGCTGGCACCCAGGGTGCTCAGGATCTTCAGGCTGACTGCCACATCACTGATGTCCGGCAGGTTTTCGATCACACAGACATCTGCCGCCAGAATGGTGGCAGGCAGAATGCCCACAGCCGCATTTTTTGCACCGGAAATGGTAACTTCGCCATGCAGGGGCTTGCCGCCCGTAATAACAAACTTTTCCAATTTTATAATCTCCTTGTCGCAGGCCCGCCAGCGGCAGGGCCACTCAGGGTTCTTGCTTGATCTCTCCGCGCACCGCCGGGCACACACCCTCACGATACAACTATCTTATTATACACAACTTCGGGCAAAAAGCAAAGCCCCCTTTTTCCCTGCCGGATTATTTTCTGTTTTGCCCAGAATCTGCGGAGATATTCGATATTTTTGTTTCTTATTTCAAAAATTTTACAATCAGCGCCCCTTACCAGACGCAATCCTCGCTGCAGGTCTCCTTGATCCAGCCCAGCTGATATGCCTTGACCAGCTGCTTCAGGTCGTGTACCCGCTCCCGCAGGATCTCTCCCTCGTCCGTCTCTTCCACCAGAATGCGGTGGTTCTCCGTTTCCAGTATGTTCTTCTGCGACACGATGTCGATGTTTTCGTTCACGGCCTTTTCGGCACTGACAAAGGGCTGATGGGTCCGCAGAGACATGGTGCGGCTGGAGTACACCAGCGTGTACCCTGCAATGCCGGTCTTTTCATGGTAGGCGCGGCAGAACCCGCCGTCAATGACGACCAGACGGCCCCCGCCCTTGATGGGGCTCTCGCCGCTCTTCTCCCGCACCGGCACATGGCCGTTGACGATGTGGCTGGTGCCGGGCAGACCGAATTCCGCCAGGATGCGGCGGCAGGCGGCCTCTTCATTGTACCATGTATAATAGGGGTCCTTGACTTCCTCGTGGGTGGCGGGGTCGGCAATATACAGCCGCTCAAAGGTGGTCATGGCGCTGCGGCCGAACAACGGCGACAGCTTGCCGCACCACAGATACCACAAAAAGTCCTGACCGCTCCGCCGGGCAGCGCTGCCCTCGGGGGCAAAGTAGCCGCGGCGTGCCCGCTCGTCACAGTAGTCCATCAAACCGCGGCCCGAGTAGTTGTGTCCCTCGAACCGCTCCACGGCAAAGCTGCCGTTTTTGGTCATGGGCACCACACCGTGGTAGAGCAGGTTGCCGTTCTCGATGTGGTAAACGCTGCCCTTGGCATACAAAAATTCCACATGCTGCTGCAAACGCTCGCTCTGCCGGAAGGATTCCACCAGCTTGCGAAGCACCAGCCGCTCATCATCATTCAGGGCGGCGGGGTCTGCCGGATCTACGGTGGGGAAGCTGGTGTCCCGCAGGGGGTATGCCTGCCCGTTCAGGGTCACTGTTCCCTTTTCCCAATCGATGTGCTGCAGGAAATCCCGACCCTGCATCTTGAAATCCGGGTTGCGGTCGATGACCTTGCACTCCATCTTGAGCATCAGAATGGTCACGGCCTTGTGCATCACGGCACAGCGGTGGAGCATGCCCTCGGTGTAAGGGCCGCGCGCCGCGTCGGTGTGGGGCATCCAGAGGGTCAGGTCGTCATTTCCGTAGAACTGCTCGGCCATCCGCTGCAGATGCCGCAGGTTGATGCCGTAGCAGTCCTCAAGCATGGCATGGTTGTGGTAGGCCAGTGTCGTTTTGAGCACGGTGCAGACGCAGATGGGACTTCCGGCGGCGGCACCCATCCAGACCACGTCATGGTTGCCCCACTGGATATCCACATGGTGGTGGCGCATGAGCCGGTCCAGAATGATGTCAGGCCGGGGGCCGCGGTCAAACAGGTCCCCCACAATGTGAAGCTTGTCCACAGCCAGCCGCTTGATGAGCTCACACAGCCGGACAATGAACCGGTCAGCGCGGCCATTTTCGATGATGCTGCCCACGATCTGCCCATAATAAAGGTCCTTGTCGTGGTCCTCAAAGTGGGCATGGAGCAGCTCATCCAGAATATACCCGCAGCTGGACGGCAGGCAGGAGCGCACATGCTGCCGGGTATGCTTGGAGGACACCAACCGGCAGATATCAATGAGCTGAAGCAGGGTCTCTGTGTACCAGTGGTCAAGCGCTTCCTCATCCGCGCACCCAGCTTTGAGCTGGGGCAGCTTCTCGTTGGGATAATAGATGAGCGTTGCCAGCTCTGCACGGGTCTGTTCCGGCACACTCTCCCCCAGCACGATGTCCACCTTTTCCCGGATGACACCCGAAGCCGAGTTCAGGATGTGGACAAAGGCCTCGTTTTCACCGTGCAGGTCGCTCATAAAATGTTCGGTGCCCTTGGGCAGCTTGAGCAGGGCCTGGGTGCTGATGATCTCACTGGCGGCGGCCGCCTGCGAGGGGTAATCCCGTGCCAGCAGGGAGAGATATTTCAAATGATCCCGGATCTCCTCGTTTTCGGTGCGCATGACATCCTCCGTCTGATATGTAGTATTTTTGCATGATATATAATATTCTATCATAGTATACCACATTCCATGTCATAAATGGTATAATAAACGAAAGGAATTCTGTCAAATCTTTTGCAAAGGACTTGGATATTATGCCCAAAACCATTTCTGTTGCCGTGCCGGAAGCCTGCACTCTCTGCCCCCGGCAGTGCAAAGCCGACCGGGCCGCCGGGCAGACGGGCTTCTGCGGGGCGGGCCGCACCCTGAAAGCGGCCCGCGCTGCCTTGCACTTCTGGGAGGAGCCCTGCATCAGCGGCACCCGGGGCAGCGGCACGGTGTTTTTCTCCGGCTGCACCCTCAAGTGCTACTTCTGCCAGAACTACCCCATCAGCGCCGAGGGACTGGGCAAGGAGATCACCGTGGAGCGCCTGGCCGAGATCTTTCTGGACCTGCAGGCGCAGGGAGCCCACAACATCAACCTTGTCACGCCTGGGCAGTGGCGGCCCTGGATCATCGCCGCCCTCGACCTGGCCCGGGCGCAGGGGCTGCATCTGCCCATCGTCTGCAACACTGGCGGCTACGAGACCGTGGAGAGCGTGCACGCCTGGCGCGGCTTCATCGACATCTGGCTGGCCGACCTGAAATATGTTTCTCCTGCCCTTTCGGCAGAGCTTTCCGCCGCGCCGGACTATTTTGCACAGGCCAGGCCCGCCATTGAAGCCATGATGGCTCAGGCCGGACACCCTGTTTTTGACAGCGAGGGCATCCTGCAGCGGGGCGTGATCCTGCGCCACCTTGCCCTGCCCGGCCATGTGGACGACAGCTTTGCCGTGCTCGATCAGATGGCGGCTTGGAACAAGGCCGACCCCGGGTGCTTCCTGCCCAGCGTGATGAGCCAGTACACCCCCTTCTATCAGGCGGCAGACCACGGTATCGGGCGGCGCATCACCACCTACGAATACCGCCGGGTGGTCAACTACGCCATGGATCTGGGCCTCAGCTCTGGCTATATGCAGCAGAAGAGCAGTGCAAAGGAAGAGTATACGCCCAGCTTTGACCTGACAGGGGTGTGAGCCCCACCGTCATCCCTGCGGGATGCCACCGCCCCTAGTAGGGGCGGCCTTGGCAAAACCATAAGGCTTTACGCAATGCCAAGGGCCCCACTATTAGGGGGGCTGTCACCGCAGGTGACTGAGGGGTTCTTTCGTCAAAACAACCAAAATTTCTCTTTCTTTTTCTCTCGGCCGAAACAGCATTTGCTTGCTATCCGGTGCGCAGTGCGGTATAATGGATACAACAATGTGTTCTCACATGAAATGGATCCCAGAAACGACTTTTTAGGAGGAGCGTTATGGAACACTACAATCCCATCCTCGGCAGCGAGCCCAACGGCCAGAAATTTATCACCTGCGGCGAGATCATGCTCCGTCTGACCCCGCCGAACTACGAAAAGATCCGCATGGCATCCAGCTTTGAAGCCAGCTACGGCGGCAGCGAGGCCAACATTGCACTGGCCCTGGCCAACCTGGGTGTGGACAGCACCTTCTTCAGCGTAGTGCCCAACAACAGCCTGGGCAAGAGCGCGGTGCGCTGGCTGCGCTCCAACGATGTGCATTGCACCCCCATGATCCTGACCGAGCCCAACGAGACCCCCTCCAACCGGCTGGGTACTTATTATCTGGAGACTGGCTACGGCATCCGCGCTTCCAAGGTCATCTACGACCGCAAGCACAGTGCCATTACCGAGTATGACTTCTCCCAGGTCGATCTGGACGCTCTGCTGGACGGCTACGACTGGCTGCACCTGAGCGGCATTACCCCGGCACTGGGCCCCAACTGCCGCGGCCTCATCATCGATATGCTCAAGGTGGCCAAAAAGAAGGGCCTGACTGTCAGCTTTGACGGCAACTTCCGCTCTACCCTGTGGAGCTGGGAGGAAGCCCGCGATTTCTGCACCGAGTGCCTGCCTTACGTTGACGTTCTGCTGGGCATTGAGCCCTACCACCTGTGGAAGGACGACAACGATCACAGCAAGGGCGACTGGAAGGACGGCGTGCCCCTGCAGCCCAGCTATGAGCAGCAGGACGAGATCTTCCAGCATTTCATTGCCCGCTACCCCAACCTCAAGTGCATTGCCCGCCATGTGCGCTATGCCCACAGCGGCAGCGAGAACAGCCTCAAGGCCTTTATGTGGTACGACGGCCACACCTTTGAGAGCAAGCTCTACACCTTTAACATTCTGGATCGCGTGGGCGGCGGCGATGCCTTTGCCAGCGGCCTGATCTACGCCATGCTGCACAACTATAAGGCTATGGATATGGTCAACTTTGCCGTGGCAAGCAGCGCCATCAAGCACACCATCCACGGCGATGCCAACATCACCGATGATGTCAGCTCCATCCGCAACCTGATGAACATGAACTACGACATCAAGCGGTAACATTCCTTTATACGCAAAGATCCCCTCCGGTACGCGCACACCGGAGGGGATCTTCTTATTATGCTTCAATCTTACAGAAACACATCCAGCATCTTTTCCAGCGGGGTGCGGGTGTCAAGCTCCAACCCGGCTTTCTGTTTCAGCATCAGGATGCGGCGGACGCTCTCGTTGAGGCGTTCCTCGCTGATGGTTCCATTCTGCACAGCCTCCAGTACACCGTCAAAGGCTTCCGGCAGGTCGGGCGGCATCAGCAGAAGATCTGCCCCGGCGTTCAGCGCCGCTACAGCCGCTTCTGCTGCAGAATAGTGGTCACGAATGGCTTGCATGGACAGCGAATCGGTGCAGATGACCCCAGTAAAGCCCAGCTCCCCCCGCAGACGCTCGGTCAGCATAGTGTAGGAGAGCGACGCAGGCAGGCCGTCCTGCGTTGCATTGGGGGTGGTGATGTGGGCGGTCATTACTACGTCAGCCCCAGCTGCGATTCCAGCCGCAAAAGGCTTCAGCTCCGTCTCCCGCATCTCTGCCCAAGTCTTGGTGCTGCTGGCCGTGCCGTAGTGGCTGTCCTCTGCGGTATCTCCGTGGCCCGGGAAATGCTTGAGTGTGCAGAGTATGCCCGCATCGTGAAACCCTTGTACAGCGGAGGCCACCATCTGTGCCGCCACTGCCGGATCCGACGAAAATGCTCGGTTCCCGATCACGGTATTGGCCGGATTGGTGTTCACATCTGCCACTGGAGCAAAGTCAAGATTCAGGCCGTAGGTTTTGAGGTAGCCTCCGATGGTCTGCCCCATGGCACGGGCATTGGCCGGGTCCCCTGTTGTACCTACTGCCTGGGCACTCTGGTATTGGGGCAGATCAAAGCCGGAAGCATTGGCCAGCCGGGCCACGCTGCCGCCCTCCTCGTCCACGGCGGTCAACAGACCGGTCCCGGATGCTGCCTGAAAATCTGCCAGAAGCTTTTTCAGCTGCTCCGGGCTTTTCACATTCTGCCGAAACACCACAATGCCGCCCACCGGATACTTTTTCAGCCCCTGCCGTTCTGCCCAGGTCAGCCTTGTGCTATCAGACTGTCCACTGGGGTCCAGTGCCTCGACCCGCACCACGAACAGCTGCCCCACCTTCTCCCGCAGAGACATGGCAGCAAGCCGTTCCTCTACCGGGTCAATCTGGGCTGCTGCCGAGGCCGTTCCCGTCAGCAGCAGAGCCGCAGACAACAGCACAGCAGCTGCCCGCCGGATGATTTTTCGCACGAGAGACACCTCCTCTTTCTCTCAGTGTAGCACACCCTGCAAAGGTGCACAAGATGCAAAGATCCCCTCCGGCACGCACACCGGAGGGGATTTCCTATATCAGAAATGCATCAGGAAAGGATCATGCGGTCGTTGGCGAACTCGCCGCCGGACGCGATCTGGAACTTGGCCAGCAGGTCGGAGACGTGCAGGTTCTTCTTCTCTTCCCCGGAGACATCATAGATGATGTGGCCCTCGTGCATCATGATCAGTCGGTTGCCGTACTTGATTGCATCCTTCATGTTGTGGGTGATCATCATGGTGGTCAGGTGGTTCTCCTCCACGATCCTGGCCGAAAGGGTCAGCACCTTGAGCGCCGTCTTGGGGTCCAGAGCGGCGGTGTGCTCATCCAGCAGCAGGAGCTTGGGCTTGTTCATGGTAGCCATGAGCAGGGTCAGTGCCTGACGCTGACCGCCGGACAGCAGGCCCACGCGGGCGGTCAGGCGATCCTCCAAGCCCAGGTCCAGGCTCTTGAGCAGTTCACGGTAGCGCTCCCGTTCGGCCTTGGTGATGCCGATCCTCAGGCCGCGGCGCTTACCGCGCCGGGCGGCCAGGGCAAGGTTCTCCTCGATCTGCATGGTGGCAGCGGTGCCGGTCATGGGGTCCTGGAACACGCGGCCGATGTAGGCGGCGCGCTGGTGCTCCCCCAGTTTGGTCACATCGGTGCCGTCAATGATGATCTTGCCGCTGTCCACAGGCCACACACCGGCCACAGCGTTCAGCATGGTGGATTTGCCCGCGCCGTTGCCGCCGATGACGGTGACAAAATCACCTTCGTTCAATTTCAGGTTCAAACCATTCAGGGCCGTTTTCTCGTTGACGGTACCGGCGTTGAAGGTCTTGGAAACATTCTGGATCTCAAGCATTTTTTGCATCCTCCTTCTGTGCCTTCTTTGCCGCGGGCTTTGCGAAGTACTTGCTCTTCCAATAGGGCACGGCCAGGAACACGGCCACCACGGAGGCGCTCAACAGCTTGAGCAGGTTTGCGTCAAAGCCGAGGGTCAGCACCAGCTGGATAACGATGTAGTAGATGATGGCACCCAGCGAGACGGACACCAGCTTGAGGGCAAAGTTGTGGAAAATGCGGCTGAACAGGGCTTCGCCGATGATGACAGCGGCCAGACCGATGACGATGGCACCACGGCCCATGCTGACATCGGCAAAGCCCTGATACTGGCTCAGCAGCGCGCCGGACAGGGCCACCAGACCGTTGGAGACAGCCAAACCCAGCACCACATTGAAGCTGGTGTTGATGCCCTGGGCACGGCTCATGGCGGGGTTGGAACCGGTGGCGCGGATGCCGCAGCCCAGCTCGGTGCCAAAGAACCAGTACAGCACGCCGATGACCACGGCGCTGACCAGAATGACCATGATGATGGGGTTGTGCAGGGCAAGCTCCTTGACCCAGCGCAGGGAGATCAGCAGGTCGTACTTGTCCACGTTGATGGACTGGTTGGCCTTGCCCATGATCTTCAGGTTGATGGAGTAGAGGGCCAGTTGGGTCAGAATACCAGCCAGAATGGCCGGGATGCCCATAAAGGTGTGGAGCAGACCGGTGACAAGGCCGGTGGCCAGACCGGCCAGCAGGGCGATGAAGAGCGCTGCCCAGACGTTCATGCCGGAGAGCAGGCACATAACGCAGACCGCGCCGCCGGTGCCAAAGGAACCGTCTACGGTCAGGTCAGCCACATCCAGGATGCGGTAGGTCAGGTACACACCAATGGCCATGATGCCCCAGATGAGGCCCTGCGCACAGGCACCGGGCAAGGCACCGGGCAGGTTGGCAAGTCTTGCAAGAATATCCAAAACGTTTTCCTCCTGTAACTACACTTTTTTCTGATACGGGAAAGCGGAGAAGAGCCAAAATTCACTCTTCTCCGCTGATTTTATTGTAAAGTCTCTTCGTTACTGCAGCGTGAACTCTGCGCCCCTATCAGGGGAGCTTTCTGCAAAGCAGACTGAGCGCCTGTTATTCCTCAATGGCCTCGTAACCCTCGGGAACGGTCATGCCCAGGTCATCGCAGATGGTCTTGTTGTACTTCTTGGTCACGTTGGTATACTCAACGGGCATGGTGGAGATATCGGCCTCACCGGTCAGAACCTTGGCAGCCATCTCACCGGTGGTGTAGCCCAGATCGTAGTAGCTGATGGACAGGGTCGCCACGCCGCAGCCGGAGCAGATGCCCTCCTCACCGGCGAACACGGGCTTCTTGGCCGGGCGGCAGATGCCGTCGATGATGCCGGTGTTGGCAGCGCAGGTGTTGTCGGTGGGGACATACACTGCATCGTTCTCGTCGGCAGCCTTCTGGCAGACAGAGGCCAGATCGTTGGAATCAGAGAAAGCGTACTGGGTAGCGGTAACGCCCTTGGCCTCAAGGTACTTCTGAACCTCGTCTACCTGATACTGGCTGTTTGCCTCGGCAGAGCAGTAGAGCAGGCCCACCTTGGTGGCCTCGGGCAGCCACTCGGTGATCATATCCGCCTGCTGATCCAGCGGAGCCAGATCAGAGGTGCCGGAGACATTGCCGCCCACGGTGCCATCGAAATCGGTCAGGCCCAGAGCAACACCGTACTCGGTGACGGAGGTGCCCAGAATGGGGATGCTGTTGGTGGCAGCCTGTGCGGCCTGCAGGGCGGGGGTAGCGTTTGCCATGATCAGGTCAACGCCTGCGGAAACAAAGCCGTTGGCGATGGTGGCGCAGGTTGCGGAATCGTTCTGAGCGTTCTGGAAGTCAAAGGTGACATTCTCGCCGAACTGTGCGGTCAGAGCATCCTCAAAGCCCTGGGTGGCAGCGTCCAGAGCGGCGTGCTCCACCAGCTGGCAGATGCCAACGGTATACTTCTGGCCGTCAGCCGCTGCGGAAGAAGCCGCAGCAGAGGAAGCGGTGGAAGAAGCAGCCGTGGAGCTGGAGGAACCGCCGCAGGCAGTCAGGGCAGCAGCTGCGCCGCAGACAGCGGCGGCAGACAGGAACGAACGACGAGAAATTTTACGCATGATATTACTCCCTCAATTCTACTTTCGCGGCAGCAGGACACCGCATGAAAGCCAGTATTCAAGCGGCCTATCGTATCGCGCTGCCGCTTTACACTCGTGAAGTATATCACACTTTCCGCTCTAAAACAACCGGGAAACAGCCCGAATTATCAATCAAAGTAATTTTATCTATCACTTTTTTCGATAGTTCTGTGCCGCATCTGCATCCCTTCGAGCTTTTTCAGCTCACTGTCCAGCCAGAGCAGATTTTCTTCCAGCTGGGGGCGGTACTCTTTTGCAAAGTCGTACCGGTAATACAGCGCCTGCCACAGCTTTTCCTGCATCCGCCGGGCAAACACCGGCTCAAACAGAGCCTCCAGCCGCTCCACGGTATCCTCCAACTCCATGCACACCTGCGCCCAGCGCACATCGGTGGCCTCCCGGGCGGGCACATCGTAACGGGCCAGATAATCCCCCACCCTTGCCGCAATGACCTGCCCGCCGCACTGGGTGGGCTGCAAAAAGTAGGATACCTGACCGTCCTTCGTGATCTCCTGCGCCAGCGGGTAAAGGGCGCAGACCAGCGGCTCGGCATCGTGGATGGCGCAGTGGTTCCCGGTGAGGAAGGGGCAGTTGCCGCGCTCCTCCTTCAGCGGGGCCAGCCGCAGCACCGGCAGGTGGCTGACCCGCCCGATGCTCCCCCGACAGAACGCCCGGGCCACGGTGCGGGGCGGCAGGCGCAGACGGGCCGCAATGCGCCACAGGTCAAAGCCCGACAGCACGATATCCTCCCGCCCCCGGCAGCAGCCGCCGCAGCCCGCGCAGGCAAACGAAAACGCCTCGTCCCGGGCAAGCAGGGGCGCAGTGCGGGTAAAATCGGTGCGGCCGCAGAGATCGACCTGTGAATCCTTGAGCATGATGGTTCTCCTGTTCTGTGAATGGTTTTGTTCCATTGTACCACAAAGCCGGGCACAGAAAAAGGGAGCGCATCCGCTCCCCTGTTCAGGACCCCCGGCTCACACGGCGGTAGACCGTTACGGCATCCTCGATGTGGTAGGGCGCGGTGCTGTGGTTTCCCCCTGCCCCGGCCGTGACCAGAATGTATTCCCTGCCCTTCACCTCGGCCAGACTGGCAAGGCAGAGCCCTGCTTCCCCGGTGTAACCGGTCTTACCACCCAGAATCCGGCCACGGTGCAGCTCTGTGCCGTCCAGCTGGCTCAGCAGGGTGCTGTGCATCGTGAACCCCTGCGGGTGGCAGTTGGTGGCCGGAACGGTATATCGCTCCGTGGTAAACAGCTTGCGGAAGGTCTCGTTCTGCAGGGCTGCTTCTGTCAGCCGGGCCATATCCCGCACGGTGGAAACATGCTCCGGGTCGTGCAGACCAGTGGGGTTGCAGAAATGCGTGCCAGTCATCCCCAGCTCTGCCGCTTTCTGGTTCATCCGGGCCGCAAAGGCTTCCTCGCTGCCGCTCACCTCCCGGGCCAGCGCTTCGCAGCACTCGGCCCCCGAGGGCAGCATGGCACCGTACAGCAGATCCCGCACCGTGGCCGTTTCCCCGGGCTGAAACCCCGCCAGCGAGGCATTCTGGGCCTGCAGAGCCGGAAAGATCTCCTCGGGCAGGGTCACGGGCGTGTCGAGGTCCGGGTTTGCTTCTATGGCCAGCAACGCCGTCATCATCTTGGTCATGGAAGCCGGATAGATCGTGCTGTCGGCATCCTTTTCGGCCAGCACCTCTCCGCTGTCGGCCCGCAGTAAAATGGCATGGGGACTGTTCAGCCCATCCAGCGTGACCCGCCGGGGCCACAACAGCAGAAGCAGGGTCGCCAGCACCAGCAGCCAGAACAGCCGCCGGAAGGCTCTGCGCCGGTGCTTCCGGCGGTGCGGTGAAGTTTTCATTCTCGTTCTCATCCTTTTTTGCAAACTCAAAAGCGCTTTCATCCCTTAATACGGGACGAGAGCGCCTTTTTCTGCAAAAAGTGGGGCCGCCCCACAAAAATTTGTGCAGCGGCCCCAAGCCAGTTTAATATTTTACCATTTTACGTCATTTACAGAAGTGTGTTCAGTGCTGTGCCTTATGGAACATGCTCTTGCGCTTACGCTCCAGCAGATAACCGGCAGCCAGCAGAACACCGCCTGCACGCACCAGAACATCTGCCATCCAGTTGGTGGTACCAGTCTGGATCAGCTTGCCGCTCTCCGGGCGGACATCCTGTACCGGCGGGTTCACGGGGGTCTCCGGGGCGGGCGTGGTCTTAGCAACTGCCTGCTCCACGGCGGGAGTGGTGGGCCGTGCATCCTGCACTGCCGGGGTGGTCGGCGTAGTGGGAGCCGGAGCCGGAGGAGTAGGATCGGAGTCCTCGGGCGTTTCCGGTTTCGGGTTCGTGGGGATCACAGGGTCGGTCACTTCCCGCAGAGCGCCGTAAATGGTCACGGTGTACTGTGCGGAGTCGGTGCCATCGATGTTCTCGCCGGTGACCTTCACGTTGGAATCCGGGCCAAAAGCATCCAGCACGCCCGCTGCTGCGGTGGTGTTGGGGTTGTTCTGGCTCTCATAACCCCAGACGATGGTATAGGTCTTGCCCTCATACTCGTACTCGGTGCCATAGACCATGTCATAAGCGTTGGGGGCACCATCTGCCTGCTTTTCGTAGTTGCCCCAGATGAGCTTGGTGTTGCCCTCTGCATCGGTGGTCTTGGTGAAGTTCAGGCTCTTACCGTTCACCACCATATCCCGCAGAATAACGACCTGATCGCCATTCTCAGCGGTCTGGTAGGCAGTGTCGAAATTGTATCCGGCCTGCTTCAGCTCTTCCAGCACCTTGCCGATGATCTCCGGGTCGTGGGAACCGTCCACATCCAGCATATAGTTCAGTGCGGCGGCGGGCACCCACACGGAGAGATACTGCTTCCCGGTCTCCTTGTTCAGGTCAGAGAGGTAGGTATAGGTCTGGCCTTTATAGGAAAGGGCATCGAAGTTTGCGTGGGCATCATCCTTGGTCAGCAGGAAATTGGTCAGCTTGTCGCCCTGCTCGTTCTCCGGCCACAGGGTGTTGTCGGCCTTGTAGTCATAGGTCAGCGTACCGCCGGTAACGATGAGCTTCTGTCCCTTGTCACTCTTAGTGCCTACGATAGAGTTCACATCCACATGGGAGCCGTTCTTGATGGTAGTGGTGGAGTTGCTGCCCAGAGAATAGATACCTTTGAGGAAATTGCCCTCAGTGATAAGAGTGCCGTTATCCATGGTAAGAGTTGCACCGTTACCGAGAACAATAGCGCTTGCGCCTTTTGTAGCCTGCGAAAGGTGCAACTTGCTATTTTGATCAACCAGAATACTGCTTGGATTCTTGCTTAGGTTAACACGCAGAGCATGAGCATAACCCTCCATTTGCAGATTATATTCGCTCTCTCCGGTAACATGCAGTTTGGTCGCACCACTCTGACCGCCAACAAACATCATACCAACACTGCCTATGGAGGTTACCTTGCTCTTACCGCTGATTTCTACTTCATCAAAACCAGCGTAGATGCCAGTGGGAGCTTCCAATTTGACCTCGCTCTTGTTGGTAACGGTAAGTTTTCCCTTTCCGTTACTCTCGGGGCCGTAGATGGCAGTACCATTCTGAGCACTGACGCTTCCGGTGGAGTTGTCAAAGGTGATGTTGGTGCCGCCTTCGGGAGCAACGGCAATGCCCATGCCATTGCTGTTGATATCCACCTTGGAATCTTCGAAGGTGATGTTCCCGGCACCGCTCTCATAGTCGATGCCCTTGCCATTGCCGTCGATGTCCAGCGTGCTGTCCTTTACGGTCAGGCTGGAACCGGTTCCGCCGTAGATTGCAGAACCATCTGTTCCCTTAATTTCCAGGGTACTGTCATCTGTCACAGTGATACCAGCGGTGCTGTCGATGCCATGCCCGTTGTTATCGTATCTCAAGCCGCCCTGATCGTTATCGATTTTGTGAACACCTCGGTGCACCGTGTCGATTGTCAGGCTGGAGTTGTCCTCTATGGCCAGGTCACCCCGCTGTACGATACCGCGGCCACCCTGCGTAGTGGAACCTGCTTCTGTGTGCTTGATATCCACATCGGCATTGTCCGTCAAGGTCACATCAGAATCGTTAGAGATCACCATTCCGGTAGAAGTATGGTCAATGTTCAGAGAGCCTTGGTCGCTGGTCTCGTCTCCTTTGATGGTCAGGGACGCACCCTCGCCACTGCTGTCATCACCTGCGTTTTCGCCGCCCACGCGGATGCCTTCCACATTGCGGTTGGGGCTGCTCGTGCCTTCTTTTTTCGCTTCTTCTGCTTCCTGGGCGGCATCCTCCAAGGCTTTCTTGCCATCAATGGTGTTTTCGCCCTTTAATGTGACGTCCACCTTGGAGTGATCCCGTGCAACAATACCTGCGGTGTTATCTTTTTCGGTCAGATTGATTTTGGTATTATCCAGCGTCAGGTCAACGTTAGCTCCTTTGTTATCATCTTTGTCATCCAGATTCACACCAATATCAATGCCATGGCCGCCGGTGGTCAGGTTGGAATCCTTGACTGTCAGGTCAACATCTGCACCCTCGCCCACTTTGATGATGGTTTTATCTTCTTTGGCATCTGCGGACACTTCAGCCTGGGTGTCAGTCTGGGTGCTGGTATCACTGGTATCTACATTCACACCCTCAACCACGATGGTTGCATCTTTCACATCTTCCTTGACCGTGATGGTGTTTTCAGTTGTGGTCTCAGACATGGAACTGTTCACTGTGTTGTTGCCAGAAGAATCTGTGGTAGTATCCGTCAGTGTGGTTTCCTCTGTGCCATTGTTGGAGTTATCAGTGGTTGGCGGGACTACTTCTGGCGCGTTGCCGTCCTTAACGTAGATCGTACCTTTATCCGGTGTATCCTCATTGACGTAGGTACGGTGTTCCTCACTGCCGTCCTCACCCTGATAACTGTACGCACCACGATTCTCATCCTGGTCAACAGTTACACTGCCATCGCCCAGATAATACGTCACCGCAGAAGCACTGGGGCCAACCGTGCTCACTGCAACCGCAGTGGCCAGCGACATTGCTGCCAACTTGAATTTCTTGTTTGTCATTTTTCTTCTGCTCCTTTCCAGTTCATGCTCACATGATCGAAAAGTGGTGGTCAAACAGCAGGCCGATCCTTTGTCAACTGTTTTTTGCATGGGAACGCGTTTCTCCCAAAAGCGTTTCCAGCCTTATGATAGCACACCGTACGAAAAAATCAGGCAGAAATAGAAACCTTTGGCAATTTCTTTGCCAGTGAAAGAAAGTACCGCACAAAAACAATAAACCCCCAAGGAATTTCTTCCTCAGGGGTTTCATTTAAGTCGGCGACTACCTATTTTCACGCGCCGTTTCCAGCGAACTATCTTGGGCACGAGTGAGCTTAACTTCTGTGTTCGGAATGGGAACAGGTGGAACCTCACCGTCATCGTCACCGACCAATAT
>NZ_JAFREI010000001.1:0-275368 GCF_017377595.1 Faecalibacterium sp. Marseille-Q0746 | reverse complement strand
GGCCCGTTGAAGGGAGTCAAGGGGGAACGCCTTGCCCAGTGATATGATGCTGTGCGTCATATCCTACTGGGTATTATCTGGCGCAAAACGGCGGCAGATCCAGCAGCTCCGCTGCTGCGTTCTCCCCACCAAGCTGTTGAAACGGAGGGATGTCTAGCTGAAACTGACACGACACAACGGACGAGCCGGAAGCCACGGCACCTATAACCCAAAACACAATGACCGGAGTTTCAACCTTTCCAACAGTGAGCACATTGACCCGGAACGAGCTAAAGGTAACATCTACTGGGACTGCTATCATGGCATCCGTTCGGCATCCGACAAGGATAAACAGACTGCCGCATTCAGCGATGTGGAGAAGATGTTCTATGAAATCCATTACGCTCACTTTGTGGAGAACCAGAACGCTCGCAATGCAAAGATTCGTCATACCGAGCGCAACCGAACCATAGAGGACTTGCTTGCCGGAAAGAAAACCTGCCCGGAAGGAACCATCTACCAGTTCGGAACGTTGGACGGCCTCGCTCTGGTGGAAGGCAAAGTAAACGAGAGCAAGAAGGCGAAGATCGCCCGGCCAGAGCAGGCCCCCACAGACTATACGGCCTACTGGGTCGTCCGCCCGGGGGACAAAGCGGAGCCGTCGATGCAGATCCCCGGTGCGATCTTCGGCAGCGAGGAGGAAGAACGCCTCTTTGAGGGCTGGTTCCTTGAGGACGGCACCCGCTTGGAGGATAGCCCCTACTACATGGGCCCGGGCGTGAACCATGTGGGCAACCTCGACCGGGACGTGACCTTCTATGGCCATTGGCGCACCGCCGAGAGCGACGAGGGCAGCCCAGACGGCGGAGACGGCTTCGGCACCCTTCTGGCGGTCGGCGCAGTCGTGGGCGTGGCGGGCGTCGTGGCCTATCAGGTGGGCACGGAGCTCATCCTTGACCAGCTCCTGCCTGCAGGGGTGGCCGTGCCCCATACCCGCGCCGAGCTGGCAATGCTCCTCTGGAACACCGCGGGTCGCCCGGCCCCGGCCACTCTGCCCGCCTTTGCGGACGTAGCCGACCCGGAGCTGACCCAAGCCGCCCAGTGGGCCATCGAGCAGGGCTACCTGAAAGCCCGCGCCGACGGCAGCTTTAAGCCGGACAAGGGCGTTGCCAAGTGGCGCGTCATCCGCGGCTACCGGGCAGTGACCGAACCATGACCGTGCAGGTAAAATAGCCCCACAGCACAAGGCCCCGCAGACTTTGAAAAAGGTCTGCGGGGCCGCTGTTTGTTTATTGCAGCGTCTCCTTGGTGCGCAGGCGGCGGCAGGCGTCTTCCTTCACCAGCTCCAGCACCACCGCCGTCAGCGGGATGAAGAAGAGGATGCCGAGGATGCCGAAGAGCTTGCCGCCGATCATGGCTGCCACAAGGGTGTACAGGGGCGAAAGCCCCACCGATTTGCCCACCACCCGGGGGTAGATGAACTGGTTCTCGATGAACTGCACCGCAAGGTAGACCAGCAAAGCGCGCACCGCCAGCAGGGGGTCCACCAGCAGCACCAGAAACACGCTGATGACGCAGGAGAGCAGCGCCCCCACATAGGGGATGATGGCGCAGATGGCGGTGAGCATCCCCACCAGGCTGCCGTAGGGAATGCGGAAGAGGGAGAATGCGAGGCTCATAAGCATGCCGAGGATCACAGCCTCGCTGCACTGGCCCGTGAGGAAGTTGGCGAAGGACTGGCGGAACAGGCGGCAGAACTTCAGCACCCAGGCGGCGTGGCCGGGCTTGAGGTAGGCGCGCACCAGGGTGCGGGCCTGGTGGCCCAGGCTCTGTGCCCCCAGCGAGAGGTAGACGGAGATGATCAGCGCAAAGGAGGCCGTCACCACAAGATTCACCGTGGCGGAAACGGCCCCCGCCGCGTTCACCAGCACCGTGTCGAGGCCGGAGGTCACCTTGTGCAGCAGCTGCTCCCAGTCGATGCCCTCCAACCGGCTCATCAGCCAGCCCATGTCGGGGTCCTGGGCGTGGAGGTAGGCCGTCCAGCGGGGGATGTTGGCTTCAATTTGCAGATACAGGCTGTGGAAGGACTGCACCAGCTCCGGGATCAGCAGCGTCAGGGCCAGCACCAGCACCAGCACCACCCCCAGCAGGGTGAGCAGAAAGCTCAGCAGGTGGAGCGCCTTGCCCGAGGGCTGCTTTCTCGCTTTGGCAAACAGCCGCCCCAGCCGCTTTTCCAGCCCGGCCATGGGCACGCTGAGGAACAACGCCAGAATGCCGCCCGCCAAAATGGGCAGCACCAGATCCACCAGCTGCGCGGCAAAGGCCAAAACGTCCGAAAGCCGCAGCAGCGCCACAAAAAGCGTCACGCCCACCACCGTCACCAGCAGGGCCTGTTTCGTGTTCGATCTCATCCAAATGTTCCTTTCCCGGAGCGTCTCCGAGGTTTTTTCTTTGTATTGTATCCAGAAAAAATCAGCTTGTCAAGCAGCCGGGGCGCGGCGCAGCACGCGCTTTACAGCCGCCCCCGGAGCTTCCGGCTTAAATCGGCCAGACACCATGCGATGGCCATGCCGCCCGCAATGCCCAGCGCCGCCAGAAAGGTCTGCTCCCCAAAATGCTCGGCGGCGGGCAGGTCGTTGGAGACGACGGCGTTCATGCAGTAATACAGGGTGCTGCCGGGGATGAGGGGGATGGCCGCGGTGATGAAAAACGGGGTAGAGGGGGCGTTGCGGCAACGGGCAAGCACCTCGGCGTAGAGGGCCGCGCAAAACCCGGCCAGCAGGTTGGCCAGAACCGAGAGAAGATTTCAAGACACGGTCTTGAAATGCGAGACCCGTTGCTTAGAAGAATTGTATCACTTCTGTGATTTGATCGCACGAGTGGCCGTACACAAAAAATACAGGAAAAGAGGGATGTCTATCTGAAATTAACGCGACACAACGGACGAGCCGGAACCCACGGCACCTATAACCCCAAGCACAATGACCGCAGTTTCAACCTTTCCAACAGCGAGCACATTGACCCGGAACGAGCTAAAGGCAACATCTACTGGGACTGCTTTCACGGTTTCCGTTCGGCTCTCGCTCCACAAGACCCGGACAATCTGGCGGCAACCTTCTCAGATGACGTATTCTATTTGAGAACTGTGCAACGTCTTTTCTGTACGATATCGGTGGAAATCGCATGGTCGGTATGGTATACTAAAATTAACCCCTATATGCGCTTTTCACAGAAAGGAGCTTCTAAATGCCTGAAAAGCGCAAGGATAGCAAGGGCCGTGTTCTGAAGGATGGCGAAAGCCAGAGAGCAAACGGTACCTACGACTATCGTTATACCGATATCCACAAGAAACGGCGTTGTATTTACGCTAAATCCCTGTCAGAGCTGCGGAAAAAAGAGGAAGATCTGTGGCGCGATCTGGCAGACGGCATCGACTACGCCGCCGGAGAGATGACGGTGGCTGATCTGGTTGACCGCTATATGAACCTGAAACGTGGGTTGAAACCCAATTCACTTCGGTCGTACAACACAGCGGTCAAGCGGATTCATGCTGACCCTTTCGGGCAAAAAGCCATCAAAACGGTAAAATTGTCCGATGCGAAAGGCTGGTTCGTGTTTCTGCATGACAGCGGTTTCAAGCAAAACACCATAGGAATCCTGCAAAGCGTTGTCAGACCGGCGTTTGAGATGGCGGTAGAGGATGACATTATCCGCAAGAATCCATTTAAGTTCAAGCTGTCGGACGTTGTGCCGAAGGACGCTTATGTGCGCAATGCCCTGACCAGAGAACAGCAGGAGAAATATCTGCAATTCGTTCAAGACTATGGCGGCAACTATTATGATGATATCGTCATTCTTATGGGAACCGGCTTGCGTGTGAGTGAGTTGTATGGCCTGACACGAGCAGATATCGACTTTGAACGGCACTGTATCCATGTCCGGCGGCAGCTTTGCCGGACGGCTGAAAAGCCCTACTTTGTCACACCGCCGAAAACAAAAAGCGGTATCCGCAATGTTCCCATGACAGATACCGTTTGTGCAGCGTTGCGGCGTGTAGTAAAAGCCAGAGCGTCCACGAAAGTGGAAGCGCTGGTGGATGGTTGCAGCGGATTCCTCTTTCTGGACAAGTCCGGAATGCCGAAGGTGGCAATGCACTTGGAAAACTATATGCGTGGCGTGCAGGGAAAGTTTGAGAAGGCGTACGGCAAACCTGTTCCGCGCATTACACCTCATGTGCTGCGACACACCTTCTGCACCAATGTTCAGCAGGCCGGGCTGGATGTAAAAAGCCTGCAATACCTGATGGGACACTCCAATGCCAGTGTGACGTTGGATATCTACACGCACAGCAGCTTTGAATCGGTTGAAAGAGCCTTTGAACAGATCGCCGGCAACCTGTGATTTTCGACGTATGAAGCGGAATTGCTTACGCCGAAACTTACGCCAAAACTTACGCCAATCACCCGGTAAGTGGCGTAGATTTGCGTAGAAAAGCGTGGATCGTGCAAAAACGGAGAATCTGGAAAAATCGGCTTGTGGCCTTGATAATTCTACAAAAGTCTACGTTTCCCGATATTCGTGATTCGGCTCCAAAAGTGTGGTTTGGAAGGGCGGCATGTACTAAGCCGCACCGGCTCCCCGTACCAATTCAATACGCCGCAGAAGGCAGAACTTCCCACCCGGGAGGCTCTGCCTTCTTTTTTGTTGACACCCTTTCCAAACAAGAGTACACTTAGAAAAATTGTTTTTGGGAAAGGAAACACCAATGAACACTGCCGCTTTTACCGCCTACCGCGAAAAAGTTGTGTCCAATTGTGCCCGTGTCATTGTGGGCAAGGAGGATGCTACCGAGAAAATTCTGGTCAGCTTCCTCTGCGGAGGCCATGTATTGCTGGAGGATAAGCCCGGCACCGGCAAAACCATGCTCCTGCGTGCATTTGCGCGCACGGTGGGCGGAGGCTTCAAACGGGTGCAGTTCACGCCCGACCTGCTGCCCTCCGATCTGACCGGCATCAATTTCTACAACCAGAAGTCCGGTGAGTTCGAGTTCCGGCCTGGCCCGCTCTTCACCAACTTTGTGTTGGCGGACGAGATCAACCGTGCCACGCCCCGTACCCAGTCGGCCCTGCTGGAAGCCATGGAGGAAAGGCAGATTACCGTGGACGGCGTGACCAGCCGCCTGGCTGAGCCCTTTATGGTGCTGGCCACCCAGAATCCGCTGGAATCCTTTGGCACCTTCCCGTTGCCAGATGCCCAGATGGACCGTTTTTTCATGCGGCTGTCGCTGGGCTATATGACCCGGGAGCAGGAGCTGGAGGTGCTCTCCCGCCCCTCGGCCCAGACCGTGCTGAACGAGCTGCAGCCCGTCGTCACTCCCGAGGAGACCGCATACGTCCGCACGGCTTACCGGGAGGTCAAGGTCTCCGAGGAGGTCAAGCACTACCTTATGGACATCGTGGAAGCCACCCGCACACAGAGCGGCTTTGTCAGCGGCGTATCTACCCGCGGTGCGCTGGCGCTCTATCAGGCTGCGCAGGCGTATGCCTCCTTGCAGGGCAGGGAATACGTCATCCCCGAGGACATCAAAGGGCTGGCCCCGGCGGTGCTTTCTCACCGCATTTCTCTGGGCAGCAGCATGAACGCCGAAGCCGCCGCTCTGCGGATGCGCAAGCTGTTGGCCGAGATCACTGTGCCGCTGGAGAGTGCGGAATGAGCGCCGTCATCTTCGCGCTGCTACTGGTGGCCACAGCCCTTGGGCTGGAGCGTTACAGCACAGTCCACAGCCTTGACGATGTGCAGGGGCGGCTGGAAGTGGAGGATCATCTTGTGGAAGCCGGGGAGCCCGCCGTGATCCACCTTGTTGTCCGGAACAGCGGCCCCCGTTGGAAGATGTTCCTGGCGGCAAAGCTCCACCTGAACAAGGAGTTTCTTCCCTGCACGGAGCACCACATTACGCAGGATCAGACAGGTTGGGGCCACACGGTGCGGTTCACCACCTGGCTGCGCCCGGGGCAGGAGGCGGATTTCTCCACCGCCCTCAGGCTGGAACGCCGGGGCCGCTATGTGCTGGAACCGATGCAGGTCATCGGCGGCGATTTTCTGGGTCTTGTGGAACAGTCCCGCACCGAGCGGGGCTTCCACGAGCTCATTGTTCCGCCCAGGGAGTGCGCTCTGCCGGAACTGGAAGAGATGCTGGGCGGTTTTCTGGGTGAGCTTTCGGTGAACCGCTATCTCTACGAGGATCCTATTCTCACGGCGGGTTACCGCCCCTACACCAGCGGTGACCCCATGCGCTCCATCGCCTGGAAGCAGAGCGTCCGGGGGCAGGGACTTATGGTCAAAAAGTGGGATTACACCACTGAGCCCCGGGCGGTGGTGCTAGTCCATGCGGATACCAAGGATTACGACCACCCGGAACCGGCGGAGCTCTGCTACTCCATGGCCCGCACAATCTGCCGGAGGCTGGAAGAAAAGGCGGTGTCCTACCGCTTTGCGGCAAACGCTGCCTTTGACCTGCTGCTCAATGCGGCCCTCTCCGGTGAGGAGTGGAGAAAGCCGCTGGAAACCCCGCAGGGCTACGGCCCCGAACACTACCGCAGGGTGTTGGAAATTCTGGGCCGCGCCACCGGGCAGACCGCCCTTTCGTGTGCGCGGTTCTGCGCCGAATACTACCACCCGCAGGAGCAGGTCAGCTGCATCGTGGTGACAACGGAGCCGGAAGAAGCTGTGCGTGCTGCCGTGCAGCCCCTGCCTGGCATTCCGCTGCTGGTGCTCACTCCGGAAATGGCCGCAGAGACGGCCCAGACAGGGGAGGCGGGCGCATGATGTTCTTACATACCCTGCGCCTGGCAGGTGATCTGAGCTTTTACTATGCCTTTGCGGGCTTTTTTGCTGCCAGCTTCGGTGGGACACCCATGCCGCTGGTGCTGGTCTGGCCTGCCCTCTGCTTTGGTCTGGCCTCCTGCTTTGAGGGCAGCCGTCCCCTCCGCACCACTCTTGCGGCCCTGAGCGCGGCGGCGCTGCTTTTCCTGCCTACAGGGGCGGACAAGCTCTGCTACTTCCCGGCGGCAGTCTACCCGGTGCTGCTGGCCTACACCGGCGATTTTGCCCTTTCGCCGATGCGGCAGGCCGAGCGCCTGCGCTGGCTCTGCCGGGTATGGCCCTTCTTTGCAGTGGCAATGCTGCTGTGGAACGCCAACGCGGTGCTTTCGGCGGCCCTGCCCTTTGCAACGGCGGCAGCGGTGCTTCTGGTGGGGTTCAACCGCACCACCCGGCAGGACCCGGAGATCTCCACCCGGCCGGGCTATCTGCTGCTTTCCGGCGGCGTGCTGGCGGCGGTGTGCGCAGGGCCGTTCCTGCTCAGCCGCAGTGTTGTGGTTGCCGGTGCAAAGGCGGCTGCGTCTGCCGTTTACTTTGGCGGGATCGTGCCGGTGCTGCAGCTGTTTTTGAACAACATTGTGGTGCAGGGTGTGACTTGGCTGTTCCACGGCATCCTGCAGTTCATCCACTGGCTCTTCACCCTCTTTCCGCCCAAACCGTTGGAGCGCACTGAGATCGTATCTACCGATGAGGTCATCGCCAACGCCCAAAAGGCCGCCGAGAACGCAGAACCGCTCATCGACGGGATGTTGATGCTGACCGTGCTCGGTATCCTGCTGGCGGTCCTCTGTGCGGTGCTGGCGGTGCGGCATTTCCTGCGCCAGAAGTTCCGGCACACGAACACTGCCTGCATGGACACCACTGTGCGGCGTAGCACCCACAAGCGTACCCGCCGCTGGCCCGGGCTCTTCCTCAGCCCGGTGGACAAGGTGCGGCGGGAGTATGCCATCTATCTGGACCACTGCCAGCGCCACGGCGTGACCATCCTGCGGGGCGATACCAGCCTTGACCTGACCGGCCGCGCTTTCGGTATGGACTTTGCCGCCGAGGCCGAGCTGCGCCAAATCTACCTCAAAGCCCGCTACAACGGCACCGCCACGGCCGAGGATGCCGCCCGTGCCGCTGAGCTCGTCCGAAAAATCTGCTCCTGAACGCATCAACGCCCCCTTTTCTGCCCATCCTAAGCGGGAGAGGGGGCGTTTTCATGTCCGGCAAACGGGTGCTGGCCCTGTATGGGGCCTTGCTGTTCTGCTTTGCGGCGGTTGTCTGCCGCCTGTACTGGCTCTGCTCCGACACGGACTACGGGGCCCGGGCGGCGGCGCAGAGCGTGGTCACTCTCCACCTGCCCGCCCGGCGGGGCAATTTTTATGATCACAGGGGCCAGCTCCTCACGGGGCAGACCACCCGCTGGATGGCCCTCTGCGTGCCCGGGGAGGGCAGCTATGCCCGCCTGTTCGCCTACACCGATGCCGCCGGGCAGGCGGCGCTCTACCAGAAGCGGAACGCCGCGTCCCCGTTCTTGCTGGAGGTGGACCGGGATGTTTCCGCGCTGGGCGTTTCCTGCTGGCCGGCGGCGCGGCGAAGCTCTGCCGCCCCGCTGGCAGTGCAGCTGCTGGGGTATCTCGATGGCGAGGGCCATGGTGCTGCCGGGCTGGAAGCCGCCTTTGATGATCTGCTCACCGGAAGCGGGGCGGGGGATACCCTGCTCTGCACCGTCAACGCCCAGGGAAAGCTGCGGGCCGAGCCCGTCCTCACCCCCGCCGACAGCGGGGCCGTGGGGGTGCAGCTGACCCTTTCCCGGGAGATCCAGCAGACCGCCGAAGCCGTGGCCAACGAGACGATGCAGAGCGGCTGCATCCTGGTGCTGGACACCGCCAACGCCAAGGTGCGGGCCTGTGTCAGCCGCCCCGGCTATGATCCGGAAAACATTTCGGCCAGTCTGAACGCCCCGGACAGCCCCCTGCTGGAACGGGCGTTCCAGTGCTATGCCGTGGGCTCGGTGTTCAAGCCGGTGGTGGCGGCAGCGGCGCTGGAGGCAGGGGAAAGCGGCTTTGTCTACACCTGTCCCGGCTGGTGCGCGGTGGATGGCCGGATCTTCCGCTGTGCGGGCGGCATCCCCCATGGTGAGGTGGATCTGGCCGGCGCGCTGGAAAAGAGCTGCAACGGCTACTTCATCCGGCTGGGGCAGGCGCTGGGGGCCGATGCTGTCCGCGCCATGGCAGAGCAACTGGGCTTCGGGCAGGCGATCCCGCTCACCGATGCCCTGCACACGGCGGCTGGGGTCCTGCCGGAGCGGGAGGCTCTTGCGTCCAGCGGGGCCTACGCCAATTTCTGCTTTGGGCAGGGGGAGCTGCTGGCATCCCCCCTGCAGGTCGCCGCCATGATGAACACCATTGCCTGCGGGGGAATCTGCCGCACCCCGCTGCTGCTGGAGACCACTCTGGACGAGACCACCGGCACACCCCTCACGGCGCTTTCCCATGTCCGGAGCAGGCGGGTGCTCACAAAGCGCACCGCCGCCGCCCTGCAGGCTCTGTTGGCGGGTGTAGTGGCCGGGGGCACCGGCCATGAGGCCGCCCTGCCCGGCCAGACCGCGGCAGGCAAGACCGGCACGGCCCAGACCGGCCAGTTTTCCGGCGGTACAGAGCTGAAAAATTACTGGTTTGCGGGCTTTGTCCCGGCAGAGCAGCCCCGCTATACCATCGTGGTGCTGCAGGACACGCAGGCCGAGCCTGCCTTTTCCAGCGCGGCCATCTTTGCCCGGGTGGCGGCAGGGCTGGAAATTCTGGCCCCGTAGCTCACGGTTTTTCTTGCATTTCCCGGGCTTTTGTGCTATCATACACTTGTATTTGTATGCAGTCTCTATGAAACTAAAGATAAAAGGAGCGTTCCATCCATGTCTGTCATTGAAATCGTCGGCGGTGCCATCCTGCTGGTCGTCTCGGCCGTCATCATCCTCCTCACCCTGATGCAGCACACCCACGGTCAGGGTCTGGCCGGTGCCATCAACGGTGGTGTGGGCGGTGCCAACAATGCACGCCTGACCCCTGCGGATCAGATGCTGGCCAAGGTGACCCGCATTGCAGGCATCGTGTTCTTTGTGGTGGCTATCCTGGCCTGTGTGTTCGCCAGCCGTCTGGCCTGAGCACTCGTGTACAGCCCCGTGTAAGGCGGGGCTGTTTTTCTGTCTAAACCTCTCGTGGGAAAGAAGTTGTCCGGGTTCCATTGGAGAATGCCGGAAAAGTGTTAAGGAGAAAAATATGTCATTACGCGATAAAATTGAACATGCCATCCAGAACCAGCCCTGCATGGTCAAGGACCTCAAGGCAAAGTTCGGCGGCGACCGTGCCGCAGACCGCAAGGTGATGGAGGCTCTGGACGAGCTGGTGCACGACGCTGTGGTCTGCCAGAAGTCCGGCGTGTTCTTCACTGCCCGCTCCGGCCGTGCCGAAAAGGCCCTGCCCTGCAAGGTGGTCAAGCTGGGCAAGAACTTTGCCTTTGTGATGCTGGAGGATGAATCCGGCGATATCTTCATCCCGGGCCGCTTCACCCGCGGTGCCATGCCCGGCGATTCCGTTCTGGTAGAGAAGTTTGCCCACCCCCGGGTGGAGGGCAGCGATGAGGGCGAGATCCTTGCCGTGCTCGAGCAGAAGAACGACATGGTGGGCACTGTCCGCCGCATCGAGGGCCGCCTGAAGTTCGTGCCCGATGACTGCCCGGCCATCTCCATGACCATCCAGCGCGACTGCGAGGGCGGCGCGAAGGACGGCGACAAGGTGGCTGTGGAGATCCTGCAGCGCGGGACCCGGCAGGAGGATCACCGCGTGGGCGTTTCCATGCGCTTTGGCAGCTGCGAGGAGGCCAAGCGCTGCGCCAAGGCCCTGCTCTATGCCAAGGACATCCACACCCGTTTCCCCGAGAAGGTGCGGGACGAGGCCAAGAAGTTCGAGGACATGACCGTGTCTGAGGAGGACTGCAAGGGCCGCATGGACCTGCGCGCTCTGCCCATCTTCACCATCGACAGCGCCGAGACCAAGGATATCGACGATGCCGTCAGCCTGACCCGGCTCTCCGGTGGCGGCTATGAGCTGGGCGTTCATATCGCCGATGTCTCCCACTACGTCAAGCCCGGCAGTGAGCTGAACGAGGAAGCCTTCAACCGCGCCACCTCGGTCTACTATGCGGATCAGGTCGTGCCCATGCTGCCCAAGAGCCTTTCCAACGGCATCTGCTCCCTGAACGAGAAGGAGCTGCGCCTGGCGTTCTCCTGCCTGATGCGTCTGGATCAGGACGGCAATCTGACCGACTACAAGTTCGTCAAGTCCATCGTCTGCAGCCGGGTCAAGGGCGTGTATTCTGAGATCAACGCCCTGCTGGCCGGCACTGCCGATGCCGAGACCCAGGCCAAGTACGCCGAGGTGCTGGATCAGCTGCCCGCCATGAAGGAGCTGTACGCCCACCGCGCCCGCCTGCGCAAGGAGCGCGGCTGCATCGATTTCGAGAGCGGGGAAGTCAAGCTCATCCTGGATGAGAACGGCCACTGCATCGATGTGAAAAAGCGCACCTCCGGCGAGAGCGAGGCCATGATCGAGGAATTCATGCTGCTGGCCAACCAGTGCGCCGCCCACTTTGCCCGGGTCAAGCAGATCCCCTTTGTCTACCGTGTCCACGAGGAGCCCAACGGCGAGAAGCTGGAGCGCCTGCACAGCCTGCTGCAGGCCTGCGGCATCAACGACCACTTTGCCAAGGAAGTGCCCACCCCCAAGGAGCTGAGCGCCATTCTGGAAGGTGTGCGCGGCACCCCGTTTGAGCAGATCGTCAACACCGGAATGCTCCGCTGCATGTCCAAGGCCTGCTATGAGGAAAAGCCCAAGGGCCACTATGGTCTGGTGCTCAAGGATTACGCCCACTTCACCAGCCCCATCCGCCGCTACCCGGATCTGGCCATCCACCGCATGATGACCGACCTGCTCAGCGGCACCGACAAGGAGACCATGATCGTCCGCTACACCGATTTCGCGGAGAAGGCCTCCAAGCAGTCCAGCGAGCGGGAAGTGCTGGCCGTTCAGATCGAGCGCAAGGCCGAGGATTACTACAAGGCCGAGTACGCCCGCCGCCATCTGGGTGAGTGCTACGAGGGCATCATCTCCGGCGTGACCCAGCGCGGCATCTTCGTGGAGCTGGAGAACGGCGTGGAGGGCTTTGTGCCTGCTTCCAGCCTGACCGCCACCGGCACCACCCTCACCGAGGGCATCCGCCTTTCTGACCCCGCCTCCGGCAAGACCTGGAGCCTGGGCGACAGCATGATGATCACCATCGTCCGCGCCGATATCAACCTTGGCAAGGTCGATTTTGAGGTGGCACCTGAAACAAAATAATCAATGAACGTTCAAAAGCGCCTGCTTCTTCGGAAGCGGGCGCTTTTTCGTGCGGGGTTATACACACTTTCTCCATATTTCCGACAATGGTTGTGTTTTGTATAAATTTTATACACTGTTCAGGATTTGTTTGTTGTTCTGGAAAAACCACTGGGGTATACTAAGCACAACGAAAGGGAAGACGACACAGAACCATGAACGCAGTCTTCCCAATACGATCTACAGGAGGTTCCCAGTATGTATTATTCCAGTGGCAACTACGAAGCATTTGCACACCCCAAAAAGCCTGAGGGCGTTGACAATAAATCTGCTTACCTCATCGGCTCCGGTCTGGCGGCCCTGACTGCCGCCTGCTACCTGGTCCGTGACGGCCAGATGCAGGGCGACCACATCCATGTATTTGAAAAGGACCCGCTGCCCGGCGGTGCCTGCGACGGCTACAAGTACGATATCGGCTATGTCATGCGCGGCGGCCGTGAGATGGACAACCATTTCGAGGTCATGTGGGATCTGCTCCGCTCCATCCCGTCTCTGGAGACCGAGGGAGCCAGCGTGCTGGACGAGTATTACTGGCTGAACAAGGAGGATCCCAACAAGTCCCTCTGCCGTGCCACCGTCAACCGCGGCCAGGATGCCCACACCGACGGCAAGTTCGCCATCTCCGATCAGGGTGCCATGGAGATCATGAAGCTCTTCTTCACCCCGGACGAGCAGCTGCAGGACAAAAAGATCACCGATATCTTTGATGATGAGGTGTTCTCCTCCAACTTCTGGATGTACTGGCGCACCATGTTCGCCTTTGAGAACTGGCACAGCGCGCTGGAGATGAAGCTCTACCTCAAGCGCTATATCCACCACATCGGCGGTCTGCCCGATTTCACCGCCCTGCGCTTTACCCGCTACAACCAGTACGAATCCATTATCCTGCCCATGGTCACCTATCTGAAGGACCATGGCGTGGACTTCCAGTACGAGACCAAGGTCACCGATGTCCAGTTCCGGATCGAGGGCGGCAAAAAGCAGGCCAGCAGCGTGACCGTGGACCACAAGGGTGAGAGCAGGACCATCGACCTCACCGAGAACGACCTGCTCTTCATCACCAACGGCGGCTGCGTGGAGAGCTGCACCATCGGCGCTCAGGACAAGGCCGCAGGCTTTGATCCCACCATCAAGCCGGGCAACGGCTGGGATCTGTGGAAGAAGATCGCTGCACAGGATCCCTCCTTCGGCCATCCCGAAAAGTTCTGCTCTCAGCCGGAGCTGTCCAACTGGGAAAGCGCCACCATCACCACCCTGGACGACAAGATCCCCCAGTATATCAAGAAGATCTGCAAGCGTGACCCCTTCAGCGGCCACACCGTCACCGGCGGCATCGTCACGGTCAAGGATTCCAGCTGGCTGCTCAGCTGGACCCTGAACCGCCAGCAGCAGTTCCGTGATCAGCCCAAGAACCAGCTCTGCGTCTGGGTCTACGGCCTGTTCAGCGACAAGCCCGGCGATTACGTCAAGAAGCCCATGCGCGACTGCACCGGCCGCGAGATCTGCATGGAGTGGCTGTATCACATCGGCGTGCCCGAGGAGGACATTGCTGAGCTGGCTGAGCACAGCGCCAACACCGTGCCTGTGATGATGCCCTATATCGATGCCTTCTTCATGCCCCGTGCCTTCGGCGACCGCCCCGACATCGTGCCCCAGGGCGCTGTCAACTTCGCCTTCCTGGGCCAGTTTGCCGAGACCGGCCGTGACACCATCTTTACCACCGAGTACTCCATGCGCACCGGTATGGAAGCGGTTTACACCCTGCTCAACATCGACCGCGGCGTGCCCGAGGTCTGGGGCAGCACCTATGATGTCCGCAGCCTGATCGATGCAACGGTCAAACTGCGTGACGGCAAGAAGATCACCGATATGGATCTGCCCTTCATCCAGCGGGTGGCCCTCAAGGAAGTGCTCAAGAAGATCGAGGGCACCGACCTTGAGAAGTTCCTCAAGGAATACCATGCCATTTGATGCTGTCTGAGAATCGTCCCCCGATCCTCTGACCCTCTTTTCTGAATGCGGCAAAGCCCTGCACCCTTTCCATGGGATGCGGGGCTTTGCCCTTTTTCTCGGAATTTTCAAACGTTTTACCAAAACAGTATGACTATGGTGGGATTTCTTGACACGAATTTTACAAAAATCCCTTGCGGAAACTGGGGTTCTATGTTAAGATTTAGGTAACAAACAGCCCTCTCGGTCTTGCTGAAGCCCGCCAGTTCCCCAAAAGGGAAAACGACGCTGCACAGCATTGACGAAGAGGGCTGAAAGAGCGTGTTGAATCAAAGGAGGTCTTTCCCTGTGAAACAGTTCATTACCCGCCGCAGCTTTATCAAGGCTGCCGGTGCTGCCACGGCACTGACCGCAGTTTCTGTCGGTGCACCCGCCGCCTTTGCGGAGGAGACCAATTGCTTCTTTGGTGACAAAGCGGATGTGACCATCCTCTACACCAACGATGTCCACACCTATATCGACAACAAGTCCCCCAAGCCCACCTATGCTGCCATTGCTGCCCTGAAAAAGAGCATCGAGGACACCGGCCGGGATGTGCTGCTGGTGGATGCAGGCGACCATATCCAGGGCACCGCTTACGGCTCCATGGATGACGGCGCTACCATCATCGAGCTGATGAACGAGGCCGGTTACGATCTGGCCACCCCCGGCAACCACGAGTTCGACTACGGCATGGCCCGTGCCAAGGCTGTGATCCAGGAAGCCGACTTCCCCTATGTCTCCTGCAACTGGGTCGATCTGCGCACCGGCTTCAACGTTCTGCCCAGCGTCAAGTTCTTCTTTGTGGGCGGCCGCAAGATCGCCTTTGTGGGCGTGACCACCCCCGAGACCTTCACCAAGTCTACCCCGGCCTACTTTATGAACGATGCCCAGACCAAGTACATCTACGATATTCTGGGCGGCGAGGACGGCCAGAAGCTCTACGATGCCGTTCAGAAGGCCATCGACAAGGCTGAGTTCTGGGGCGCTGACACCATCATCGGTCTGGGCCATCTGGGCGTTGACCCCTCCTCCTCTCCCTGGACCAGTGAGGAAGTCATTGCACACACCCACGGCTTTACCGCTTTCATCGACGGCCACTCCCACACCGTGATGGCCAACAAGCAGGTCACCGATGCTTCCGGCAAGGCAGTCACCCTGACCCAGACCGGTTCTTACTTCAAGAACATCGGCAAGATGACCGTGGGCGCGGACGGCACCATCACCACTGAGCTCATCGACACCTACGAGGGTCTGGATGCTGCCGTGGCCGCCACCGCCTCCAACTGGATCAGCGCAGTGGACGATATGCTGGGCGAGGAGATCGCAGTAGGCGATACCAAATTCTACATCAACGATCCCGCCACCGGCAAGCGCCGCATCCGCTCCGGCGAGACCAACCTCGGCGACTTCGTGGCCGACGGCATCTACACCTACTTCAACGAGATCGAGGAGCTCCACTGTGATGTCGCCATTATGAACGGCGGCGGCATCCGCACCGATGTGGAGGCTGGCCCCTGGAGCTTCAAGACCTGCAAGACCGTCAGCCCCTTTGGCAACGTGGCCTGCCTGATGTCCGTGACCGGCCAGCAGATCCAGGACGCTCTGGAGTTTGGTGCCCGCTTTGCCGGTGCTGAGGGCAAGGAGAACGGCGGCTTCCTGCAGGTGGCAGGTGCCAGGTACACGATCCACCCCATGATCCCCAACACCGTTCAGACCAACGACAAGAATGTCTGGACCGGCAGCGCTGCCACCCCGCGTGTCAGCAATGTGGAGATCTACGACAAGACCACCGGTACTTATAAGCCCCTTGACCCGAACGCCACCTACGCTCTGGCCGGCATGAACTACACCCTGCGCAATCTGGGTGATGGCTTTGCCATGTTCGATGGCGCGACCCTCATCAAAGACTATGTCTCTGAGGACTACCTTGTCATGTCCAGCTACGCAGCCATGTTCGGCGGCGTGGATGCCAACGGTCTGCCGCATCTGGCAAGCGCCAACAGCCCGCTGGCCGATTACCCCGGCTACATGCTCAACTACGAGGATCCGTACGGCGCAGGCCGCATCCAGATGATCTGGTAAATTAAGGATACGACCCTCTCCGTCAACGCCGCAGGCTTTGACGGAGAGGGTTATTTTTAAGCAGCATTGTCAGCAGGAATCGAACCCGGTTTGTGGATCAGGATAGGGGAAAGTTGCATAAATCCGGCAGAGCATCCTTGTATACTACGCCAAAGTTTGTGACTTTTTTATTTGTTTGCTTGCGAACGATCTGCACTGGAAGTATAATAAACGGGCAAGTAATATATCAGCTGTGCTGTTGCAGGCACAGAGACAAAGGAGAAACATTATGCAGACACGGTATACCAGCGCCGACCAGTGGGCAGAGGCCAAAGACGGCGTGATCCCTGCACCCTACGCTCTGGAAGAGGGCGAGCAGATCATTGACCAGTATCTTGAGCCGGTCATCTTCCACAACGTCAACGGCCCCGACATCGGTGTGACCACCTGCGGCGTGATCGTCAAGGACGGCCTGTACTTTAAGGATCTGGACAACAGCGGCGAGCTGGCCCCCTACAAGGATTGGCGGCTGAGCCCTGAGCAGCGCGCTGAGGATATGGTCAAGCACCTGCGGCTGGATCAGCAGGCAGGCCTTGTGCTGAACACCCTGTTCAACAGCCCTGTGGTGCCCACCCGTGCCGAGGCCACCAACGCCGAAGGCAAGCTGGAGCTGGGCAAGATCTACAAGCACCACAACCCCGGGGAAAAGCCCATGCCCGGCCCTCTGCCCGGCATGACCGTCAGCATTGATGACAGCCACGTTCTGGAAAAGCACATTGCCGCCGGTGTTTACCGCGGTGACATGCGCTGCGAGGCCGGCATGGTGGCCCTGTACCACAACGCCGGCACCCAGATGCTGGAATACGAGGCCTGCAAGGGCGGCGTGGCCATTCCGTACTCTCTCCACACCAACCCCATCAACATCGGTTACCCGGACTCTCTGGGCATCGGCGCGGCTGTCATTGGCGACGGCAACACCGACATGGTCTATGAGATGGCCCAGACCGACCGCAAGATGATGAAGGCCGAGGGCCTGAACATCATGTACGGCCCTCAGGTCGATGTGACCTCTGACCCCCGCTGGCCCCGTACCTCCGGTACTTACGGCGAGCGTCCCGATGTCACCAGCGATATTGCCGAGGCTCTGGTCAAGGGCTATCAGGATGGCGACAACGGCCTGAACGAGGGTTCCGTTGTTCTGACCATCAAGCACTTCCCCGGCGATGCCCCCTCTGAGAATGGCTTTGAGCCCCATGTGCCCATCGGCCAGTGGCGCATCTACCGCACCCCCGGCTCTATGGAAAAGTATCATCTGCCCCCGTTCCAGCGCGCCTTTGACCACAAGGTCTCTTCCATCATGCCGGACTACTCCCGTATTGCCACCGATGGCCGTGCCGTGCCCCAGACCTACCGGGGCGAGGTGACCAGCACCGAGGAAGTGCCCAGCGCTTACAGCAAGGAGCTGATCACCGATCTGGCCCGGAACAAGATGGGCTTTGACGGTTATGTCAACTCCGACTCCGGCATCACCACCGTTCAGATCTACGGCGTGGAGAACCTCACCGAGCCTGAGCGCTACGCCAAGGCCATCTCTGCCGGTACCGATGTCATCGGCGGCAACACCGACCCCGAGAACATCGTCAAGGCTGTGGAGGACGGTCTGCTGCCCAAGGCGGATCTGGACCGCGCCAGCTACAACCGTCTGCTGAGCCTGTTCCGCACCAAGCGGGTGGATAACCCCTACCTCGACCCCGACAAGGCCGATCAGGCCCGTGTGGACAACTTCGATGGTGCCAAGAAGAAGGCTTACGAGGCCAACCAGAAGGCCGTTGTTCTGGTTAAGAACCACGAGAAGCTCCTGCCTCTGGCCAAGAGCCAGAAGGTCTGCATCGTCACCTTCAAGGGTGTGGACTCCGGCTTTGCACAGATGGCACAGGCCATGGGTGCCGGTCTGGGCAACACGGACGAGGATGCCGCTCTGCGCAAGACCCTGACGGAAGCCTTTGAGAAGAAGGGCTACACCGTGGTGGCCACCCCGGAGGAGGCCGATGTGCTCTACCTGCACGTCTGGCCCATCAGCAACGGCCTGGTGTTCAACCAGTACGCAATGCCCGTCATCGAGATGGGTGAGATCGTCACTGACGAGCGCGAGCGCAACAAGAGCCAGAAAAAGACCGGCAACAAGGTCACCGTTGTCACCCTGAAGGACGTGGAGAAGATCAAGGAACTGGCCGATGCCATCCATGCCCGCGGCGGCAAGGTCGTTGGCACCTGCGTGGTCTGCAACCCCTGGCTGCTGGATAAGCTGGAGCCCTACTGCGACGCACTGACCATCCAGTACACCGTCAGCGCCGTTGCCCTGAACAACGCCCTGAACGCTCAGGTCGATGTCATCAGCGGCGACTTTGCCCCCACCGGCAAGCTGAGCCTGACCATGGTCTCTGACCCCGCCGTCATTGCCATCACCGAGCAGGAGATCGACGGTGTGGTGCGCGAGATCTGCGCCTCTCCCAACGACGTGCCCGGCTACGATAAGGATCAGTACATTGATCCTGCCATCCTCGCCAACGTCAAGGGCGGCAGCTACGCCTACTGCGATGCCGACGGCAACTACTACCGCAGCGGCTTCGGTCTGAATTACTGATTGCCGTTAACCAAAAAGAGCGATACAGCGTTTGCTGTATCGCTCTTTTTATTTACTGCTTTTCAAATTCCGCGGCGATCTCAGTCAGCAGTCTGCGGATGGGCAGGTGCTGAGGGCAGGTCTTTTCGCACCTGCCGCACTGGATGCAGTCAGATGCCCGGCGGCCTGCGCCGGTATAGACATTATTATAGTAAAAGTCGGCGTTCCAGTCGTGATAGATCTGCTTGGTGTTCATCACGGCGAACAGGTCGGGGATGGCGATCTGCCTGGGGCAGCCGTCGGTGCAGTAGCGGCAGGCGGTGCAGGGGATCAGGTTCATGCCGCGGAAGATCGACTGCACCTTCTTCACGGCTTCCAGCTCGGTCTCGTTCAGGGGCTGGAAGTCCTTCATGTAGCTGAGGTTATCTTTCATCTGCTCCATGCTGCTCATGCCGGAGAGCACCATCATTATGCCGGGGAAGCCCGCCGCAAAGCGGATGGCGTAGCTGGCTGGGCTGCCGCCGTGCAGCTCGTCCAGCACCTTCCGGGCCTCTTCGGGCAGGTTGACCAGGTTGCCACCCTTCACAGGCTCCATGACCAGCACGGGCTTGCCGTGCCTGCGGCAGACTTCATAGCACTTGCGGCTCTGCACGGCGGGGTCGTCGTAGTCCACATAGTTGAACTGGATCTGCACCACCTCGATCTCCGGGTAGTCGGTCAGGATCTGCTCCAGTACCTCGGCATGATCGTGGAAGGAGATGCCCACATGCTTGATTTTGCCCTCGGCCTTCAGCGCAAAAGCGGTCTCATAGGCCCGGCATTTTTTGAAATGCTGGTAAAACGTTGCACTCTGGGCGTGCATCAGGTAGAAATCAAAATAGTCCACACCGCAGGCTTCCAGCTGGCTCTGGAAAAAGGGACGGATGTCAGCCTCAGTTTTGAAGAAAGTGCCGGTCAGCTTGTTGGTCAGGATGTAGCTGTCGCGGGGGTGGCGGCTGGTCAGGCAGGCCTTCAGCGCCGTCTCGCTCCGGCCCTGAAGGTAGCCGTGGGCCGTGTCGAAGTAGTTGAAGCCCTGCTCCAGAAAATAATCGACCATCCGGCTGGTTTCGGCCAGATCGATCTCACCATCCTTCAAGGGCAGGCGCATACAGCCAAAACCGAAGTTTTTCTTGATGTTTTCCATGTCCAATACTCCTCTCGTGTGCAAGGGCGGAGTGCACTCCATAACTCGGATACAAAAAAAGACATCCGAAGTGTTCGGATGTCTTTTGGTTGGGGATGAGAGAATCGAACTCCCACAAGTAGAGTCAGAGTCTACCGCACTACCACTATGCAAATCCCCATCAGCTTGGGTCTGTCTTGCGGGGTGAGCCGCTCAACGTGTGCTATTATACGGAAAAAGCGCCGCTTTGTCAAGCACTTTTTTGAAATTTTTTGCAGAAACCGGAAAAAGACGCACTTTCGCAGGAGTTCTTGCGGGATTCAGTCGGCAGGTTCCGCATTGTCGGGGAGATACACAGCGACTTCTTCAATACTGCAATCGAGAATCCGGCAGAGCGTGTTGAGAGTATAAGTGCTGACATTCTCGTTTTTGCGCAGACGGCTCAACTGTCCAGCACTGAAATGATAATCCTTCAAAAGCTTGTACTGGGAGATACCGCGATTCCTCATAGTCTCCCAAAGCGGATCGTAACGAATCATAGCATATACCATCCTAATTGCTTGATAGTTACAGAATAAATAATTGGCCGCATGTTGACAATTAGCGATAATCGGGGTATTATCAATATACGGGCTATAAAATAAAAAGGATGGTGTAATGGGTGACAACTGCGGAATTGAAAGAATATCTTCAGATGATGGTAGACTTAGAAAGAGACCTATATACAGAACAGGAAATGGAAGAGTCAATCCGTAAAAAAATAGCGCAATGCTATATTTCGCCACCCGCAAGAACCTTTGAAGGATATTGCAGGAAACGCCGTTATGATGCGAGCCTTCCAACATTGCCAAGCGGAGAAGTACCCGCAAAGCCGTCTGCGCCTCAAAAAGAAAATTTTCAAGTCAAGGATTTTCGCATGTCGATTGGAGTATTTGCTCTTACCATATTTGCAGGAGTGATTTTTCCACCATGTGTAATTATCGTTCCACTTGTCGTAAAGCATTATCGAGCAAAAAAAAGCGAAGCGCTATATAACAGCGCCCTTGAAGAATATGTAAAACAAAGAAGCGAGTATAATAAATATGCTCAAGCATACGTAGAGGCTCAGCGAGCATACAGAAAAAAACAAGAACGAAATGAACAATACTATGAGGCGTGGAAAAAAGAAAAAGAAGAGTATGAGATGCGTAGCCCACAGAATGCACTGAAAAGAGAGTCGTATTCGGTGCTGCTTCAGAAAATTCGAGATCAAGAGAGACGCACATCCGATAGTTTGCATAAATTATATGTAGAGTGTAATGTCTATTATAAATACAGGAATCTGTCTGCTGTGTGTGCCTTTTACGATTATATTGCGGCAGGCATATGCACAAAACTGGAAGGGATGGATGGTGCATATAATAAGTATGATACTGAAATGAGACTGAATCATATTGTGACTCAGCTCGATATCGTAATCGAGAATCTTGAAGAAATTCGAAACAATCAAAACAAACTATATTCTGAAATGCTCAAAGCAAATAATACACTTAGAAGTATGAGGGCAAGTATGGGAAGAATGGAAGGAAAGATAAGTGGTATCTTGGCAGGAATGGGGGCAATCTATATGCAAGGAGAGTTTCAAAACGCACAGCTTTCTGCGATTCGATTTCAAACAGAAAAGCTGCTGGAAAGTTCAGAATTGAACGCATATCTCAATGGTTGCAACAACCGTCAGTTGAGTTACATGAACCGCATGAATTACCTTGCGGGCCACTACGATAATCCTTACGGTAACTACACCCCGGTGTGATGCCTTGTTTTGTCATCCTTCTCGTGCTCTTTGCATATACTGGAAATCAGAAGAAGCAAAGACGCACAAAGAGGAGGAACTGCCATGACCCAGACCACGCAAAAGGAAAAGACCCTGCTTTCGCCCCGCATTCCGCGGGACACCGAACACGAGCGCTACCACCCGGAGCTGGAGGAGGAGCTGAAAGAGTGCCTGTTCTGCCTGCACCGGAACGAGATGATGTTCGACCTTGAGGTGGACACCGACCTCATCGAACAGCACATCTATGAGCGGCAGGCCCTTCTGGCCCGCTACCGGTACTTGCTGGGAAAAGCCCGGGAGCTGGGGCTGCATACAATATTGGAAAAGTATCAGCCGGTGGGGTAAGGCTTCGTCTTTGTACAACCTACAAAATACTGCCCACAGAAGATGCGACAAAAATCTTGACAGAATCCCTGAACCGTGCTATCCTATATCAAGATAACAATGCGCAGGTGGTTCTGCGTATCAACTATTTGGAGCTAGAGAGGTTTTTAATTATGGAACGTATTAAGACGATCGCTACTCGTGACCTGACCAAGAGCGTTGTGACCGGTGGCTGCGGCGAGTGCCAGACTTCCTGCCAGTCTGCCTGCAAGACTTCCTGCGGCGTGGCTAACCAGAAGTGCGAGAACAGCAACAAGTAATTTCTGCAAATCGGATGCCGCCTTTGCCGGGCGGCATTTTTTTATGTTACAATGGAATGGAGAATAAAATGGTACATCAGTATCAATTGAACGGCTATAACATCGTGCTGGATACCTGCAGCGGCTCGGTGCATGTGGTGGATGAGGTGGCGTATGATGTCATTGCCATGTACCCCGACCACACCGCCGACGAGATCGTTGCCGCCATGATGGCAAAGTACGGCGACCGTGAGGACGTGACCGAGGCCGACCTGCGCCAGTGCATTGATGACGTGGCAAGCCTGAAGGAATCCGGCAAGCTGTGGAGCCCCGATACCTATGAGAACCTCGCGTTCGATTTCAAGAACCGCAACACCGTGGTCAAGGCCCTCTGCCTGCATGTGGCCCACACCTGCAACCTGAACTGCTCCTACTGCTTCGCCTCGCAGGGCCGCTATCAGGGCGAGCGTGCCCTGATGAGCTTTGAGGTGGGCAAGCGGGCAATGGATTTCCTCATTGAGAATTCCGGCAGCCGCCGCAACCTCGAGGTGGACTTCTTCGGCGGCGAGCCTCTGATGAACTTTGATATGGTCAAGAAGCTGGTGGCCTACTGCCGTGAGCAGGAGAAGATCCACAATAAGAACTTCCGCTTCACCATGACCACCAACGGCATGCTCATTGACGATGATGTCATCGACTTCTGCAACAAGGAGTGCCACAACGTGGTCCTGAGCCTGGACGGCCGCAAGGAAGTCCACGACCGCTTCCGCAAGGACTACGCCGGCCATGGCAGCTACGATGCCATCGTGCCCAAGTTCCAGGAGTTCGTGAAGAAGCGCGGCGATAAGGGCTACTACATGCGCGGCACCTTTACCCACTACAACACCGACTTCACCAACGATATCTTCCACATGGCAGATCTGGGCTTTACCGAGCTGAGCATGGAGCCCGTGGTCTGCGACCCCAGTGACCCCAGCGCTCTGACCGAGGCAGATCTGCCCATCCTGAAGGAGCAGTATGAGATCCTGGCCAAGGAGATGATCAAGCGGAACCGTGAGGGCCGCGGCTTCACCTTCTACCACTACATGATCGACCTGACCGGCGGCCCCTGCATCTACAAGCGCATTTCGGGCTGCGGCTCCGGCACCGAGTACATGGCTGTGACCCCCTGGGGCGATCTGTATCCCTGCCATCAGTTCGTGGGCGATCCCAAGTATCTGATGGGCGATATCTGGAAGGGTGTCACCAACACGGCAGTCCGGGACGAGTTCAAGCACTGCAACGCCTACGCCCGCAAGGAGTGCCAGGACTGCTGGGCAAAGCTCTACTGCTCCGGCGGCTGTGCAGCCAACTCCTACCACGCAACCGGCAGCATTACCGGCGTGTACGAGTACGGCTGTGAGCTGTTCCGCAAGCGGATGGAGTGCGCCATTATGATCCAGGTGGCTCAGAATCAGGAGCTGGCTGCACAGGGCATCGAAGTGCCCATCCAGCTGGGCTCCACCTGCAATGCCTGCGCCGACGGCGAGGCCTGTGAATAAATGACCACCCCCATCGTCGATTTTGTGCGGCGGTACGCCCAGTCCGGCACTGCCCGGCTCCACATGCCGGGGCATAAGGGGCAGAGCCTGCTGGGCTGTGAGCCGTGGGATATCACCGAGATCCGGGGGGCCGATGAGCTCTACGAGGCCGAGGGCATCATCGCGCAGAGCGAGGCCAACGCCACCCGGCTGTTCGGCACGGCCCACACCTATTACAGCACCGAGGGTTCCTCCCAGTGCATCCGGGCCATGCTCTGCCTTACTATGCAGGGTGCGCCCCGCACCGGCAAGCGTCCGGTGCTGCTGGCGGCCCGCAATGCCCACAAAGCCCTGCTCTATGCAGCGGCTCTGCTGGACTTCGACATCCGGTGGCTCTGGCCTGCACCGGAGGATACCGGCGCGCTGTGCAGCTGCCCGGTAACGGTGCAGGCCCTTTCCGCCGCCCTTGAGGAGCTGGCAGGGCAGGGGAGAGCACCCTTTGGCGTTTACCTGACCAGCCCGGATTATCTGGGCGGGATGCAGGACATCGCGGCCCTCTCTGCCGTCTGCGATGCTCACGGCGTGCCCCTGCTGGTGGATAACGCCCACGGGGCCTACCTGCGCTTTCTGCCCGGCGGGAGCCGCCACCCCATCGACCTGGGCGCGGCGGCCTGCTGTGACTCCGGCCACAAGACCCTGCCGGTGCTCACCGGGGGAGCCTACCTGCATCTGGGCCCCAAGGCCCCCGTGCAGGAGGAAAGTACCGTGCGCAACGCGCTGGCGCTGTTCGGCTCCACCAGCCCGTCTTATCTGATCCTGCAGTCTCTCGATGCCTGCAACCGGCTGCTTTCCACCGATTACCCGGCACGCCTGCAGGACTGCTGTGACCGGCTGGCCGCTCTGCGTGTCCGCCTGAACGCGCTGGCTGCCGTACAGGGCACGGCTCTGCAGCTGGCACTGGACGGCCCCGCCCGGGAACCCATGAAGCTGACGCTGGATGCAGCGGCGCTGGGCCTGACCGGGCAGGCACTGGCCGACCATCTGCGGCAAAACGGGATGGAGTGCGAATATGCCGATCCCCGCTACCTTGTACTGATGTTCACCCCGGAAAACCCGGCGGAGGACATGGCCCGGCTGGAGGCGGCTCTGGCAGAACTCTGTGCGCGGGGCATCCCCCCGGTAGAACCCCCTGCCGAGCACCGGGAGGCTTTTTGTGCGCTGGCCCGGCAGGCGGAGCCGCGCCTGACCGTGCGGCAGGCCGTGTTTGCCCCGCAGGAGACCATCCCGGCAGGGTCTGCGCTGGGCAGGGTCTGCGCTCTGCCCACTGTGTCCTGCCCGCCCGCCATCCCCATTGTCGTCAGCGGCGAGGTGATCGGCCCGGCGGCGCTGGAGCTTTTCGCAGCCTACGGCGTGGAGACGGTCTCGGTGGTGAAACCGGAAAAATTTTGAAAAATCAGGGCGGATCTGCAAGATTCTGCGGCTCTGAAACGTTCTAAGGATAGAACAGAGAACATAACCCCTATTCTATGCGGTAATCTGAGGTGTTCCAATGAAAATTCTTCTTGCATCAGATACATGGTCCCCAATGGTCAACGGTGTGGTGCGCTCGGTGGAGCTGCTGTACCACCAGCTGCTGGCACTGGGCCATGACGTGCGGGTGGTGACCCTTGCCCAGAATGGCCATTCCCATGAGGAAAACGGCATCCTGTATGTGGGCAGCATCAGCGCGGAGCGGGTCTACCCGGGCGTGCGGATCAGTGCGGCGGGCGCTCTGCCCACCGCGGCCCGCTACTCGGCAGAGCATTTCGCTCAGCAGGTGCTGGATGCTTACCAGCAGGCCATTGCGCTGAAGCAGTACGAGTCTGAACACAAAAGCATCCTCAGCTGGGTGTGATCCCAATCCCCAAAAAATCCAGAAAAAGCAGCAGCGCCCTGTCTCCCGCAATGGGAAACAGGGCGCTGTTTTTTGCGCATCCGTTATTCGATGCCGGTCACCTTGTAATCCTGATCCTCAACAGCTTTCTTCAGGTCTGCGTCGGAAACTTCGGCGTTCAGGGTGACGATGGCGGTACCGGCCTCGTGGCTGACCACGGCCTCGTCCACGGCGGGCAGGGCTTCCAGCGCCTTTTTCACGCGGGCTTCGCAGTGGCAGCACATCATACCTTCAACATGCAGGGTCTTTTTCATGGCATTGTCCTCCTTGACAACGGGAGCCGAAACGGGTTCGGCAGTATTTTCAGCCGCTGCAGGCTGCACGGGGGCAGCGGGCAGGGCGGCAGACTTGGGTTTGCGGTCGTGTTTGGTGCTGTGCAGGTCGAACAGGTTCAGCCGCAGGGCATTGCTCACGACACAGAAGCTGGAAAGGCTCATGGCCGCAGCCCCGAACATGGGGTTCAGGGTCAGGCCGAAGGGGATGAACACACCGGCGGCCAGCGGGATGCCGATGATGTTGTAGATGAACGCCCAGAACAGGTTTTCGTGGATGTTGCGCAGGGTGGCGCGGCTCAGCCGGATGGCGGCGGGCACATCGGAGAGCCGGGAGTTCATCAGGACCACATCGGCTGCGTCAATGGCAACATCAGTGCCGGCACCGATGGCGATGCCGGTGTCCGCGCGGGTCAGGGCGGGGGCATCGTTGATGCCGTCGCCCACCATGGCCACCTTGCCGCTCTCCTGCAGCCTGCGGATCACGGCCTCCTTGCCGTCGGGCAGAACGCCTGCAATGACCTCGTCCACGCCCGCCTGCCGGCCAATGGCATCGGCGGTGCGCTGGTTGTCACCGGTCAGCATGACCACCCGGATGCCCATGTTCTGCAGCTCCCGGATGGCACGGGGGCTGTCCTCCTTGAGGATGTCCGCCACGGCGATCACGCCCATCAGGCGGCCTGCACCGCCAAAGAAGAGGGGCGTTTTGCCCTCAGCGGCCAGCCGGGCGGCTTCGGCCCGGAGTTCGGCGGGTACGGATGCCTTGGTGGCGATGAACTCCGCATTGCCGCCGTAGATCTCCATGCCGTCCAGCCGGGCGGAAAGGCCATTGCCGGGCAGGGCGGCAAAATCGGTCACATCGGGGCAGGCGATGGTCTCGGTCTCGGCATAGGCCAGCACTGCCTTGGCCAGCGGGTGCTCGCTCTTCTGCTCCAGCGAGGCCGCCAGCGTCAGCAGCTCGCTCTCGGAAACGCCCCCCGCGGGCAGGATGTCAGTGACCCGGGGCTCGCCGCTGGTGATGGTGCCGGTTTTGTCCAGCGCCACGATCTGGGTACGGCCTGCGGCTTCCAGCGAGGCGGCAGTTTTGAACAGGATGCCGTTCCTGGCCCCCAGACCGTTGCCCACCATGATGGCCACAGGCGTTGCCAGACCCAGCGCACAGGGGCAGCTGATGACCAGCACCGAGATGCCCCGGGCCAGCGCATAGCCGAACTCCCGGCCCAGCAGCAGCCAGACAAGGGTGGTCAGCACCGAAATGGAGATGACTGCGGGCACGAAGAAGCCGGAAACGGTATCGGCGATCTTGGCAATGGGGGCCTTGGTGGCGGCGGCATCGCTGACCATCCGGATGATCTGGGCCAGCGTGGTATCCTCGCCCACACGGGTGGCTTCGCACTTCAGGAAACCGGACTGGTTGGTGGTGGCGGCACTGACCTTGTCTCCCGCAGTCTTGTCCACCGGGATGCTCTCGCCGGTCAGGGCGCTCTCATTCACGGCGCTGGAACCTTCCAGCACAAGGCCGTCCACCGGGATGTTCTCACCGGGGCGCACCACAAAGAGGTCGCCCTTTTTCACCTGTGCAATGGGCACAGTCACTTCGGCCCCTTCCTGCAGCAGGGTGGCGGTCTGGGGGGCCAGCTTCATCAGGCTCTTGAGCGCGTCGGTGGTCTTGCCCTTGGAGCGGGCCTCCAGCATTTTGCCCACGGTGATCAGGGTCAGGATCATGGCGGCAGATTCAAAGTAGAGCTCCATCATGTAGTGCATGACGAGCACGTCGTTGCCGTCTACCTGAGCGCGGGTCATGGCGAACAGGGCGTAGGTGCTCCAGAGAAAGCTGGCCGAGGAACCCAGCGCCACCAGTGTATCCATGTTGGGGGCACGGTGGAGCAGGCCCTTGAAGCCGCTGATGAAGAACTTCTGGTTGATGACCATTACGATGCCCGCCAGCAGCAGCTGGACCAGACCCATGGCGACGTGGTTGCCGTCGAACCAGTGGGGGAGCGGCCAGCCCCACATCATGTGGCCCATCGAAAAATACATCAGCACCGCCAGAAAGACCAGTGATGCGATGAGCCGTTTCTTCAGTCTGGGTGTTTCGTGGTCAGCCAGTGCATCCAGCTCGGCGCTGGGGGTCTCGGCGGCAGCATCCTTGGGGCTTGCGCCGTAGCCTGCCTCCTGCACTGCCTTGACGATGGCTGATGCGCTGGCGGTGCCCTCCACTCCCATGGAGTTGGTCAGCAGGCTCACCGAGCAGCCGGTCACGCCGGGCACAGCTTTTACGGCCTTTTCCACCCGGGCAGAGCAGGCCGCGCAGCTCATGCCCGTAACAGTATACTGTTCCATTGTTTCCCTCCGATAAAAACGCTGCGTGAATGGGATCAAACGAGCTTGTTCAGGATCCACAAAAACTCCTGCAGCTTCTCCTCACCGCCGTTTTTCAGGTCCTCAGCCACGCAGGTGCTCAGGTGCTGGTCGATCAGCTCCCGGGTAAAACCGTTCAGGGCGCTTCTGGCGGCAGCGGCCTGCACCAGGATATCCGTGCAGTACACGTCCTTTTCTACCATGCTCCGGATGCCCCGGATCTGGCCCTCGATGCGGTTCAGCCGGGTGATGAGGTGCTTGTACTCCTCCTCGGTGCGCTGCTTGTGGCGGCAGCCGCAGCCGGTGCTTCCCTCAGCCGGGGCACAGCAGGGTGCTTCTGCCGGGGCGGGGGAGCAGTGGGGGCAGCTTCCCTCCGGGATCTTGTTCACATCGCTCATGTCTATTCTCCTTTCATTACCCCTTGGGGGTATCTTGCTCCATAGCTGCATTATAGCACGGCGGTCCTGTTTCTGCAAGTAGGGCTGGGGGGTATTATTGTGAATTTTTTATGAACACAGAAGATAAAACAAAAGGCTCTGCGCCCCAAACGGGGAACAGAGCCTTTGAAGCATCCAAAACGATCAGTAGGCAAATCTGCGCATAAAGGCAAGGTCGCTTGCGGCGCGGGCGGGCACAGCTTCCTCCCGCAGCACGGGCAGGGAAGCCTGCGGCATCTGCCGCAGCATCTCAAAGCCGCCGGCGTAGTCCACGCAGGAATCCTCCAGGCTGGTGGAATAGAGCGTTCCATCCGGCTGGAAGTTCTGGCCCTTGAAATGGACCGCCGTGATCTTGTCGCCGTACCAGCTGCCCACCTTATCCCAGATGCGGCGCTGTGCATCCACAGACGCGGCCTCCGGGCCCACATAGTTGGCAAAATCGCAGATGACGCGCAGGTTGGGGCTTGCCATAGTGTCCAGCACCATCCGTACCGCCTCGGGGGTATTCATGGCGTGGTAGTAGACGCACTCCACGGCAAAGAGCACTCCCTGCTCCTCGCAGGCGGGCAGGATCTCACCCAGACTGCGCAGGAGCGCTTCCTGCGCCTCCTTCCGGGTCACACCGGGCTGCTTGGCCATGTTGGTGGTCTCGCTGCCCATGCAGCCTGCCCCCAGTGCCTTGGCAACAGGGATCTGGCTCAGCACCTTTGCCACCTCGGCACGGCGCTTGTCCTCGTCGGCATAACTCAGCTCCACATAGGTGCCGTCCACGGCAATGCCCACGCCGGACGCTGCCGCAGCTGCTCTTGCCCGCTCCACCAGCGCAGGGGTCACATCGGCATAGCTCTTTACGCCCTCCACCGCCTTGGGAAAGGCCAGCTGGGTGCAGGCAAAGCCTGCCTGCCCGATGGAGGAAAAGAGGGTCTCGGGGTCATGGCGGCCAAAATCGTGGCCGCGTGCACCAAGAATGAATTCAGGCATCCTGCACCTCCATCAGCCGAACACACGGGCGGCAAAGAGATTCAGCTCCTTGCCCCACCAGTACCAGTCGTGGGAGACATCGCTGCCCCACACCTCCAGATGCACGGGCAAGCCGCAGTCGGTCAGTGCATCGGCCATGGCCTGGGTGTCCACCAGTGCGTCGCCCTCGTAGCTGCCCTGACCGGCACAGAGGAGAAGGGCATTCTCCTCAGCCTTTGCCAGCAGCTTTTTGTCCACAAGGCCCTCCTCTGCCAGATAGGCCAGGGGGGCATTGCGCAGGACCAGGTCATCTGCTGCATTGCCCAGGAAACGGCGTACATCATACAGGCCGGAAAGGCCGATGGCACCCGCGAACGCTTCGGGGCGGCGCAGGCGGCAGTTCACTGCCTGATACGCACCGGTGTCCACGCCCACCGCCCAGAGCAGGGTGTCCTTTTTGGCACCGTTCAGGGTCAGGATGCGGGGAGCCAGCTCGCTTGTCAGGTAATTGAAATACTTTTCCTGCATCTCGGCCCGGCGGCGGGGAGCCGTGTCCCCAGCCAGCAGGCTCTCGGCATCGATGCTGTCGGCGCAGAACAGCTGCACCTTGCCCTCATTCAACAGCGGGGCAATGGCATCGGGCATCCCGTTGTTTTCCCAGTCGTAAAAGCGGCCGCCCCGCGCGGGCAGAGCCAGCACCGGCGTACCGGCATGGCCGTAGACCTTGAACTCCATGTCGCGGCCCAGCATCCGGCTCCATTCCTTATAATACGTCCCTTGGATCATGGCAGCATCCTCCTGTTGTCACACAAATTGATTGCGCTGGGGGTCATAGGTGTACCCCACAGCGGAAAGCCTGGCACACAGCGCGGCCTTGTCCTCGTCCAGATCCTCGCACAGCGCGTCCAGAGTGGGGTAGAAGTCCCGCAGCTTCAGGTTGATCATGCTCAGCAGCATGATCGGGTCATTTGGCAGAGCCATCGTCGATCCCTCCAGAAGATAACAAAAAAGCCGGCCACTCGACAAAGTGACCGGCAGATGCAGCTACTTAGACAGCGCGGGTAACCTTGCCAGCGCGCAGGCAGCGAGAGCATGCGTAGATATACTTGGGAGAGCCTTCCACGACCGCCTTGACACGACGGACATTCGGCTTCCAGGTACGGTTGGAACGGCGATGAGAGTGGGAAACCTTGATACCAAAGGTAACACCCTTGCCGCAGCATTCACACTTAGCCATGGTACTTGCACCTCCTACAGTGAAGTATGGAATTCAAAATAATCAGCTTGACTATTTTACCAGAGATGCGGAGAAAAAGCAAGAGCAAATTTGATTTTTCTGCAACTTTTTTCTTGCAGGGCCAAACCCTTGCCCCAAAAGCGAAAAAATAGTACAATAGGATAAAATCCAACCGAGGGAGAAACGAATGACCGCACAAGGAATGTATTATCTCATCCGGGCACTGGTGACCCTGATCGCCATCCCGTTCCATGAGGCGGGCCACGCGCTGGCCGCCTGGCTGCTGGGCGACCCCACCGCAAAGCGGGAGGGCCGCATCAGCCTGAACCCGTTCCGCCACTTTGACCTCGTGGGCACCCTTTGCATGATCTTTGCCGGGGTGGGCTGGGCAAAGCCTGTTTCCACCGACCCCCGCAATTTCAAAAACCCCAAGTGGGGCATGGCCCTCACCGCGCTGGCAGGCCCGGCGGCCAACCTGCTGCTGGCCTACCTCGGCATGGTGGCGTGGAAGATCCTGTATTATTGGGCCCCCACCACCATGATCACGATTTTCGCAGCCCGTTTCCTCCAATACTTCGTGATGATGGATGTGGGCCTTGCGGTGTTCAACCTCATCCCCATTCCGCCGCTGGACGGCAGCCGCATCCTGCTGGTGGTGCTTCCCCAGCGCATCTACTTCCAGATCATGCGGTACGAGCGCGTCATCTTCGTCATCCTGCTGGCAGCTGTCTGGGCCGGTGTGCTGGATGGCGTGCTGGGCACCTTCAATGATGTGGTCTGGGATCTGCTGGATCTCGGCACCGGCTACATCGACCAGATCGCCTATTCTGCGTACTATGCAGCCATCGGGACGGTGATCTGAGTGGCAGAAGAACTGACCTTCCGTCTGGAGGATTTTGAGGGCCCGCTGGAGCTGCTGCTCACGCTGGTGCAGAAGCACAAGATGGACCTGCACAACATCCCCATTCTGGAGCTTATCGACCAGTACACCCGCGCGGTGGAATCGGCCGAGAGCACCGACCCTGAAATTTCCAGCGCCTTTATCGAGATGGCCGCCCACCTGGTGGAGATGAAGAGCTATCTGCTGCTGCCCCGCAGTGAAGAGGGCGAGCGGATGAAGCAGGAGCTCACCGGCCAGCTCATTGAATATGACCAGTGCCGCCGGATGGCCGCCCGTCTGCGGGAGCGGGGAGAGGAATATACCGTGTTCGTGCGCACCCCGGCCCGGCTGGAATGGGACAACACCTATGATCTCTTCCATTCGCCGCAGGTGCTGGCAGACTGCTGGCAGGCCCTGATGGGGCGCACCACCGTCCGCAAAGTGCCCACCCAGCAGCAGTTCGAGCCGCTGGTGTCGGCCCCGCAGGTCTCGGTGAGCAGCCGGGTGGTCTACATCCTGCGCCAGCTCATTGCAGGCGGTGCAAAAAAGATGGACCAGCTGTTTTCCCGCCGCCAGACCCGGGGGGCCAACGTGGCCACCTTTCTGGCACTGCTGGAGCTGGTGCGCGGCGGCCGTGTGACGCTTGGCCCGGAGGGCGAGCTGAAGATGCGCCGGGGCCGCATTGACCGCACAAAGGAGGAGCAATGAATCAGAAACAAATTCGTGCCGCAGTGGAAGCAATGCTCTTTGCCTACGCGGAGCCCATCGGGGCCGACAAGCTGGCCCAGGCGCTGCAGCTGCCCACCGCCAGCGTGGAATCTGCGCTGGAAGCACTGCACGAGCGCTGCCAGAAAGAGGACAGCGGCCTGTGCCTGCTCCACCTGAACACCCATTGGCAGCTGGCCACCAAAACGGAATTTGCGGAGTGCGTCCGCCGTGTGCTGGACACCCGCCGCTCCATCCCACTGGGCCCGGCGGCCATGGAGACCCTGACCGTCATCGCCTACAACCAGCCCGTCTCCCGCGCCTTCATTGAACAGGTGCGCGGCGTGGATTCCTCCTCCAGTGTGTCGGGCCTGCTGGAAAAGGGGCTCATTGAAGAGGCAGGCCGTCTCGATCTGCCCGGCAGACCGGTGGCTTTCCGCACCACGGACGTGTTCCTGCGGTGCTTCGGCCTGTCCAGTCTGGAAGATCTGCCCCCGGTGCGGGGCACGGAAAGTGAGGCGGCCCAATGAGCGTCCTGTGGAGTGTTCTCGCTGGTATCGGCACGGTGCTGCTGTTCCTCTTAAAAGGGGTGGGCATCCTGCTGCTGGTGGTGCTGGTGTTGGGTGTGCTGCTCATGTTCTGCCCCTTCTGCGCCGATGTGCAGTGGGCGGAGGGCATCTTTCAGGTAAAGGCTGGTGCACTGGGCATCACCTTCCCGGTGTTCCGGTATCCCGCGCCGGAAAAGCCGGAGAAAAAGAAAAAAGAAAAAAAGAAGAAAGCGTCCGGCGGGCAGAAGCCAAAAAAGGAAGCCCCGCCCCGCCAGAAGGCGAAGCTGACCTTGCAGATCGTCTGCACCATCTTAAAAGGGGCGGGAAAGCTTACCCAGGCCATCATCGGCTCCCTGCGCTTCACCCGGATCGATGTTGTTCTCGGTGTCCGGGGCGAAGACCCTGCCGAGGCTGCCCGCAGCTATGGCAGGCTGAACGCCTGGCTCTACCCGACGCTGGGTTTCCTGGACCGGTTCCTCTATCTGGACTTCGAGCAGCTCCGGCTCCTGCCGGATTTCGGCAGCGCAGAGCCCACCGTAAAGGATCACGTCTCCTTCCGGGTCACGGCCCGGGCCTACGCCATCGTTTTCACGCTTCTGCGCGTTCTGTATGCGTTCTGGCGCGAAAAGGTACTGGACGTTTTTATCTAGCTCGGGTATAATATTTTTGTATGGTGCGTCCGCGTCCCGGCCCGGACAGGGCAGGGAAGTGGTTCCGTGGGAGCGGCGTTCCGCTCCCTGATATAGAAGTAAGGAGGCCGAATTTATGGCTGAGCATCCCATTCAGAACCTGATGAACGTTACAATGGACAAGATCCGTCAGATGGTGGATTCCAACACCATCGTCGGCAAGCCCATCACCACCGATGACGGCACCACCATCCTGCCGGTGTCCAAGGTGAGCTTCGGCTTTGCCTCTGCCGGCACCGATTTCGACGGCAAGAACGCCGCCAACAAGGATCTGTTCGGCGGCGGCTCCGGCGCGGGTGTCAACATCCAGCCCGTGGCATTCCTGGTGGTCAAGGATGGCTGCGTCCGCACCATCCAGCTCTCTGACGGCAGCAACACCGTGGACCGCGCCCTGACCATGATCCCCGAGCTGGTGGAAAAAGTCAGCGCACTCATTAAAAAGGACGAGCCTGCTGCGCCTAAAAGTGAGCAGTGACGGCCAGCGGGCAGCTTTCCCTCGCAAGTGAAACGGGCCATTCCATCGCCCGCCCTACTGCCTGCGGCAGCAGGGTCCCACCCCAGCGGACACTTGCTCAGGAAACTGCCCGCCGTCCTCCGAACACCGCCGTAACTGCAAGCTTCCAACTTGCAGTTTTTTCAGCGCATGCTCCGGCGTGCGCTTTTGAGCGCCGGGAGGCGCACAAGGAGTTTTATTATGGCAGAAGAACGTATTCAGAAGATCATGGCCGAGCAGGGCCTGTGCTCCCGCCGCGCGGCCGAGCAGATCATTGCCGAGGGCCGCGTCAAGGTCAACGGCCACCCCGTCAAAGTGGGCGACAAGATGGACCCCAACCGGGATGTGCTGCATGTGGATGACGAGCGCATCTACATCCAGAAGAACCAGCAGCTCTACTATCTGGCCCTGTACAAGCCCCGCGGCTATGTGACCACCGCCAGCGATGAGCTGGGCCGCAAGACCGTTATGGAGCTGGTCAGCGATATCCCCGCCCGCCTGTACCCGGTGGGCCGCCTGGACAAGGACAGCGAGGGCCTGCTGCTGATGACCAACGACGGTGCCTTTGCGCAGGCTGTCACCCATCCGTCGGGCGGCATCTCCAAGCTGTACCGCGTCACCGTGCAGCCCCGGGCCGATGAGAGCCAGATCCTGAAGATGAGCTCCGGCGTTGTGCTGGACGATGGCACCAAGACCATGCCCTGCGCCATCAACGTTGTCACCGATGAGCCCGGCCGCACCGTGATGGAGATGACCCTGAAAGAGGGCAAGAACCGCGAGATCCGCCGCATGTGCGAGGCCGTTGGTCTGGAGGTTGTCCGCCTGAAGCGCAACGCCGAGGGTGTGGTCAAGCTGGGAATGCTCAAGCCCGGCACCTACCGTGAACTGACCAAGGCAGAGGTCAACGGTCTGCGTGCCGCCGCCGCCAAGGGCCGCGCCCAGACCCGCAGCGCATCGCTGCAGTCCAAGGCTGCCGCCCGCCGCCCCAAGGGCCCTGTGGGCAGCGGCAATGCCCCCGCAAAACGGAGAAAGTGATCGTTCTTTCAGCTTTCACGGCGCAAAAACCGTCTGATTCTGGAAAAGATTGTGAAATTTTTCCGCAAAATGGGCCTTTCAGCCCTTGTGAACGCTCTCAAAATAAGGTATAATGATACTAATTTTGAAAGCTCAAAATAAAAAGCTCAAAATAGAAAAGCAGGAGGTCTTACCATGGCTTCAAAGAGTAACAAAGGAGAAATCCTCGCCAAGTTTTTCGATGACGGGGAGTATACCGCACTGTTTGCGGACGGCGCAGTGAGTGCTGCCTGCGGCTATGCGGCTGGTCAGCAGGCTTATGCTGTTTACCAGAACGGCGAGGCTGTCTCTGTCAAGGACGTTGAGAAGAACATCAAGGTCCTGGAGATGGCTGCTCAGACCGGCTGCCCGGTGGTCACGTTCTACAACTCTGTCGGCGCTAAGCTGGCTGAGGGTCTGGACGTTCTGACCGCCAGCGCCAAGCTGAACGCCACCATCGCCAAGGTTTCCGGTGTCATCCCCCAGATCGCAGTCGTCACCGGCGTGTGCGGCGGCACCAGCGCACTGAGCGCTGCCAATGCTGACGTGTGCGTCATGGCTGAGGATGCAGAGCTGTTCTTCACCGCTCCGTTCACCTCCGCCGCCAAGGGCGACAAGGTCCCCGGCGCAGGCACTGCCGAGGCTGCTGCCAAGGCTGGTGTGGCTGCCATCGTGGCTGCCAATGCTGAGGAAGCTGCCGAGAAGGCTGCCCACATCGTGGGTCTGCTGCCCGCCAACAACCTGACCGGCCCCGCCATCTTCGAGTTCGAGCAGCCCACCAGCGTTCTGAGCGCCGGTGCTGCCCCCGAGAAGGCTGCCGCTGCCCTGATCGACAAGGACAGCGCTGTGGAGCTGTACGCAGGCTTCGGCAAGCACGTCTACACCGCATTCGCAACCATCGGCGGCAACGCTGTGGGTATTGTGGCCACCGGCGAGACCCTGTGCCACAACTGCGTGGCCAAGGCTTCCCGCTTTGTCCGCCTGTGCGATGCTTTCAGCGTGCCCGTGCTGACCATCGTCAACACCAACGGCTTTGCACCCAGCGCCACCGATGACATCGCAGGCGGCATCCGTGAGGCTGCCCGTCTGGCTGCTACCTATGCCGATGCTACCACTGCCAAGGTGGCTCTGCTGTCCGGCAAGGCTGTGGGCCCTGTCTACACCGCTCTGGCCAACGCTGACCTGAAGATTGCCGTCAACGGCTGCACCGTCAGCGCTCTGGAGCCCAACGCTGCCGTCTCCGTCCTGTACAAGGCCGAGATCGACGCTTCCGACAACATCATTGCCGCCACCAACGCCAAGGCTGCCCAGTACACCGCTGAGGTGTGCAGCGCTGCCAACGCCGTTGCCGCCGGTGCCGCTGATATGACCTGCGACGCGGCCAACGCCCGTGCAAGCGTGGTTGCCGCCTTTGAGCTGCTGAGCACCAAGCGTGCCGCCCGCCTGCCCAAGAAGCACGGCAACATGGCTCTGTAAGCGGTTCCGGAACGTAAACCGTACATCGAATCCATACATTGATTTTGTTCAGGAGGATCCTTCCATGAAGTACTACAATATTACCGTCAATGGCGTTGCTTACAGCGTTTCCGTTGAGGAGACCGCCGCAGGCGCTGCTCCCGTTGCAGCTCCCGCTGCTCCCGCCGCACCCAAGGCTCCGGCTGCTCCTGCTGCCGCTCCCAAGGCTGCTGCTCCCGCCGGTGCTGCCGGTGCCGTTACCGTCAAGGCTCCCATGCCCGGCAACATCCTGGATGTCAAGGTCGCAGCCGGTGCTTCCGTTAAGGCCGGTGACGTGCTGGTCATCCTCGAGGCCATGAAGATGGAGAACGAGATCGTTGCTCCTCAGGATGGCACTGTGGCCTCCGTCAACGTCAACAAGGGCGACACCGTCAACTCCGGTGACGTTCTGGTTTCCATGAACTGAGAACTGAGGAAGAGGTGACAACCATGGCCAAAAAGCCGATCAAGATTACGGAAGTCGTCCTGCGTGATGCTCACCAGTCTCTGCTGGCCACCCGTATGACGATGGATGAGATGCGTCCCATCCTGCCCGAAATGGATAAGATCCCTTACTTCTCTGTCGAGTGCTGGGGCGGCGCTACCTTTGATAGCTGCATCCGCTTCCTCGATGAGGACCCCTGGGAGCGTCTGCGTATCCTGCGCAAGGAGCTGCCCCACCAGAAGCTGCAGATGCTGTTCCGCGGCCAGAACATGCTGGGCTACCGCCCCTACGCCGATGATGCTGTCGAGTACTTTGTGCAGAAGTCTGTTGCAAACGGCATCGATGTCATCCGCATCTTCGACGCACTGAACGATCCCCGCAACCTGCAGACCGCCATCAAGTCTGCCAACAAGGAAGGCGCACATGTTCAGGGCTGCATCAGCTACACCCTGAGCCCCGTGCACAACAACGAGTACTACGTCAAGTATGCCAAGACCTTGGAGGAAATGGGCGCAAACTCCATCTGCATCAAGGACATGGCTGGCCTGCTGACTCCCTACACCTGCTATGATCTGGTCAAGGAGCTGAAGAACACCCTGTCCATCCCGGTCGATATCCACAGCCACTACACCGCCGGTCTGGCTTCCATGTCCCTGCTGAAGGGCATTGAGGCAGGTGCCGACATCGTTGATACCGCCATGAGCCCCCTGAGCGGCGGCACCAGCCACATGGCCACCGAGAGCCTGGTCGCTGCCCTGCAGGGCACCGATTACGACACCGGTCTGGATCTGAAGCAGCTGAACGTTGTCCGCGCTTACTTTGCAAAGCTGCGCGAGAAGTACATCGCCAACGGCCAGATCAGCCCCAAGAGCTTGGGCGTGGATGCCAACACCCTGCTGTATCAGGTGCCCGGCGGCATGTTCTCCAACATGCTCAAGCAGCTGAAGGATGCAGGCAAGGAAGATAAGCTGGACGAAGTGCTGGCTGAGATCCCCCGCGTTCGTGAGGACGCAGGCTATCCTCCGCTGGTCACCCCCACCAGCCAGATCGTTGGCACGCAGGCTGTGTTCAACGTCATCCTGGGCGAGCGCTACAAGATGGTCACCAAGGAGTTCAAGGGCCTGGTCCACGGCGATTACGGCAAGACTCCCGCTCCCATCAGCCCCGAGTTCACCAAGAAGATCCTGGGCGACGAGCAGCCCATCACCTGCCGCTTTGCCGACACCCTGGCTCCCGAGATGGACAAGCTGAAGGCTGAGGCCGCCAAGTGGGCAACGCAGGAAGAGGATGTTCTGACCTACGCAATGTTCCCGCAGGTCGCACCCAAGTTCTTCGAGAAGCGCAATGCCAAGAAGCAGGGCGTGGACGCTGACCACGCTGATTACACCAATCAGTCTCACCCTGTCTAAATCATAATACCAGAAGGGGCTGCTGCACCGTTTGATGCAGCAGCCCCTTCTTTTTGTTTTTATTTGTGCTCCCGCAGGTCTCAGTTGTTCCTGCCATTCTCGGCCTTCATGGCGTTGTAGCCGATCAGCACGGTCCAGACATAGGCGCAGGTCTTGGGGATCATCAGCATACCGATCATGGGGTTGACATCTGCCCACAGCACCACCGGGATATAGAAACCGAAGCTCAGCACGATGGTCAGCCACATCCAGCGGAAAGCCTGATCCTTGTGTTCCCTGGCACTGTGGTAGAACAGCACGATGATCAGCAGGCCCAGCAGTGCAAAGGGGATGTTGCGCAGGATGCCCCAGGTCAGCGGAGTGTGGTTGGTCAGCCACTGGTTCTGCGGCATCATGCACAGCACGATGCGCACAGCGGAAAGGGCGTACACGGCAATGGTCAGATCCTTCTGGCCCTCGATCTGGTAGCGCTTGCGCCAGACGTAGTACAGCAGTACATAGAACACAGTCATGGTCACGGAGGTGATCCACTTGCCAAGGCCCAGAGGCACAGCGTAGTTCTCCAGGCCGGTGGTGCACAGTGCCAGAGCACGGGGCACCAGATGGAAGGAGTCACCTGCGCCCAGCACCACGGCCATCAGGCCGAACAGGCGGAACTGGGTGCCAGCCTTGCTGCTGCGGATCATGCGGATGCCCAAGGTCAGCACGGTGACCAGATAGAAGATGTCGAAAACGGTCTCAATGATTGCTCTCATAAAAATGTTGCTCCTTTATGGTTGGTTTGCTGCTCTATCGCGATCCGGTCAGCGATTGCCGGCCGGACTGCATCGTTGTGATGTGCAGGCTGCCGTGGGTGGCCTGCTGGGGGAGATACTCCGCAGTAATCAATATGAACACCGTTCACTTTTGGCCGTAAAAAACTCCCACAAGGCTGTGGGATGTTTTTTACACTTCATAAATGGTCCTGCGGATGATCTCCAATACCGCTGTGGGGTCAAAATCCTGCTGCACCACGGCAGAAAGCATGAGGGAGAACAGGATGCCCGCAAATTTCTGGCGGGTAAACTCCTCAGTAAATGCGTCTGGCCGGATCTTTTTGTCCCTGGTCAGCACCATGGTCAGCGCATCCAGGATGTGCTGCCAGGTCTGGCGCATCTGCTGCTTGCCATCGGCGGTATCCTGCCGCACAAAGCCAAGCGCGTGGTGGGTGAAGAAACCGGGGTATTGCTCAGAGCCGTACTCCATCTGCCGGTACATCCAGCGGATGCAGGAGAGAGTATCCTCAAACACCGCCGGGTCGTCCGGGTGGCGAAAGATATCGCTCCAGATGCTTTCCACCGCCGCGCTCACCAGTTCGGTCTTGGAACCGAAGTAGTTGTAGATGCACCCCACGGATACCCCGCAGGCTGCTGCAACGGCACGGATGTTGACCGCTTCCCATCCATTCTGCTGGATGAGGACCCGGCTCGTTTTCAGGATCTCCTCCTTGGACGTTGCCATCGGATTCGTGTGACCACCCCCTCAACATGAACGCTGTTCACGATGCATAGTATAGCGCTGCTCCTGCCCCTTGTCAAGGGGGTTAAATAGATTTTTTTCGCCGCATTGCTTGCAAAAAAAGGGGCGGCAGAGTAAAATATATAGTATATGTATCGTAACATGGGTTTGTGTGCCCCAAAGCGGATACATATACGAAGAATGTCCGCAGAAAACCCTTTGGAATACGAGGAAAAAAGCATGATTTTGAGCATGACCGGTTTTGGCCGGGGAACTGCTGTGCGCAATGGCCGCGAGATCACGGTGGAGCTGCGCAGCGTCAATTCCCGGTACTTTGAGTATTCTTCCCGGATGCCCCGCACCTGCAGCTATCTGGACAGCCGCCTGAAAAAGCAGCTGAACGAGCGGGTGACCCGCGGCAAGGTAGAACTGAGCCTGACGGTGCAGACCGTGGATGCCGCCGATACCGTGGTGGCTGTGAATCAGGAGCTGGCCAAGAGCTACCAGCAGGCCCTGCGGGATCTGTCTGAGACGCTGGAGGTCAAGAACGATGTGACCGCCGGGATGATCGCCCGCTTTCCCGATGTGCTGACTACCCGCCACGCCGATGTGGATGAGGAGCAGCTGTGGGAGGATGTTTCCGCTGTCACTGCCCAGGCGCTGGACCGCTTTGTGGAGATGCGCGCCGCTGAGGGTGCCAAGATGAAGGCTGACGTGGAGAACCGCCTGCGTTTTCTGGAAGAATGCGTGGGCCGGGTGGAGACCTTGAGTGCCGGCCGGGTGGAGAACTACACCAACCGCCTGTACGAAAAACTCAAGGTCATTCTGGAGGACCGGAACATCGATGATGCCCGTGTCCTGACCGAGGCCGCCATCTTTGGCGACAAGACCGCCGTGGATGAGGAGACCGTCCGCCTGCGCAGCCATATCGCCCAGTACCGTTCCATTCTGGAGCTGGACGAGCCCGTGGGCCGCAAGCTGGATTTCCTGACCCAGGAGCTGAACCGTGAGACCAATACCATTGGTTCCAAGTGTCAGGATCTGGATATCACCCGCATCGTGGTGGATATGAAGGCGGAGATCGAGAAGATCCGTGAGCAGATCCAGAATCTGGAGTAAACCCTGAGATTCAGATGGTTCGGAGGAAAAGATGAAACTGATCAACATCGGCTTTGGCAATCTGGTCAGCGCGGGCCGGGTGGTGGCTGTGGTCAGCCCCGATTCTGCCCCGGTCAAGCGTCTGGTCAAGGAAGCGCGGGAGCGGGGGATGCTCATTGATGCGTCCTATGGCCGCAGCACCCGCGCCGTCCTCATCATGGACTCCGACCACGTTGTCCTTTCAGCCCTTCAGCCCGAAACGGTAGCCAGCCGTGCCGCCGGTCAGGCCGAGGGCAAAACAGTGACAGAAGAGGAGCAGTAAGACCATGGAAAATGAAAAATATCTGTTTGTCGTTTCCGGTGCCGCCGGTACCGGAAAGGACAGTGTGGTGAGCGCTTTGCGCAAGGCCCACCCCGAGATCGAAAAAACGGTTTCTGCAACCACCCGTTCTCCCCGCCCCGGGGAGCAGGAAGGGGTAGACTACTACTACCGCACCAAGGAGCAGTTCCAGCAGCTCATCGATCAGGATGAGGTCGTGGAACACAACTTCTTCAACGGCAACTACTACGGCACCCTGAAGGAAGAGGTCAACAAGCGGCTGAACGCGGGCAAGCTGGTGGTCATGGTCATCGATGTGCATGGCGCGGCCAATATCCGCCGCATGTATCCCGGTGCCACCACCATCTTCCTGCTGCCTCCCTCCACTCAGGAGCTGGAGCGCCGCCTGCGCGGCCGCGGCACCGAGACCGAGGAGAGCATCCGGGAGCGCCTGGAGATCGCCCGCAATGAGCTGGCCCAGCAGGATAAATTCACCCTCAAGCTGGTCAACGACGAGGTGGATGCCTGCGCCGCCAGACTCTATGATGTCATCTGCCAGCGTGCAGGCCTGACCCGCTAAAACGCTTTGAAGGAGCTGCCTGAATGCCCAAAACGGTAGGCGTTGCAGTGAGCAACGCGACCTTTCATTTCGACAAACTCTATACCTATGCCGTCATGCCCGACCAGCAGGATACTGTCCGGCTGGGCAGCATGGTGCTGGTGCCCTTCGGGCGGGGGAGCCGTGCCCGGATGGGTGTGGTTCTGGCCTGCGATGCCGAACCGGAGAGCGCAAAGCTCAAGTTCCTGTTCGATGTGGCCCCGGCCTCTGCCTGCCTCACCCCGGAGCTGCTGCGGCTGGTGCACTTTTTGAAGGAGCGCACCTTCTGCACTTATTACGAGGCCGTCAAGGCGGTCATCCCCTACGGCGCGCAGTACAAGCCCACCGTGGCGGAGGACGGCGTGACCCCGGTGCTTCAAAAGCAGCTCGTCCGCCACACGGAAAATGCCTACAAGCTGGTGGGCACGCTGCCTCCAAAGCCCAGGCCGACCGCCAAGCAGCTGGCCGCAGTGGCCCTGCTGACCGGGGGAGAGCGCACTCTGTCTGCATTGGAGGAAAAGGGCATCAGCCGGGCAGTGCTGGACAACCTCTGCGCCAAGGGCGTGCTGGAATGCAGCAAGGTGAACAAATCCATCGACCTGTATTCTTCCATCCCGCTGAAGAACGAGCCCATCCTTCTCACGGAGGAGCAGCAGGCTGCCTATGACGCGCTGCTGCCCGGGCTGGAGGATGCAGCCCCGCACTCGGCCTTGCTCTACGGCGTGACCGGCAGCGGCAAAACGCTGGTGTTCCTGAAACTCATCGAGCACTGCCTGCAGATGGGCCGCCGGGCGCTGGTGCTGGTGCCTGAGATCAGCCTGACCCCCCAGATGATCCTGCGGCTGAAAAGCCAATTTGGCAAGCGGGTGGCCGTGCAGCATTCCGCCCTCAACCATACCGAGCGCCTGCTCCAATGGCAGATGATCCAGGACGGCGGCGCGGATATCGTGGTGGGCACCCGCAGCGCGATCTTCTCCCCGCTGGAAAACATCGGCCTTGTCATCATTGATGAGGAGCAGGAACACACCTACCGCTCCGAATCCGCGCCCCGCTACTCAGCCCACGAGGTGGCCCGGCAGCGCGCGGCGGAGAACGGGGCCCTGCTCCTGCTGGCCAGTGCCACCCCCAGCACCGAGAGCTATTATGCCGCCCAGCATGGCCGCACCCAGCTGGTGCGCCTGACCAAACGCTATGGCGGCAACCCGCTGCCCAAAGTCCAGATCGTGGATATGCGGGCCGAGCTTGCCTCCGGCAACCCCCGGGAGATCAGCCTTGCCATGGAGGATGCCATCCGGCACAACCTTGAGGCAGGCAAGCAGACCATCCTGCTGCTCAACCGCCGGGGTTACCAGACCGTGGCCCAGTGCGAGGATTGCCGCGAGGTGCTCAAATGCCAGAAGTGCAGCGTGCCCATGGTCTACCACAAATCGGCCCACAAGCTGCTCTGCCATTACTGCGGCAGCCAGCTGGACCCGCCCCCTGCCAGGTGCCCCGCCTGCGGCGGAAAACTGCAGTACCGGGGCTTTGGCACCCAGAAGGCCGAGGAGGAGCTGGCAAAGCTCTTTCCGGAGGCCCGCATCCTGCGGATGGATCAGGATACCACCGCCGCCAAGGATGCCCATGAAAAGCTGCTGGCAAAGTTTGCCCGGCATGAATATGACATTATGGTGGGCACCCAGATGGTGGCAAAGGGGCTGGATTTCGAGGATGTGACGCTGGTGGGCGTGCTGGGCATCGATTCGCTCCTGTTCGCCCAGGGCTTCCGGGCCTATGAGACCGTGTTCAGCCTCGTCACGCAGGTGGTGGGCCGGAGCGGCCGGGCAAAAGACCCCGGCTTTGCCATCATCCAGACCACCGACCCGGACAACCCGGTGCTCAACCTTGCCGCCGCGCAGGACTACGACGCGTTCTTCGAGCAGGAGATCGCCTACCGGAAGCTGGGGCTTTATCCGCCCTTCTGCGGGCTCTGCGTTGTGGGCTTTGCCGGGCCAAAGGAGAGCGAGGTGGCCCGGGCTTCCGCCCGCTTTGCGGCCCTGCTGGGCCGACAGGCGGCCAAACAGCCCGACCTGCCCCTGCGGGTGCTGGGCCCCACCCCCGGCAGCATTGAAAAGATCAACGATTCCTACCGCTATAAACTCACCGTCAAGTGCCGCAACGACCGCCGTTTCCGGGACCTTATCCGGGAAACGCTGACCCTCTACGAGCAGGAAAAACTGCCCGGCAAGGCCACCGTTGTGGTCGATCTGCACTCGGACGGGGATATCTGATACAACACAACAATACAACACAACAAATTTTGGAGGTACCACTATGGCTATCCGCAATATCGTAAAAGAGGGCGACCCCATCCTGAACAAGGTCTGCCGCCCCGTGACCAACTTTGATGACCGTCTTGCCACCCTGCTGGATGACATGCGGGAGACGATGATCGCCGCCGACGGCGTGGGTCTGGCAGGCCCTCAGGTGGGCATGCTGCGCCGCGTGTTCGTGGTGTGGGACACCACCGATGCCCCCGAGGAGATCCCCGAGGATTATGAGTACAAGTTCATCGATTTCGTCAACCCCGAGATCCTGGCTGTTTCTGAGGATGAGGAGACCGCCTACGAGGGCTGCCTGTCCTTCCCCGGTCACAACGGTGCTGTGACCCGTCCCGTTGCCGTCAAGGTGCGTGCACAGGACCGCAACGGCAACTGGTTCGAGCTGGAGGCCGAGGATCTGCTGGCCCGCTGCATCCAGCACGAGAATGACCATCTGGACGGCATTACCATCATGGAGTCCAGCGAGTATTTCTACGAGGACACCGAGGAGGGCAAAAAGGCTGCCCGTGAAGCGAAAGGAAACAACTGATGCGCATTCTGTTCATGGGAACCCCGGATATTGCCGCGGAGTGCCTGAAGGCCCTGTATGCCGCCGGTCACGAGATCTGCGGCGTGTACACCCGGCGGGATAAGCCGGTGGGCCGCAAGCAGGTGCTCACCGCGCCCCCGGTCAAGGAAGTTGCTCTGGAGCATGGGACTCCCGTGTTCCAGCCCCGCACCCTGCGGGACGGCAGCGAGGATGCCAACATCCGGGCGCTGGCCCCTGACCTCATCGTGGTGGTGGCCTACGGCTGCATCCTGCCCAAGTCTGTGCTGGAAGCCCCGAAGCATGGCTGCATCAATCTGCATGTGTCCCTGCTGCCCAAGTACCGCGGCAGTGCCCCCGTGCAGTGGGCTGTTCTGAACGGCGACACCGAGACCGGCGTTTCCATCATGCAGATGGACGAGGGGCTGGACACCGGCGATGTGCTGGTCTGCGAGAAGATCGCCATCGGCCCGGAGGAGACCAGCGGCGAGCTGTTCGACCGGGTCACCGCCGTAGGTGCCCGCGTCCTCTGTGAGGCGGTGCCCGCCATGGAAGCTGGCACCCTCAAGCCCCAGCCCCAGCAGCATGAGAATGCCACCCTGGCCCCCATGCTGGACAAGGAGCTGGCAGAGTTCAGGCTGACCGATACTGCTGCGCACATCCACAACTGGGTGCGCGGCATGAACCCCTGGCCCATGGCCTGGTTCGTGACCGCAGGCGGCAAAAAGGTCAAGGTAACCGAGTGCCGCGTGGCTGCTTCCAACGGTGAGGCTCCCGGCACGGTGCTTTCCACAAAGCCCCTGACGGTGGCCTGTGCCGATGGCGCGGTCCAGCTGCTTCATGTGGTGCCTGAGGGGAAAAAGCCGATGGATGGCACCTCCTTTGCGGCCGGTCTGCGCCTCAAAGCGGGGGATACCCTCTGATGGCGGCCAATCCGCGGGCAGCGGCAGTGGCTGCACTGGTCCGGCAGGAGCAGGACGGCTTCTCAAACCTTGTGCTGGATGCCGAACTCCGCCGCCAGAAACTGGAGGGCCGGGATAAGGCCTTTGCCGGTGCCATCTTCTACACCGTGCTGGAACATCAGGGCACGCTGGATTTCATTCTGGAACAGTTCCTGCCCAAGGGCCTTGCCAGGCTGGACCCGCAGGTGCGCGAGATCCTGCGGGCCGCGCTGGCGCAGGCCCGCTATATGCAGGTGCCGGTGTCGGCGGCGGTGAACGAGGCTGTCAAGCTGACCCGCACTTTCAAAAAGGCGAGTGCGTCCGGGCTGGTCAATGCCGTCCTGCGCAAGGCCTGCAATTATGATCTGGAAACTGCCCGCTTCCGGAACGAGACCCAGCGCCTCATGGTGCTGGGCTCTGCGGGGCAGGATGTGGCAGAGTTCCTGCGCACCCATTACCCCGAGGAAGCGCTGGGCATCCTGACCCACACCGCCGATGGCGGCTGCACCAGCCTGCGGGCCAACTGCCTGAAAATGGATGCCGCGGCCCTCTGTGAAAAACTGCTGGAAAGCGGCGTGAAGAGCGCGCAGCCCGGCCTTGTGCCCGGCAGTGTGCTGGCAAAGTTCGAGGGCAGCCCGGCGGAGCACCCGCTCTTCAAGGAGGGCTGTTTCCATGTGGAGGGGCAGGCCAGCCAGCTGGCAGCCCTCTGTGTGGAGGCAAAGCCCGGCGATACCGTGATCGACCTCTGTGCGGCACCCGGCGGCAAAACGCTGCTGCTGGCCGAGGAGATGCAGGGGCAGGGCGCACTGTACAGCTGCGATGTGGCAGAGCACCGGGTCGGGCTCATCCGGAGCGCTGTGGAACGGATGGGCTTTGCCCATGTCACCGCCCTCTGCAATGATGCCACCCGCCCCAACCCAAAGCTGCCCGCCGCAGACCGCATTCTGGTGGATGCCCCCTGCAGCGGCCTGGGCATTCTGGCAAAAAAGCCGGATATCCGCTATAAGACGCTGGAAAAAGCACGCCACGATGAATTATTGGCCACCCAGTCGTCCATTCTGGACACAGCAGCCGCTCTGCTGAAAGCGGGCGGGCGGCTGGTCTACTCCACCTGTACCATCGACCCCGCCGAGAACGAGGAGCAGGTGGCGGCGTTCCTTGCCCGTCACCCGGAGTTCCGGGTGGTCCGGCCCACTGTGGCGTTCCCTGACGGAATGACAGTGGGGGAGCACGGGGCGCTCTCGGTGCCCACCCGCACCGGGATGGACGGCTTTTTCCTCTGCGCCATGCAGAAAACGCAATGAACCCGCCGTCCGGTTCGTATTGATTCATAGGAGAATACCATGGAACAAAAACGCTGTATCTCTTCCCTGACGCTGGCCGAGCTGACCGCTGCGCTGAAAGCCATGGGTCAGCCGGGCTTCCGGGCAAAGCAGATCTTCCACTGGGTGCACCAGAAGCTGGTCACCGAGTTTTCTGCCATGACCGACCAGCCCAAGACCCTGCTGGCAAAGCTGGAAGAGCAGTTTTACATTGCTGCCCCCAAGATCGAGCGCCGGCAGGAAGCCAAGGACGGCACCGTGAAATATCTGCTGCGGATGGCCGACGGCAACTGCATCGAGACCGTTGTCATGCGCTACCACTACGGCAACACGGTCTGTGTCTCCACTCAGGTGGGCTGCCGGATGGGCTGCCGCTTCTGTGCCTCCACCCAGGCAGGCCGGGTGCGCAACCTGGAAGCCGGTGAGATCTGCTCTGAGATCTATACCGCCCAGAAGGACATCGGGGAGCGCATCTCCCACATCGTCCTCATGGGCATCGGGGAACCGCTGGATAATTTTGACGAGGTCATGCGCTTCCTTGAGAACATCTCCTCCCCGGAGGGCGTGAACATCGGAATGCGCAACATCAGCCTTTCCACCTGCGGTCTGGTGCCCAAAATCGACCAGCTGGCTGAGAAAAAGCTGCAGCTGACCCTTTCGGTCTCCCTGCATGCCCCCAACAACGAGATCCGCAGCGGCATGATGCCGGTCAATGATGCCTACCCCGTGGAGGTGCTGATGCCCGCCGTCCGCCGCTATCAGGAGACCACGGGCCGCCGGGTCAGCTTTGAGTATTCGATGGTGCGCGGTGTCAATGATTCCGATGCCTGTGCCAGACAGCTGGCCGACCTCATCCGGGGCATGGGTGCTCATGTGAACCTCATTCCCATCAACCCGGTGGACGGAAGCCCCTACTCGGCTACCGATGCCGCCAATGTCCAGCGCTTCCAGAAAAAGCTGGAGAGCCTGGGGGTCAACGCCACGGTACGCCGCCGTCTTGGCAGCGAGATCAGCGCCGCCTGCGGCCAGCTGCGCCGGGACGAAATGAATGGTAAGGCGTAAATCGCAAGAGGAGAAGCCTATGAAACTAGCAGGAAAAACGGATGTGGGCCGCGTCCGGCAGGAAAATCAGGATGATTACCGTGCCGGGGAGCTGCCTGGCGGTGCTGTCTGGGCACTGGTGTGTGATGGTATGGGCGGTGCCAAAGGCGGCCGCGAGGCCTCACAGGGGGCCTGCAATGTCATCGAACAGGTGTTTCAGGAGCAGTACGCCCAGTGCGGAGCAGGGCAGGAGGAAGCTTTTTTGAAAAAGGCCCTCATCAGTGCCAACCGCTATGTGTTCAACAAAGCTGCCCACGAGGAATCGCTGGCCGGTATGGGCACCACGGCGGTCTGCGCCCTGGTGCGGGGTGGGGAAGCCACCCTCTGCCACGCGGGCGATTCCCGCGCCTACCTCTGCCGGGGCGGTAAACTGACCCAGCTCACCCACGACCACTCCTATGTGCAGGAGCTGGTGGACTGCGGCACCATCACGGAGGAGGAGGCCGAGCACCATCCCCAGAAGAACATCATCACCAGGGCGCTGGGCGTGGATTACCGGCTGGAGCCGGAGGTCACCTCGGTGCAGCTGCAGGCAAAGGATCTGCTGCTGCTCTGCTCGGACGGCCTGACCAACATGGTGCCGGTGGAGCAGATGGAGCAGCTGCTGGCGCAGGGTCCGTTCTACGACCTGCCCGACCGGCTGGTGGATGCCGCCAACGAGAACGGCGGCTCCGACAACATCACCGCCCTTCTGCTGGCTGTGGAACCTACGGAGGTGCACCATGGATAACCTGATCGGCAAAACGCTGGACGGCCTGTACACGGTGCGGGAGCTCATCGGCACCGGCGGCATGGCCAATGTCTACAAGGCCGTTGTGGGGCCGGGGGGCCCGGTGCCGGAGGGCACGGTCGTGGCCGTTAAGGTGCTGCGGCAGGAGCTCATGCACGACCCCGACCTTGTGCGCCGTTTCAAGAACGAGTCCAAGGCCATCTCGCTGCTCAACCACCCCAACATCGTCAAGGTGTATGATGTCTCGGTGAGCGACCATCTGCAGTATATCGTCATGGAATATGTGGACGGTATGACCCTGCGCGAGTATCTGAACGAGCGGGGCGGCAAGCTGACCAGCCGGGAGACCGTCCACTTTATCTCTCAGATCCTGAAAGCGCTGGACCATGCCCACCACAACGGCGTGGTGCACCGGGACATCAAGCCCCAGAACATCATGCTGCTGGACAACGGCCAGCTGCGGATGATGGATTTTGGCATTGCCCGCATCTCCCGGGCCGAGAACCAGCTTTCGGGCGGCAAGGCCATGGGCAGCGTCCACTATATCAGCCCGGAGCAGGCCAAGGGCGATGAGACCGACTTCACCAGCGACCTCTATTCGGTGGGCGTGATGATGTACGAGATGCTCTCGGGGCATCTGCCCTTCGATGCCGATGACGTGGTGGAGGTGGCCATCAAGCAGATCTCGGATCAGCCCAGGAGCCTGCGGGAACTGGCTCCCTGGGTGCCGGTGGGGCTGGTGGAGATCACCGAGCGCGCCATGGCAAAGCGGCCCGAAAACCGCTACAAGAGCGCCGCTGAGATGCTGGAAGCCCTCAACGCCTATGTAGAGAACCCGGCCATCGTGTTCAACTACACCTATCTTCCCGATGAAATTCCTGAAAAGGTGGTGGAACCCCCTATGCCCAGAAAAGAATCCCGTCCGGAGCGCGGCAGTGCCCCGGCAAAAGGCAGAAAAAAGAAAAAGCGCACCGTGTTCCTGCCGGTGCTGTTTGGCATCACCGTGGCCTTTGCACTGGCCTGCGCGGCCCTGTGCTGGATGATCCTGAATGATTCCAGTTCCCTGATGGGGGAAAAGGCCGATGTGGTGCTGGCAGATTACAGCGGCATGACCCAGGATGAGGTCAACGCTTCCCAGCAGGTGGCATCCGGCCAGATCGTCATCAACTGGGAGCAGGCCTACAGCAACGATTACGCCGCCGGTTACGTCTACCGGCAGTCCCCGGTGGCGGGCCGTACCGTCCGCGAGGGTCAGAGCGTGACCCTGACCGTCAGCCTGGGCATCCAGTATGTCACCGTGCCGGATGTCTCCAACTATGTGCAGGCAGATGGTGAGCAGCAGCTCAAGGATCTGGGGGTCTCTGTTTTGATCACCCAGGCGGTGGAACCCAGCGTGGCCGCAGGCTCCATCATCCGCACCGAACCTGCTGCGGGCAGTCAGGTTGCCGCAGGTTCCACAGTGGTGGTCTATGTCAGCCGCCCGCAGGTCAACACCACGGCCAAGGTGCCTGCCCTGACCGGTCTCAAGAGCGTGAACGATGCCCGCTCCGTGCTGGTGCAGAACAAGCTGGGCCTTGGCAGCACCACCGAGCAGTACAGCGACCAGCCCGCAGGTACCATCATCGGCCAGAGCCCGGCGGCAGGATCTACCGTCAAGGTGAACAGCCGTGTCAGCATTACCGTGAGCGCAGGCCCCGAGCCGGTGCCTGAGACCCCGGCTGAACAGCCGGGCAGCTCCTCCAGCGATTGGTGGAGCGGCCTGATCGGGGGCAGCTCTTCCAGCAGCGGCGATTCTTCCAGCAGCGAGGGTACCGGCCTGGGCGACTGGTGGAGCGCGCTGCTGTCCTGAGGGAGGAACGGATGAAGGGATATATCGTAAAAGGAATTGGCGGCTTTTACTACGTCAAGACCGAAGAGGGTGTGATCGAGTGCAAGCCCCGGGGCATCTTCCGCAAACAGAAGATCACCCCCGTGGCGGGCGATGAGGTGACGCTGGAGACCGAGAACGGCGCGGCAGTCATTGCCGAGATCGCACCCCGCAAAAACGTGTTTGTCCGGCCGCCTGTGGCCAATCTGGATGTGCTGTTCCTTGTGGCCAGCACCACCCAGCCCACCCCCAGCACGCTGGTGCTGGACAAGCTCTCGGCCATCGCCGTGGACAAGGGGGTGCAGCCCGTCATCGTCTGCACCAAGGCTGACCTCGGTGAGGTGGAGTTCCTGCGCAGCGCCTATGAAAGATCCACTCTGCCCTTCATTGCCATCCGCTACGACAGCGGGGAAGGGTTGGACGAGGTCAGGCAGTGGATCAGCGGGCGGCTCTGCGCCTTCTGCGGCAACTCCGGTGTTGGCAAATCGACCCTGCTCAACACCCTGCTGCCTCAGGCCGAGCGGGAGACCAGTGCCATCAGCCAGAAGCTGGGGCGCGGCCGCCATACCACCCGCGAGGTGACCATCTTTGAGGCCTTTGGGGGCCGCATTGCGGATACCCCCGGTTTTGCCAGCCTGGAAGCCAACCGCGCCGGGTTCATCCCCAAGGAGAATCTGGAGCACGCCTTCCCGGAGTTCGGGCCCTACCTTGGGCAGTGTCAGTTCACGGGCTGCTCCCACCGCACGGAAAAGGGCTGTGCCATCCGTGCCGCTCTGGCCGAGGGAAAACTCTCCCGGACCCGGTACGACAGCTACTGTGCTATGTATGAGGAAGTCAAGGATGTCAAGGACTGGCAGAGGAGGGGAATGTGATGCGCTGTGTGATCCTCTCGGCCTGCCCGGTTTCGCCGGAGTTGAAGCGTCTGCTCCGCCCCGATGACTTTATCATCGCCTGTGATGCTGGCTACCGCAACTGCGCGCCGCTGGGCTGCAAGCCCAATATCATCCTGGGAGATTTCGATACCGCGCCCTGTCCGGTGCAGCAGAACGACGATATCATCGTCCTGCCTCACGTCAAGGACGACACCGACACCGAATATGCCGCCAAGCTTGCCAGTGAGAAGGGCTTTACCGAGGTGCTTCTTCTGGGCGCGCTGGGCGGCAGGCGGATCGAGCATACCCTCTCGAATCTTGCCACCGGCCTTGGGCTGGAAGAACGGGGGGTGCGGGTAACGCTTCAGGATGAGCGCAGCCGCGTCACCTTTGTCCGCTCCGGCGAAACCCGCGCCTACCCGAAGGAGGAGTTCTTCTATTTCTCCGCTTTCCCCATGGAGGGCAGGGCGGAGGGCGTGTGTGAGCGCGGTTCCTATTATGAGCTCACCGATGATGTGCTGGTGGCCGGTTACCCGCTGGGAGTCAGCAATGAGTATGCCGAAGGCTCAGACTGCATCACCATCTCCACCCGCAAGGGGGCGCTGGTGGTCGTGGAAACGGTGCCGGATACACCGATCCTGACCGGGAACAAGGCCTGAGCCGCACACTTTGCCGTCCTGCCGCTTATATTGTGGTATCACACCACGAAAGGCGGGAGAGCGATGCAGGTGGTCGTTATCAAAAGCCCAAAGTGTCTGCGCGGCGTTCTGCGCAGGCTGTTCGGCATCAAAAAGGGATAAGAAAAATACCGGGGCAGGCGGCTGCTCCGGTATTTTTTGTGGCACATCATTCTTTTGTGGTATAGGTCAGATCCAGCACCGGGCCAAAGGGGTCAAAGATGAGGTTCTGGATGCCGGGTGCGATCAGCAGGCGCTTCTGCTGGGCAAACAGAGGGACCGCCACGGCATCGCTGAGCAGCTGGCGCTCACAATCGCCCAGCAGGCGGCAGCGGGAGCTTCCGGTGGCCTGGGTGCTGGCCTGCAGCTGGGTGGCATACAGGGAATCTGCATAGCCGGTCAGGCCGTCGCCCGCTGCGGTGAACTGGTTCAGCATGTTGTACACACTGCCGCCCTCGGCGCTGATGGGGGCCAAGGCGATGGTGTAGTCCCCCTCGGCCAGCCGTTTCGCAAAGGTCTCCTCGTCCACTTCTTCTACGGAGAAGAAGAGGGAAAACTCCTTTTGCCACACGCCATTGATCTCCTCAGCGGCGCTGGTCACGCCGGAACCGGCGGGCACCATCAGGCTGACCTTGTTGAAGTCGGAGGTGGTCAGCGTCTGCCGCGCCGTGAGGTAGAGCGCCCGGGCATCCACCGCGGCGGGAGTCACATCCCCGGCGGTATCCCGGTAGTTCATGCCGTCCACAGTCAGGCCGTCCGGTACCAGACCGTTGGCGGCGGCATAGAGTCCGCCGTCCGGCACCTCGGCTGCACCCCGCGCGGCGGAGGCCAGTGCCTGCCGCAGCTCGGTGGAAGCAAACACGCTGCTGCAGTTGAACAGCAGGCTCCATGTGGTATCGGAGTAGGAGAGGGAAGTCAGGGTGGTGGGCGCGGCGGTGTCGTCCGGGGCGGCAGAGCACTTCTCGTTGGCAATCAGCTCTGCGGCGGACTGCCCGGCGCTGTTGGTGTTCTGCACCAGCCGCAGGCTGTCGATGAGGCTGCCCGAGGGGGCACGCCGCAGGAACAGGCCGCTGGCTGTCCAGTTGTAGATGTAGAAGCTGCCGCTGGAAAGGGTGGACGAAGCATTCAGACCGTAGGTGCCCCGGGTGGAATTGAAAAATTCCTCATCGCAGGGCATGGCACCGGGCAGGGTGAGCTTCTCGAGGAAGTTGTCGTCGGCACTGCTCAGGTGGAACACCAGCGTCAGCGGCCCGGAGGCCGTGACTCCCAGCGCGCTCTCGGGCATCTGCCCGGCCAGCACGGCGGCGCTGTTTTCAAGGGCCGCAAACTCCACCGCGTAGGGGGAGTTGGTCTCCGCCCGGAACAAGCGCCGGAAAGCGAACACAAAATCCTCGGCGGTGATGGCGTAGTCGGTGGCGTTGCCCTTGGTGGCGGTGTAAGTCAGGCCGTCCTTGAGGTAGAAGGTGTAGGTGAGGCCATCGGAGGACTTCTCCCACCGTTCGCAGAGGGCAGGCTCATATTTGCCGCTGGGAGCTTTGCGGACAAGGCCGCTGTACAGGTTCTCGCAGGCGATGACATCCGCAGAAGCCGAGGCCACCTGCGGGTCAAGGTTGGCCGGGATGCTGTCCACGAACCAGGTGAAGCTGTTGGAGCCCGAACCACAGCCGGTCAGGGCAAAAACAAACGCAATGGTCAGCACCACTGCGGAAAAGCGGATCAGGGAATGTTTCAAGAAAATGCGCTCCTTGTAAAATGATACGATTAAAGTATAGCGGAAACGGTCGGAAAAGACAATCGACATTTTGTGAATTCAGATAGGATTTCGGTGCATCCGGGGCCAGAACAAGGTTTGGCGTTGCCAATTGGCTGGAAAAGGTGTAAAATGGAGCAGTGAATCAATTTCAGCCTGAATTTTCATAGAGGAGGTTCTTTCTTTATGCAGAAAGATCAGCAGAAGCTTGCAGAACTCATCCAGGGCAAAAAGGTGGCGTTCATCGGTGCCGGTGTCAGCCACAAGACCCTTATCAAGGAGTTTGTGGAGCTGGGGGCCCATGTGACCCTGTGTGACCAGAAAAAGAGCGTGGAGGAGTTTGGCGATTATGCCGCTACCATCCGGGAACTGGGCATTGACCTGAGCCTGGGCGAACACTATCTGGACGGCTTCAAGGGCCAGGATATCATCATGCGCACCCCCGGCTTTGTGGGCTACTTTGAAAAGCCCCTGCAGGATGCCATGGCGGCGGGCACCATGGTCACCAGCGAGGTCGAACTCTTCTTCGATTTCTGCCCCTGCGAGATCGTGGCCGTGACCGGCTCTGACGGCAAGACCACCACCACCACCCTCATCTCCAAGTTCTATGAGGCCGCAGGCCGCAAAGTACATCTGGGCGGCAACATCGGCGCTGCCCTGCTGCCCATGCTGCCTGAGGTCCGGCCGGAGGATGTGGCTGTGGTGGAGCTGTCCAGCTTCCAGCTCATCAGCATGCACCAGAGCCCGAAGATCGCGGTGGTGACCAACGTCACCCCCAACCACCTCGATCACCATAAGGATATGCAGGAGTACATCGACGCAAAACGCAACATCCTGCTCTACCAGAACCCGCCCTGCCGTGCCGTGCTGGGCTACGAGAATGAGATCAGCCGCTCCATGCAGAAGGACTGCAAGGGCAGGCAGGTCTGGTTCACCCGCCTGCACGATACCGACAACGGTGCATTCCTGCGCAAAGAGGACAACATGCTCTGCATGGCCGAGGACGGCGTGGTAACACCCTTCCTGGCCCAGAAGGACATCAAGCTGCGGGGCCTGCACAACATCGAGAATCTGCTGGCCGCTGCCGCCGCAGTCTGGGGTGAGGTGCCCGTGGAGGCCATCCAGAAGGTGGGCAGCACCTTTACCGGCGTGGAGCACCGCATTGAGCCGGTGCGCACGCTGGACGGCGTGCTCTACTACAACGATTCCATCGGCACCAGCCCCACCCGCACCATTGCGGGCCTGCGCAGCTTTGACCAGAAGGTCATCCTCATTGCGGGCGGCTACGATAAGCACATCCCCTATGAGCCGCTGGCCCCCGAGATCGTGGCCCACGTCAAGGATCTGGTGCTGATGGGTGCCACCGGCCCCCGCATTGAAAAGGCCCTGCGGGAGGACCCCGGCTTCAACGAGGCCGCACTGCCCATCCAGCACGCGGACAATATGCAGCACGCTGTGGAGCTGGCCCGTGCCGCCGCAAAGCCCGGCGATATCATCATCCTGTCTCCCGCCAGCGCTTCCTTCGACCTCTACCCCAACTTTGAGGTGCGCGGCCGCGAGTTCAAGAACATCGTCAACGCACTGAAATGATCACGCAGGTCAGAACGCCCCGCCAGAGGCAGCGGTTCCGCAGTGCCTGCCGCGGAAAGCTCTGCCTTGAGGCCACGATGCCGCAGGCGCTGGAGCTTTTCGGCAAAAGCCAGCCGGGCCGGTTCTTCGCCGGGCCAACGCTGGCGCTGGATGTGGGCGGCAGCACCGCTTGGCTGGCGGGCCACGCCAACCCGGACGAACTGGCCAGCTTCCTGCATTTCTGCGGCTGTAGGGCAGTTGTCCTGGACGAAGCCGAGTGCCCGCCGCCCACCGGCTGGGCCCGGGTAAAGTCCCTTTTTGTCTTTGGCCTGGCACCCGGAAAGCAGCTGCCGGAACCCGCTGTGGAAGAAACGCTCTGGGCCTCCCTGCATTTTGACCCGGAGCCCCCGGCGGGCCCCGTTGCACAGATGCTGTTTCCGGACCGCCCCACGCGGCGGGATGACTTTTACTCTGAGCTCTGCTCAAAGCGCGCCCGCGGCAGGGCTGTGGTCTGGGCTCTGGAGCAGGGCGGGGAGCTTGCCTGCACCGTGGGCGCTTACGCCATTGGAACGGAGCAGGCTTACATGGCCTGCGGCGAGACTGCGGAGCCATTGCGGGGGCGCGGCATCGGCGGGCGGCTCATCGTCCGGCTGGCCAACACCCTCTCGGCGCAGGGGCTTCAACCCCTTTTCCTCTGCTCCCCGGAACGGGTGCACTTTTATACCCGCCTCGGCTTTGAAAAGCTGGGAGAGTATGCCCGATATGAAAATAAAGATCAAGGATAGATTATGTCAATGTTGAACCACTTTTTTGATTACAAACCCGAAGTCCTGGCGCTGGACGAAAAAGCCATGGAGCTCTGCCAGCCCTATTTCCGTCACATGGAGGAGATCCGGGACTACAACCAGCTGAAAATGCTCAAGGCCTTTGCCGATACCCAGATGTCCTCCACCGATATGCTGGGCACCACCGGCTACGGCCTGTGGGATACCGGCCGCGCCAAGCTCGAGCAGATCTTTGCCGAGGTGATGGGCGCGGAGGATGCCCTTGTGCGCAGTCAGTTCCAGAGCGGCACCCATACGCTGGCGGTGGCCCTGTTCGGCCTGCTGCGGGCAGGGGATACCCTGCTGGCTGCTACCGGCCGCCCCTACGATACGCTGGAGGGCGTGATCGGTCTGGACGGCAAGGGCAAGGGCACTGGCACCCTGATGGACTACGGCATCCGGTACGACGAAGCCCCCCTCAAGGCCGACTTTACCCCGGATTACGCGCTGATCGCTCAAAAGGCCCCGGGGGCAAAGGTCTGCCATATCCAGCGCAGCCGCGGCTACCTGCAGCGCAATGCCTTTGATCTGGATACCATTCAGAAGATCGCCGACACGGCCCGTGCCGCCAACCCCGAGATCATCATCTTTGTGGACAACTGCTATGGTGAGTTCACCCAGATGAAGGAGCCCTGCCAGGCCGGTGCCGACCTTGTGGTGGGCAGCCTCATCAAGAACCCGGGCGGCGGCATCGCCCCCACCGGCGGCTATATCGCGGGCCGGAAGGATCTGGTGGAGCTGTGTGCCTACCGCCTGAACGCCCCCGGACTGGGCAAGGAGCTGGGCTGTACGCTGGAAACGCCCCGTGATATGTACCTTGGCTTCTACTATGCCCCCGGCGTGGTGTGTGAGGCCATCAAGACCGCCATCTATGCCCAGTGCCTGCTGGAGCTGGTGGGCAAAAAGCCCATCCCGCGCTACTGCGAAGACCACAACGATATCGTGACCTGCTTCGATGCCGATACCGCCGATGCCCTCATCGGCTTCTGCCGCGGCATTCAGGCCGCCAGCCCCGTGGACAGCTATGCCGCACCGGAACCCTCTCCGGAGCCGGGCTATACCGATGAGGTCATCATGGCAAGCGGCAGCTTTACCCAGGGCAGCACCATTGAGCTCTCCTGCGACGGCCCCCTGCGTGAGCCTTACACCTGCTACCTGCAGGGCGGCCTGAACTTTGCCGCAAGCCGTGCCGGTGTCCTGCTGGCCGTGCAGAATGCTTATTTCAAGGATTGAACTTTTCAGAAAGAAAGCGTGAATCAAATGAATCGTGTTACTTCCATTGATGCCCGGATGCTGGAACGCTTTGAGCAGGGCTATGCTGCCCGCCCGGAGCTGAATGTGATGTCCAATGCAGTTTCCCGCACGGCTCTGCCGGACGCAGCCTTTGTGCCCGCCGCTGCTGCCAAGCTGCGGATGGACTTCTCTGTGCTGGTCAAGACCAATAACATCACCAACCAGAAGCAGAGCGGCCGCTGCTGGATGTTCTCCACCCTGAACGTCCTGCGCCAGCGGGTGATCGCCAAGTGCGATCTGGAGGATTTCTCCTTCTCTCCCACCTATCTGGCGTTCTACGATAAGCTGGAAAAGGCAAATCTCTTCCTTGAGAACATCCTCCACTTTGCGGATCAGGACCTGACCGACCGTGAGACCTACACCCTGCTGGGCAGCCCGCTGCCCGACGGCGGCCAGTGGGATATGGCCATCAGCCTGATCAAAAAGTACGGCGTGGTGCCCTCCTGGGTCATGCCGGAGACCGTCCACTCCACCGGCACGGCCAAGTATCTGCCCATCCTGAACCGCAAGCTGCGGGAGGATGCGCTGGAACTGCGGGCCATGGCAAAAGAGGGAAAGGACACGGCCGCCCGCCGCGAGGAGATGCTGGCGGAGATCTACAACGCCCTGTGCATCCTCTACGGCCAGCCCCCCAGGAGCTTTGACTTTGAGTATACCGACAAGGATGAGCACTACCACTGCGACCGGAACCTGACCCCGCACACCTTCCTGGAGAAATATGTGGGCAATGATCTGGATGATTACGTCGTCATCATCTCCTCGCCCATCCATGCACTGAACCGCACCTACTGCCAGCCCTTTATGGGTGACGTGGTGGAGGAGAATATGTTCTGGCTGAACCTCTCGCAGGAGGAGCTGGAGGATCTGACCATCCGCCAGCTGCAGGCAGGGGAGGGGGTCATGTTCAGCTGCGACTGTCACCCCGACGGTGACCGCGCCAACGGTTATTGGGATCCCGACTGCTTCCAGTACGGCGAGGTGCTGGGCGGCCTGACCTTTGGCATGACCAAGGCCGAGCGGCTGCTCACCCGTGAAAGCACCATGAACCATTGCATGATGTTCTGCGGTGTCAATCTGGACGAGAACGGCAAGGCTGACCGCTGGAAGATCGAGAACAGCTGGGGCGATGCCTCCGGCCAGAAGGGCTACTACATCGGCAGCGAGAAGTGGTTCAAGGCCAATGTCTACCAGATCACCGTCCGCAAGAGCCTGCTGAGCGATGCCCAGCGCGCCCTGCTGGATCAGGAGCCCCTGCCCATGAAGCTGTGGGACCCGCTGGCTTAAATTTAAATAAGATGCTATAAAGAAATCCCCCCCGCCTATGGCGGAGGGGATTTCTTTGTTAAGCGGATAATAGGGGAAGCTTCAACGTGAAGCAGCTGCCTTTGCCCACTTCGCTTTCCAATAGGATTTCTCCGTGGTGCAGGTGGGCAAGCTCCTGCGCAATGGTCAGTCCCAGACCTGTGGAGTCGTGCTTGGAAGAGGTGGTGGTGTGGAAATACCGGTCAAATACGGCGGCCTGATCCTCCGGCGCAATGCCGCAGCCCGTGTCCCGGACGCTCACCAGAGCAGCACCGGCCTCCACCCGGCTGTTGACGGTGATGCTCCCTCCTGCAGGGGTGTAGTGAATGGCATTTGTCAACAGGTTCTGCAGGATCTGCTGCAGCCGGATCTGGTCGCCCCACACCGGCAGCTCCGAAGCCGGGGGAGCCTGAAGCACCACGCCCTTCTTCTCAGCCTCCTCCCGGCAGCTGTCACAGACCGCAGCGATGACCTCCCCCAGAGATACCCGGTCCTCGTTGAGCATCACCTGTTTCTGCTCCAGCTTTGCAGCCAGAAACAGATCCTCCGTCAGGCGGCGGAGAAAGGCCGTCCGCTGCTGCAGGGCGGGCAGCAGGGCCGGCAGGGCCTCCGGTGCAGCCTCCAGTGTGTCCAGTCCACTGCTGACCGCAAACAGGGGGCTTCGCAGGTCGTGGAAAATGTTCAGCATCATGCTTTTCCGGGCCTCAGTCTCCTCCGTCAGGGCCTTTGTCCGCTGAATGACCCGGGCATCCAGCTCCCGGGCCAGCTGCTCCGCCCGATCAAATTGCAGGGCATACCGGCGGCAGACGTAGGCCATGCAGCCCAGAGTAAAAGGCGCATCGTAGATCCGGGCACACCGGAACAGGTAGAAAAACACGCTCTCCTGAAAAAACGGCACATGCATGCCCGGCAGGACCACCCATACCCGGAAGCCAATGGTGATGGCACAGGGAAACAGCATCAGCAGGGCAGCGTCGGAGCCCCGGGCATACATCGCCATCAGTATGCCCAGACAGTAGCCCATGCCCAAAAGCAGCCCCACCGCCCGTACACGGCTGGGGGGAATCAGCGTCAGAACAAGATACCCCAGCGTCAGAAGCAGGGAACCGAGCCGCTGCCTGTGAGACACCGGCACAGCCCCTGTCAGGGCGGCACACAGCAGAATACCTGCCAGAACCGTGACGGTAAAGAATCCCCGGCGGAAAAAGGCGCTCCAGCCGGAACTTCCCACCGGAGCCAGAATGATCACCAGAGCCCAGAGGGTCAGCACCGTCAGATACAGCAGAAAATACCCCAGTTCCTTCTGAGGCTTGTATCGGTACAGGGCCAGCACCACCGCTCCCAGAGTGCAGAATACCGCAATGGCCATCCACTGCAGCACCGTGCGGAAGGTCAGGGCAGCCACTCCTTTTTCCGGGAACAGGGCAGCCCATGCCATCAATTGGGCTTCGGAGTCCATGCCGGGGACTCCAAAATCCGCCAGCGCCGGCAGTCGCTGGTTGAACCAGATCCCTGCCAACCCAATGGTCAGTGCCAGTGCCCCGGCAGCAGCCGGAAGCAGAAATCGCTTTTTTATCATAAAAAGACCCCCTGCAAAACTTTGGAGAACCGGTTGAGAACAGCCCGGAAATACGGTATACTAGATAAAGATATTATAGCAAATTCACGCCGAAAAGGGGAGGGCAAACCGCATGATCCGCATTCTTCTGGTGGAAGATGATCCGGTGATCCGGGACACTACCAGCTATTTCTTGAAATGTCAGCAGAATTTTGAGGTGGTCTGTGCTGACACCGGCGGCGAAGCGCTGAGCCACGCCCGGGAAAAGTTCGATGTGATCCTGATGGATATCCTTCTGCCGGACACCAACGGCATGGATCTGTGCCAGCGCCTGCGCAGCTGGCACCACTGCCCCATCATTTTTACTTCCTGTCTGGACGATACAGACACAGTGGTACGGGCACTGGAATTGGGCGGCGATGATTTCCTGACCAAGCCCTACAACCACAAAGTTCTGCTGGCCCGCATCATGGCAAACATCCGCCGTGTCCAGATGGATGCCGCAGAGCCCAGCGTCAGCGGCTACCACTGTGTGGCCTTTACGCTGGATTCCAACAGCCATTGCGTGGAAAAGGATGGCCGGAGCATCCATCTGGCCGATATGGAGTACCGCATCCTGACCCTCTTCATCCGGCATCCCAACACTTTCTTTACCGCAAACGAGCTTTACCGGAAGATCTGGGGGAAGGAAAGCCTGGGTGATGTCCGCACTGTGCAGGTGCATATCCATAACCTCCGCAGTAAGATCGAGCCCGACCCCGCAAAGCCCATCTACCTCAAAAATGTCTGGGGCAAAGGCTATATTTTCCGCCCGGAAGGGGAGACGGAAGCCTGAAATGGTTTTGCTGTCTTAAATATCGTTAACCCTCAAAGCACCCACTTCTTAAGGAAACTTAAGCCGGGGGTGCTTTTTTCTGCTCTGATTTGACCGTTATTTATCAAACAAAGTGGGAAACAGGAATTTCCCAGCGAAGAAACGGCAAAGATGTTTAAGAATTCTTAAAAGACAACAGGCAGACTTTGTGTTAATTTATTATCGAACGAAGTCTGCACCGCATTGTGGCGGTACGTTTCGGATAAGAGGAAAATCGAAGAATAAGAACAGAAAAAGAGAAGAAAGGATCATCCAAGCATGAACAAGATCTCGCGTAAAGGCTTTCTGAAGATCGCCGCTGCCGCTGCCATGTCCGGTGTCACCGCCGGTGCACTGGCTGCCTGCAACGCTGCAAGCTCCTCCACCGCCGCTTCCGCCGGTGCAGCAGGCAGCTACACCCCCGGTACCTACACCGGCACTGCTGAGGGCATTTCCTCTACCGTCAAGGTCACCATGACCTTCTCTGACAGTGCTGTGACCGACGTTGTGGTCGATACCTCCGGCGAGACCGCTTCCTACGGCGCTGCTGCTGCCGAGGAGCTGAAGAACCAGCTGCTGAACGCCGGCTCTGACGAGATCGACGGCGTGTCCGGCTCCACCATCACCTCCGATGCCGTGAAGAAGGCCGCCAAGAGCTGCTTTGCACAGGCAAAGGGAGAGGCAACTGTAACTTCCGTACAGCTGCCCACCGGTGACGAGACAGATTGGCTGGGCAAGGAGCCTGACATTGACGAGGCTGCCATCACCGAGACCGTGGACACCGATATCCTCATCGTGGGTGCCGGCAACGGCGGTATGTTCGCTGCTGCTTATGCCGCTGCCAAGGGCCTGAACTTCCGTGTCATCGAGCAGAACGGCAATGTGCAGGATACCCGTCACTGGGTGGGTGCCGTGGACGGCTTTGGCGCTCAGGAACAGGGCATCAAGATGGATCGTGCCAAGCTGCTGAGCGAGGTCTCCCGTTACGCCTCCGGCAAGTGTGATCAGCGCGTGGTCAAGACCTGGATCAACGAGTCTGCCGAGATGATCGAATTTGTCCGCTCCATCATGGAGGACAAGTACGGCGTGAAGATGATCTACACCTACGGCGACGAGGCCAAATGGCCTGCAGAAAACGCCGAGCACAACACCGATTATATGTACCCCGAGATCGAGTATACCTATGATCGTTCCAGTGGTGCCGCCCGGAACGAGCTGCTGCTTCAGTACATTCAGGAGCTGGGCTACGATGTGGACTTCAAGACCAGTCTGGCCAAGCTGGAAAAGAACAGCGATGGCCGCATTACCGGCATCATCGCCCAGAGCACCGAGGATGACCACTTCATCCGCTACAACGCCAACAAGGGCGTGCTGCTGGCCTGCGGCGGCTTCCCCGGCAACCCCTACATGATGGAGCAGCTGGACCCGCTGGGAACCTCCGTCACCACCGCATGCTCCTACTCTCCCTCCGATAAGGGCTACGGCATCCGGGCTGCAATGTGGGCAGGTGCCAATCTGGACAAGGAGGCCGCTCCCATGCTGTTTGACCGCGGCATCGTGGCCCCCGGCGTGGATGGCGGCTATGTGGACAGCGACACTGCCTTTGGCGGCAAGGCTTTCCCGGGTACCATCCGTCAGTACAACCCCGGCACCCAGCCCTTCCTGAAGGTGAACCGCAACGGCGAGCGCTTTGCCAACGAGAGCAGCCCCTACAATGACATCGTCTACGCCGCTGCTCACCAGCCGGGCCGTGTCTACGCTCAGGTCTGCGATGCCAACATTCTGGAGGACGCAAAGCGTTTCCACACCATCGGCTGCTCTGCCCAGACCCGTAACGGCGGTGAGAAGTACATTCAGGGTAAGATGGACGAGGCGATCGAGGCCGGTGCATTGTTCAAGTGCGATACGCTGGACGAGCTGGCTGACAAGATGGGCTTTACCGGTGCTGCCAAGGACACCTTCCTTGCCACCGTGGAGCGCTACAACGAGCTCTACGACAAGCAGAACGACGAGGACTTCGGCAAGCCCGCTTACCGCCTCAGCGCCATCCGCACCGCGCCCTTCTACGGCTGCTGGCTGGGTGCCTCTCTGCTGACCACTGAGCAGGGCATTGCCATCAACGAAAAGGGTCAGGCTCTGGACAACGATAACAAGCCCATGCCCGGCCTGTATATCACCGGCGATATGTCCGGCAGCTTCTTTGCCAACAACTACCCCTGCCTGATGGCTGGTGTTGCCATGGGCCGCACCCTGACCTTCGCCATGAAGGCCGTCAAGCAGATGGCCGGTCTGGAATGATGCCACTCCCTGGAAAATGAACTGAAAACTGCATAAAAATGCAGCGCCGCTGAAGCCCTGAAAAGCTTCGGCGGCGCTGTTTTACGTTTCCCTCTATACACAAAAAATGTCAGGCAGTCCTCAGCACACGGCGCGGCGGGGAGCGGCCAGAGGCTCGATCACCGGCGGGTGCATCCCTTCCCGGTAGTCCAGATCCCCCTGATCCATGCCGCGGAGCAGCACCTCGGCGGTGGCAATGTTGGTGGCAATGGGTACGCTGTGCATATCACACAGGCGGAGCAGGTTCTGCTCGTTGGAGCTGCCGCTGTCGGCCCGGAGCGGGTCACGGAAGAACAGCACCAGATCCACTTCATCGCAGGCAACACGGGCGGTGATCTGCTGAATGCCGCCCAGCTTTCCGGAGAGGTAACAGTGAACTGGCAAGCCGGTGGCCTGGTTCAACATCCGGCCGGTGGTACCGGTGGCAATGACAGTGTTCCGGGACAGGATACCACTGTAGGCGGTGCAGAACTGAAGTGCAAGTTCTTTGCGGGAATCATGTGCAAGAATGGCAATTGTCATAATTCGCTCTCTCCTTTGTACTAGTGTCGTCATGCGGACATCCGTTTGAAATGGATTGCAGTTGTGAGAAGGACAGTTCCGGGTGCACTTCAGAGCGCCCCGCTGAACTTGTTTCCATACTTTCCAATATAGTTTTACCGCGTCGAAATATGGGTTGTCAAGGGGAAAATGAGAATTTTTGCCCTAATTTCCGATAAAAGTACGACTTTATTTTTGTACAGAATGGAGAAATGAAAAATACATCATGGCACAAACGGAAAAATAATTTCCGAAATTTTGGTCCGAAAGTGTTTCTATAACAAAAACAGTCCATCCCTGTAAAACAAAAATACAGGCCGCTGTCCTTCCACTGCGGCCTGTGAGAAAAAAACGGAAAAATGTTTTCGCAATTGAACGGTTCAGCGGATCTGGCCGCTGCCGTGAATGATGTATTTGTAGCTGCACAGCTCTTCCAGCCCCATGGGGCCCCGGGCGTGGAGCTTCTGGGTGGAAATGCCCATCTCGCACCCCAGCCCGAACTCCCCGCCATCGGTAAAGCGGGTGGAGCAGTTGACGTAGACCGCCGCACTGTCCACCGCCGCCGTAAAGAGGGCGGCATGGGCCTCGTTCCGGGTCAGGATGGCTTCGCTGTGGCCGGTGGAGTGCGCGGCGATGTGGCTGACGGCCTCCTCCACGCTGTCCACGACCTTGACAGCCAGGATGTAGTCCAGGAACTCGGTGTCAAAATCCGCAGGGCCTGCAGGGGTGCCGGGGATGATGGCGGCGGCACGCGGGTCCAGCCGCAGCTCCACCGGATGCAGTCCCTTTGCAGTGCGGTCAGGGCCCAGCCGCCGGGCCAGCTTGGGCAGGAACTCTGCCGCAATGTTACGGTGCACCAGGCACACCTCCTCCGCGTTGCAGACGCTGGGGCGGCTGGCCTTGGCGTTTTCGATGATATCCAGCGCCTTATCCTGCTCGGCAGAAGCATCCACGAAGATGTGGCAGATGCCGGTGCCGGTCTGGATGCAGGGGATTTTTGCATTTTCCACACAGGCGCGGATGAGCCCGGCCCCGCCGCGCGGGATGAGCAGATCCACATAGCCCACCGCCGTCATCAGGGCGTTGGCCGAGGCGTGGGTGGTGTCCTCGATCAGGCAGACCGCTGTTTCGGGCAGGCCGTTTGTCCGCAGACCCTCCCGAAGAGCCGTTACAATGGCGTTGGCACTGCGCCATGCCTCTCTGCCGCACCGCAGGATGCAGGCATTGCCGCTCTTGATGGCAAGGGCGGCGGCATCGCTGGTCACGTTGGGGCGGCTCTCGTAGATGATGGCGATCACGCCCATGGGCACGGCGGTCTTTTCAATGACCAGCCCGTTGGGGCGCTCTACCCGGCGCAGGACTCTGCCCACCGGGTCGGGCAGGTCAGCCACTTCCCGGATGCCCTTTGCCATGGCGTTGATGCGCTCCGGTGTCAGGGCCAGCCGGTCCAGCATGACCTCCGAAATGTGTCCCCTGGCTGCTTCCAGATCGGCGGCATTGGCATCCAGAATGGCCTGCTGGCGGGCAGGGGAGCAGAGCGCCTCCGCCATGCCCAGCAGGGCGGCGCGGCGCGCCTCGCCCGAAGAAAGGCCCAGCGCGCTTCTTGCCGCGCGGGCGGCTTCCAGGATCTCCTGTGTCGTCATGGATCAGCCCTCCTTTCTGCCCGCAAAGCGGGTGCCTGCGGGTCTGCCGTCTGCAATGTCGTAGAGCAGCTCCGGGTGGGAACCGTTGGCGATCACCATGTCCGCGCCCTCTGCCGTTACCATCTGGGCGGCACGGAGCTTGGTGGACATGCCGCCGGTGCCCAATGCGGAGCCTGCACCGTCTGCCAGCGCCAGCACCTCAGGGGTGATGCGCTCTACCAGCGGGATGAGCTTTGCGTCCGGGTGGGTGTGGGGGTTGGCGGTGTACAGGCCGTCGATGTCGCTCAGCAGCACCAGCAGATCCGCATGGATGCAGCAGGTGACGATGGCGGCCAGCGTGTCATTGTCGCCGATGGAGGTGATCTCATCAGTGGCAACGGTGTCGTTCTCGTTGATGATGGGCAGCGCACCCAGCTCCAGCAGCCGGGTCAGGGTGTTCTGGAAATTCAACCGCCGTCCCTCGTGCTCCACATCCACGCCGGTGAGCAGGATCTGCGCCACGTTGTGGTTGTAGGCGGTGAACAGGCGGTCGTAGGTGTACATCAGCTCACACTGGCCCACAGCGGCGCAGGCCTGCTTGGTGGCCATATCACCGGGGCGGGAGGGCAGGGACAGCTTGCCCACTCCCATGCCGATGGCACCGGACGAGACGAGAATGACCTGGTGCCCTGCGTTCTTCAGGTCGCTCAGCACCTTGACCAGATCCTCTGTGTGGCGGATGTTCAGCCGCCCGGTGGAGTGTGCCAGCGTGGAGGTGCCCACTTTGACGACGATGCGCATAAACTTAACCCTTTCCCATTTCCTTTGTCTTGTCGTAGGCGGCAATCACCGCATCGGTCACCGCGCCGCGGAAGCCGTGCTCTTCCAGCACGCGCACGCCCTGAATGGTGCTGCCGCCGGGGCTGCACACCGCATCCTTGAGCTCGCCGGGGTGTTTTCCGCTTTCCAGCACCAGCTTGGCGCTGCCCAATACCATCTGGGCCGCGTATTCCTGCGCCTTGGCCCGGGGCAGGCCGCAGGCCACGCCGCCATCGGCCAGCGCTTCAATGAACTGATACACCCAGGCCGGGCCGCAGCCGGAAACGCTGCTTGCCGCGTCGATCAGGGCCTCGGGCACAGCGTCCAGCCGCCCGGCGGGTGCCATCAGCTTCAGAAACTCCTGCTCCTCCTCCGCTGTCACATTGGCGGAGCAATATTGGATCATGCCTGCCCCCACCGAAGCCGGGGTATTGGGCATGATGCGGATCACGGGGTAATCTTCCCCCGCCATCTCCTGGATGCGTGCGATGGAAAGCCCTGCCGCCATGCTGCAAAGGATGAAGCGGCTCGGCCGCTCGTTCAGGGTGAACTTAAGCGGAGCCAGCAGAGCCTCCATCATCTGTGGCTTGACCGCCAGAAAGATCAGGTCGGAGCGGCCCGCCACTTCGGCGTTCGTGGTGGTGTTGCAGCCCAGCTCTGCGGCCAACGCCTCTGCCTTGGCGGCAGTGCGGTTGGCAAGATAAACATTCTGTGGGTCGGCAGCCTTGCAGACGGCCCGCGCAATGGCACCGCCCATGTTCCCACAGCCTAAAAATCCGATGGTCTTGATCATACTTACTTTCCCTTCCTTTCTCACTCAGAAAGAAATAAATGGAACGCACATTCGTTCCACTCCATCCATTGTAAGCATCCGGAGCCAGAAAATCAAGAGGAACCTCCCGGAAACCCGGCAAAAAGGCGGCGGGACGGCTGCAAAATGGAGAGGAACGTGAAAAAAATATCAAAATGAGAGATTTTGAACTTGCAAAACGGGGGGCATTTGCGTTATAGTATAAAGGAAGTATTCTTACTTCTCTGGCCCCATAGGGCGGCTACCACGGTCAGCGGCACAGTGTGTGCCGCTGGGAAAGGATGGATCTCGTGTCGCAAACTACAAAAAGGGCGTTGGAGGCATCGCTGAAAAAGCTGCTGCTTCAAAAGCCGCTGAATAAGATCACCATCAATGATATCACCGAGGACTGCGGCGTGAACCGTATGACCTTCTACTACCACTTCAAGGACATCTACGACCTCGTGGATTGGATCATGGTCGAAGATGCCGCCAAGGCATTGGAGGGCAGACAGAGCTTTGAGAACTGGACAGATGCCTTTCTGGACATCCTGCATCAGGTGCAGGACAACAAGGTTCTGGTGATGAATGTTTACCGCTCCGTGAGCCGTGAGCAGGTGGAACAGTACTTATATAAACTGCTGGACTCCATGCTGCGGGACTTTGTGGACCGCAGCGCGCAGGGCTTTACCGTGCAGGATTCCGACAAGCAGTTCATCATCGACTTTTACAAATACGCGCTGGTGGGCATGGCGCTGGAATGGATTCGCAAGGATATGAAGGAGGACCCCGTCCGGATGACCGAGCGGCTGAATGTTCTGCTTCATGGCGAGCTTGAGCGGGCGCTCCGCCGCTTCCGCACCGACCGCAGCCCCGCAGATCTTGACGACTGACAATATTTTATCAATCCGGGCACCGTGATGGGTTTTCCATCACGGTGCTTTTTCTGTTTATGGCCTTCCGTTTGACAAAATGTTACAGTATGGTCAGCGCAAAATGAAAGGTGAAAACCTGGAAACCACAGCAAACGGAGGGAATAAAATGTATTATTCCAGCGGGAACTATGAGGCCTTTGCGCGCCCGAAAAAGCCTGTGGGAGTGGATCGGAAATCGGCCTATCTCGTGGGCACCGGTCTGGCGGCGCTGACAGCTGCCTGCTACCTGGTCCGTGACGGTCAGATGAAAGGGGAACATATCCATCTCTTTGAAAAGGGGTCCATCCCCGGCGGTGCCTGTGATGGCTGCCAGTACCCCGGCATCGGTTATGTGATGCGGGGCGGCCGGGAGATGGATGACCATTTTGAAGTCATGTGGGATCTGTTCCGTTCCATCCCGTCGCTTGAGACCGAGGGCGCAAGCGTGCTGGATGAGTACTATTGGCTGAACAAGGCAGACCCCAACTACTCGCTCTGCCGCGCCACGGAAAACCGGGGGCAGAACGCCCACACCGATGGGAAGTTCGGCCTTTCGGATCAGGGCTGCATGGAACTCATCAAGCTCTTTTTTACCCCGGATGAGCAGCTCTATGATAAGCGCATCACCGATGTCTTTGACGCGGAGGTGTTCTCTTCCAACTTCTGGCTTTACTGGCGCACCATGTTCGCCTTTGAGAACTGGCACAGCGCACTGGAAATGAAGCTCTATCTGAAGCGCTACATCCACCATGTGGGCGGTCTGCCTGATCTGCGGGCACTGCGCTTTACCCGGTACAACCAGTACGAGAGCATGATCCTGCCCATGATCCGCTATCTGGAAGGGCACGGTGTGCGCTTCCACTACAACACCAAGGTCACCAACATTGAGTTTGAGCTGACCGGGGGCAAAAAGCAGGCCAGGACCATCTGCCTGCTGGTGGACGATGAAGCGGAACGGGTGGACCTGACCGAGAATGATCTGGTGTTCATCACCAACGGGGGCTGCGTGGAAAGCACTTCCATCGGCTCCCAGGATCAGCCTGCAGTGTTCAACCCTACCCTCCGGCCCGGCAACGGCTGGGATCTGTGGAAGAAGATCGCCGCGCAGGATGAGGCCTTTGGCCGCCCGGAAAAGTTCTGCTCCGCTCCGGAGCAGACCAACTGGATGAGCGCCACGGTTACCACGCTGGACGAACGCATCGTGCCCTACATCCAGAACATCTGCCAGCGTGACCCGTTCAGCGGCAGGACTGTCACAGGCGGCATCGTCACGGCACGGGATTCCGGCTGGCTGCTCAGCTGGACATTCAACCGTCAGCCCCAGTTCCGGGATCAGCCCAAGGGCCAGCTCGTGGGCTGGATCTACGGCCTGTTCAGCAACACGCCCGGCGACTACATCAAAAAGCCCATGCGGGATTGCACCGGCAAGGAGATCTGCATGGAGTGGCTGTATCATCTGGGAGTCCCCGAAAACCAGATCGAGGACCTGGCGGAGCACAGTGCCAACACCGTGCCCGTAATGATGCCCTATATCACAGCTTTCTTCATGCCCCGCACCGCAGGCGACCGCCCGGCGGTGGTGCCGGAGGGCGCAGTGAACTTTGCCTTCATCGGCCAATTTGCCGAGACGAAGCGGGATACCATCTTCACCACCGAGTATTCCATGCGCACCGGCATGGAAGCCGTGTACACCCTGCTGGATATCGACCGGGGCGTGCCGGAGGTCTGGGGCAGCACCTACGATGTCCGCGACCTGCTGAACGCCGCTGTTCAGCTGCGGGATGGCAAACCCCTGAGTGATCTGAAAATGAACTGGATCAAAAAATTCGCACTGGGAAAAGCGGTAGAAAAGGTACAGGACACCGACCTGGGCCGTCTGCTGCTGGAGTATAAGATCATCTGAGCGCCGGGAATTCAGCCCGGCAGGCAGGGAAGAGAACCCTGTAAAATTCTATTGAATCTGGAGGAAATAAAAATGAATACCGCATTTGATTCTCTGACGCACAAAATGCAGCGTGCTGCACTGGGCAAGACTGTGGATCTCGTGCTTTCTCATGCCGAGAAGGACCCCGCCAAGACGGTTGGACAGATCGTAGATCTTTCAAAGCAGTTCTACGGCGATTCCTTCAGCGAGGAGACCTACACACACGCCAAGCAGACCCTGACTGACCCCAACAGCAAGTGGTCGAAGCTCATCAACTGTATGCTGAACCAGCTGGACCCCAACGTGGCCCGCACCACGGCCCTGAACCTGGGCTATGAGGCCTTCTTCCGCGGTACCAAGACCATCCGCGAGAATCGTGTCAAATATCAGTGCAACATTCCCTGGCTGATCCTGTTTGACCCCACCTCTGCCTGCAATATGCACTGCGTGGGCTGCTGGGCCGGTGAGTACGGCCACAAGAACAACCTGAGCTTCGATGATATGGATAAGATCGTCACCGAGGGCAAGGAGCTGGGCGTTTATCTGTACATGCTCACCGGCGGTGAGCCGCTGGTGCGCAAGGCTGATATCCTCAAGCTGGCCGAGAAGCACAACGATGTGCAGTTTGCCATCTATACCAACTCCACCCTGATCGATGAGCCGTTCTGCAAAGAGGTCGTCCGCCTGGGCAACATCGCCTTCATGCTGTCCATTGAGGGCACCCCGGAGACCAACGATGCCCGCCGCGGCGAGGGCCACTATGCTGCCGTTATGCGCGCGATGGATCTGCTCAAGGAGCACGGCATCCTGTTCGGCACCTCCATCTGCTACACCCGCGACAACATCGAAGCCGTTACCAGCGATGAGTTCATGCGTTTCCTCTGCGATAAGGGCGCACACTTCGGCTTCTACTTCCACTACATGCCCGTGGGCAACGAGGCAGCGCCTGAACTGATGCCCTCTCCCGAGCAGCGCAAGTACATGATCGACCGCATCCGTTACCTGCGCAGTGAAGCCTGCGATATCCCGTTCTACCCCATGGACTTCCAGAACGACGGCGAGTTTGTGGGCGGCTGCATTGCCGGCGGCCGCAACTACTTCCACATCAACTCGGCTGGTGACGCTGAACCCTGCGTGTTCATCCACTACTCCAATGCCAACATCCATGACAGCAGCATTCTGGAGATCCTGCAGAGTCCGCTGTTCATGGCCTACCACAACGGCCAGCCCTTCAACAAGAACCATCTGCGCCCCTGCCCCATGCTGGAAAACCCTGAGCTGCTGCGCAAGATGGTCCACGAGACCGGTGCCCACAGCACCGACCTCCAGAGCCCGGAAAGCGTCGATCATCTGTGCGACAAGTGCAAGTCCTATGCCGCCAACTGGCAGCCGACCGCCGACGAGATCTGGTCCCATACCAAGATCCGTGAGAGCCGCTACGAGAACTATAAGGACTGGAAGCCCAATCAGCAGTAATTGCAGGTGCTCCCCCTGAAATCTCCCTTTTTGGTTTATCTGCCCTGAAAGCCGAAGCTCCCCCTTCCCCAAGCGCCGAGACAGCGCCGGGAAGGGGGAGCTTTGCGTTTCTCGGCTGCTCTGAGAAAATCATGCGGTAGGAATACAAAAACCGGCCCCGCCTCCCATGCAGGAGACAGAGCCGGTTTTGCGATTCTATTGTGTTTGGGATCACTCGTCGTCGGGGTCGCCGAAGGCATCGTGATAGAGGTTTACCATGCCGGATTCGTCGTTGCGATTCAGGCCGTGGAACACCAGCTTTTTGATGACATCATAGATGACTGCGAAGAGCGGAACGCCGATGATCATGCCCACAAAGCCCCACAGGCCGCCGAACAGCAGGATGGCAAAGAGCACCCAGAAGCTGGAAAGGCCGGTGGTGTTGCCCAGGATCTTGGGTCCGATGATGTTGCCGTCCACCTGCTGCAGCACCAGAACGAACAGCACGAACCAGAGCGCCTTGATGGGGTTCTGGATCAGGATGAGCAGGGTGGCGGGAATGGCACCGATGAAGGGGCCGAAGAAGGGGATAACATTGGTCACGCCGATGATGACCGACACCAGCAGGGCGCTGGGGAACTTGAAGATCAGGCAGGCAATATAGCACAGCACGCCGATGATGGCGGAATCCAGGATCTTGCCGTTGATGAAGCCGCCGAACATCCGGTCAGCGTAACGGACTTCCTCCATGATGAGGTCGGCCCAGCGGGGCTTGACCAAACTATAAAGGATGAGCTTGCCCTGCTGTCCGAACTTCTTCCGGCTGGCCAGCAGATACACCGAAACGATGAGGCCGATAATGAAATTTTTGATCCAGGTCACCACATTTACCACGCCAACAGCGGCACCACTGAGGATGTTCTGCATGGAGGGGAGCAGGGTGTTCTTGATCCAGGCATCCAGGTTGGCATCCAGGCTGTCGTAAGAGTTCTCGATGAAGTCCAGCAGCTTTTTGTTGTTGGCAATGAACTCCTGCCTGGAGATCCACTCCACAAAGTCGCCGATGTTGTCACGTGCCGTGTAGTACAGGGCGGTCACGCTGTTGATGAGCTGCGGCACGATCATCATGATCAGAGCGTAGATCAGCAGCAGGCCGAACAGGATGGTCAAAGCAACGGCCAGCATGTTGGCAAAGCGGTGCATCCTTTCCGGGAACAGCTTGTGGAGAAATGCTTCAAGCCAGTTGCACACCGGCTTGAGCAGATAGGCAATGACACTGCCGTAGATAAAGGGCATCAGGATGCCGGTCAGGGTTGAAACGGCATTGCCGAAGCCCTGAAAGCGGTAGATCAGGAAAAAGAAGAGGATGCTCAGGCTGATCGCGCCAAAGCCTGCGAACATTCCGTAGAGATAGGGTTTGATATGCGGTTTTTTGTCCATCATGTCATAGAAACTCCATTCCTGCCGCAGACAGCAGGATTCCCTGCGGCAATGTCAGCGCTTGTTGCTCCTGCGCCAGATGTGCAGTTTTTCGGCTTCGGCGATCAGCTCGTCCCGGAAATCGGGGTGTGCCACGCTGATCAGTGCTTCTGCCTTTTCCCAGCTGGTCAGTCCCTTCAGGTTCACACAGCCGTACTCGGTGCACAGGTAGTGCACGTTTGCGCGGGTGTCGGTGACGATGCTGCCGTTTTCCAGGGTGGGACGGATGCGGCTCTCCAGCTTGCCGGTCTTTTTATTCATAAAGGTAGAGGACAGGCAGATGAAGCTCTTGCCGCCGTTGGAAAGGTATGCGCCCAGGACAAAGTCCAGCTGACCGCCTGCACCGGAAATGTGCTTGATGCCTGCACTCTCCGCGTTCACCTGACCGAACAGGTCAATATCCACCGCATTGTTGATGGAGATGAAGTTGTCGATGGCGGAGATGCTGCGGATGTCATTGGTGTACTCCACGGGAGCGGCCATGCACTCCGGGTTGTTGTTCAGGTAATCGTACATCTTCTGGGTACCTGCACCAAAGGCGTAGACCTGACGGCCCTTGTCCAGATTCTTGTGGCGGCCGGTGATCTTGCCTGCCTTTGCAATATCCACAAAGGCATCCACATACATCTCGGTATGCACGCCCAGATCCTTCAGGTCGCTCTGCGCGATCAGGTTGCCGATGGCGTTGGGCATACCGCCGATGCCCAGCTGCAGGCAGGCACCGTCGGGGATCTGCGGGACGATGAGGTTTGCCACCTTCAGATCGACCTCAGTGGCGGCACCGGCAGCGGCCATCTGGCCGATGGGCGGGTTGCTGCCCTCCACAACACCGGCAACCTGGGAGATGTGCACCCAGTTCTCGGTGCCGCCCAGGCATTTGGGCATGTTCCGGTTGACCTCAACGATGATCTTCTTGGCCTTATCGCAGACGGCACCCAGGTGGGAAGCACAGGGACCAAAGTTGAAATAGCCGTGCTCGTCCATGGGAGTCACCTGGAACACCGCCACATCCACGGGGTCAGAGCTGTCGCGATAGTAGCGGGGCAGTTCAGAGTAGCGGATGGGGGAGTAGAAGGAGAAGCCCTGGGCAATGGCCTTGCGCTCAATGCCGCCCATGTGCCAGCTGTTCCAGGTCATGTGGGTCGCAGGATCCTCGATCTGGAAGATGGCGGGCACCCACATCAGGATGCCGCCGCGGAAGTTGACATCCTCCAGCTCAGGCAGACGCTTTGCAATGGCAGCGTCCACTGCAACGGGGGTGTTCACGGCCCAGCCGTAATCCACCCAGTCGCCGCTTTTGACCAACGCGGCAGCCTGGTCAGCTGTCATTTTCTTCTGCGCATACAATTCCGTAAAATCCATTATAAACCATCCTCTCTTACAATAACATAAAGGAATTGTAAATTCCAACTTAGTTATATCATTAACAAACGGGAGAATCAATACTTTCCTGACAAAAAACAGGGCTGGATGCAATATGACTAAAAATCTTAGCTTTTTGTAGAGATTCTTTGGTGCACAAAAAATAAATTTTACACAAAAAATACTTGATAAAATTTTGACGATGTGCTTTACTTATAGCGTAGCAGGATGCAGCGTGGCACTGCGGGTAAGATTGTTTAAAAATTAACGATACACCGCAGCAGAAGAAAAGAACATCTTGCACAGTAAACTGGAAAGTGCTATCATGTCAGAACCAATGCGCTTTTCAAAGGCGCGCAAGGAGGACAAAACCGATGGCAACTGCAGTTTACCCCGGGTCGTTCGATCCGGTCACACGAGGTCATCTCGATATCATCAAGCGCGCGGCAAAGATCAACGATCATCTGATCGTGGCCGTGCTCATCAACAGTGCAAAGCACCCATTGTTCACCGTGGAGGAGCGGGTGGCCCTGCTGCAGGAATGCTGCAAGGGTATCCCCAATGTCACGGTGGAAAGCTTCGACGGCCTGACCGTGGAGTTCGCCAAGAAGCGCCACGCTTCGGTCATGGTGCGGGGCCTGCGGGCGGTAACGGATTTTGAAAACGAGATCCAGCTGGCGCAGACCAATCACGCGCTGATGCCCGGTATTGAGACCATGTTCCTTGCAACCAGCATCAAGTGGAGCTATCTTTCCTCTACCATTGTAAAGGAAGCCGCCCGCTACGGCAGCAGCATCTCCAAGTTCGTCACCCCGAATGTGGAAGCTGCCGTGGAGCAGAAGATGGCCGAGCTGCGCAGCAGGGGAGAGAGCGTCTGACCCCCGTTCCTTATGCAAGAAACGCTTCGGCGTTTTGATAAAACAGTCTTTCTTAAATCACAACATACACAATCAGGAGGCTATTCACATGAAAAAGATCGTTATCGCATCTGCATGCCGTACCGCCATTGGTAAGTTCGGTGGCACCCTTGCCAACGTCCCCGCTGCTGAGCTGGGCTCCATCGTCATCAAGGAGGCTCTGAACCGCGCAAACGTCAAGCCTGAGCAGGTCGATCATGTTTACATGGGCTGCGTGATCCAGGCTGGTCTGGGCCAGAACGTTGCCCGTCAGGCTTCCCTGAAGGCTGGCCTGCCCATCGAGACCCCCGCTGTCACCGTCAACGTGGTCTGCGGTTCCGGTCTGAACTGCGTGAACATGGCTGCTCAGATGATCGAGGCAGGCGATGCTGATATCGTGGTCGCAGGCGGCATGGAGAACATGGACATGGCTCCCTTTGCAATGATGAAGGGCCGTTACGGCTACCGCATGGGCGCTCCCATGGGCAAGAGCGAGCTGGTCGATACCATGGTCAACGATGCTCTGTGGGATGCCACCGGCTTCAACAAGCACATGGGCATGACCGCTGAGAATGTCTGCACCAACGAGACCTTCCAGAAGAAGTACGGCTACAGCCCCATCACCCGCGAGATGCTGGATGAGTTCTCCTACAACAGCCAGGTCAAGGCTGACAAGGCCATCAAGGACGGCGCTTTCAAGGATGAGATCGTTCCTGTTGTCATCAAGGGTAAGAAGGGCGACACCGTGTTCGATACCGATGAAGGCCCCCGTCTGACCCCGGTCGAGAAGCTGGCAACCCTGAAGCCCGCTTTCACCAAGGACGGCATCGTGACCGCAGGCAACTCTTCCGCCATCAACGACGGCGCTGCTGCTCTGGTCGTTATGAGTGAGGAGAAGGCCAAGGAGCTGGGCGTTAAGCCTCTGGCAACCTGGGTCGCCGGTGCTCTGGCAGGTGTCGAGCCCGAGGTCATGGGCCTGGGCCCCATCGCAGCAACCAAGAAGGTCATGGCAAAGACTGGCCTGACTGTTGCTGATATGGATCTGATTGAGGCCAACGAGGCATTCGCTGCACAGTCTGTGGCTGTCAGCCAGGCTCTGAACTTCGATATGAGCAAGGTGAACGTCAACGGCGGCGCCATCGCTCTGGGCCACCCGGTCGGCGCTTCCGGCGCTCGTATCCTGGTCACCCTGCTGTACGCTATGAAGCACCGTGGTGCTCACAAGGGTCTGGCTACCCTGTGCATCGGCGGCGGCATGGGCTGCGCTACCATCGTTGAGATGTAAGCTCTCCCTTTGGAATTGAATTGAATGACAGCCCGCGCCCCGGCTCAGACCGGAGACTCTGCCGGGGCGCGGGAGCTGTTTTGAAACACTGAGAATCTGAATTGGAGGTTTTCACAATGGCTTTTGTAAAAACCGAGGTGCAGGGCGCTGTCGAGATCATCACCATCGACCGTCCCAAGGCACTGAATGCCCTGAACCCTGAGGTTCTGGCAGACCTGAAGGCAGCTTTTGAGGCTGTCGATCAGGAGACCATCCGCTGCATCGTCCTGACCGGCGAAGGCGACAAGAGCTTCGTTGCAGGCGCTGATATCGGCTCCATGAGCACCATGACCAAGGCAGAGGGCGAGGCCTTCGGCAAGCTGGGCAATGACGTGTTCCTGATGATCGAGAGCTTCCCCATCCCCGTCATTGCAGCCGTCAACGGCTTTGCACTGGGCGGCGGCAATGAGCTGGCCATGAGCTGCGACATCCGCATTTGCTCTGACAACGCTGTGTTTGGTCAGCCCGAAGTTGGTCTGGGCATCACCCCGGGCTTCGGTGGCACCCAGCGTCTGGCACGTCTGGTCGGCATGGGCATGGCAAAGCAGCTGGTCTACTCTGCCCTGAACATCAAGGCAGACGAGGCTTACCGCATTGGTCTGGTCAACGCCGTGTATCCGCAGGCTGAGCTGATGGAAAACGTGCTGAAGCTGGCCGGCAAGATCGCCAAGAACGCTCCCATTGCAGTGCGCAACTGCAAGAAGGCCATCAACGGTGGCATCAGCCTGCCCATTGAGAAGGCTGTGGAAGTTGAGGAGAAGCTGTTCGGCGATTGCTTCGAGACCCACGATCAGCAGGAGGGCATGGCCTGCTTCCTGAGCCGTGAGAAACCGAAGCCCAAGGCAGTGTTCACCAACAACTAATCTATTACATAATTTTTGATATTAAAGGAGAGATTTCCTATGAAGATCGGTGTTATCGGCGCTGGCACTATGGGCCAGGGCATCGCAAAGGCATTTGCACAGGTTGAGGGCAACACCGTTGCTCTGTGCGACATCAAGCAGGAGTGGGCTGAGAACGGCCTGGCAAAGATCAAGAAGGGCTACGAGAAGCTGGTTGCTAAGGGCAAGATCCCCCAGGAAAAGGCTGACGCGATCGTTGCAGCCATCACCCCGGGCCTGAAGGAAAATCTGTGCGCAGACTGCGACCTGATCGTTGAGGCTGCTTTTGAGGATATGAAGGTCAAGCAGACCACTTTCGGCGAGCTGGATAAGATCTGCAAGCCCGAGTGCATCTTCGCTTCCAACACTTCCTCTCTGTCCATCACCGAGATCGGCAAGGGCCTGAGCCGTCCTCTGGTCGGTATGCACTTCTTCAACCCCGCTGACCGCATGAAGCTGATCGAGGTCATCGCCGGCTGCAACACCCCCGCAGAGACCGTTGAGAAGATCAAGGAGATCTCCGTGGCCATCGGCAAGAACCCTGTTCAGGTCAACGAGGCTGCAGGCTTTGTGGTCAACCGCATCCTGATCCCCATGATCAATGAGGCTGCCTTCATCAAGATGGAGGGCGTTTCCGATATCGCAGGCATCGACACCGCTATGAAGCTGGGTGCCAACCACCCCATGGGACCCCTGGAGCTGGGCGACTTCATCGGCCTGGATATCTGCCTGGCCATCATGGATGTCCTGTACCATGAGACCGGCGACAGCAAGTATCGCGCCTGCCCGCTGATCCGCAAGATGGTCCGCGGCGGCAACCTGGGCTGCAAGACCGGCAAGGGCTTCTACGTTTACAACGCAGATCGCACCAAGACCCCTGTTGACCAGCTGTAATTTCTGATAAACATTTCTCCCGGCCGTGGGGAAAGCGGTCGGGAGGAATTTGTTTGCAACCGGATAGGGGAGAACCCCGACCCCGGGAGATAAAAAACACCCGTTAGGAGGATATAGCGATGGATTTTACTCTGTCCAAGCAGCAGCAGATGGTGCAGAAGATGTACCGCGAGTTTGCTGAAAACGAAGTCAAGCCCCTGGCTAAGAAGGTTGATGCAGAAGAGTACTTCCCCAAAGAGACCGTCGAGAAGATGGGCAAGCTGGGCATGATGGGCATTTACTTCCCCACCTCTGTCGGCGGTGCAGGCGGCGATGTGCTGTCCTACGTCATGGCAGTGGAGGAGCTGAGCAAGGTCTGTGGCACCACTGGTGTCATCGTCTCCGCTCACACCAGCCTGTGTGCTGCTCCTATTTATGAGAACGGCACCCCCGAGCAGAAGGCAAAGTACCTGCCCAAGCTGTGCAGCGGCGAGTGGCTGGGCGCTTTCGGCCTGACCGAGCCGGGCGCTGGTACCGATGCACAGGGTCAGCAGACCATTGCCAAGGAAGAGGATGACTGCTGGGTCCTGAATGGCTCCAAGATCTTCATCACCAACGCCGGTTTCGCTGATGTCTTTATCGTCATCGCTGTCACCGACCACGTTCTGGATAAGAAGGGCCGTCCCACCAAGCTGTGCTCTGCCTTCATCGTTGAGCGTACCGATCCGGGCTTCTCCGTCGGTAAGGCTGAGGATAAGATGGGCATCCGTGGTTCTTCCACCTGCGAGCTGATCTTCGAGGACTGCCGTATCCCGAAGGATCGTATGCTGGGCGTGCGCGGCAAGGGCTTCCAGCTGGCCATGGCTACCCTGGACGGCGGCCGTATCGGCATCGCTTCTCAGGCTCTGGGCATTGCTGAGGGCGCTCTGGAGGAGACCGTTGCCTACGTCAAGGAGCGCAAGCAGTTTGGCCGCAGCATCTCCGCATTCCAGAACACCCAGTTCGAGCTGGCTGAGATGAAGGCTCGCGTTGAGGCTGCCAAGTATCTGGTCTACGCTGCCGCTCTGAAGAAGCAGCAGGCCATGGACGGCGCAAAGGTCCGTTACAGTGTCGAGGCTGCTCAGGCTAAGCTGATCGCAGCCCGCACCGCAAGCGATGTGACCCGCCGCTGCCTGCAGCTGTTCGGCGGTTACGGCTACACCCGTGACTACCCCATCGAGCGCATGATGCGTGATGCCAAGATCACTGAGATCTACGAGGGCACCAGCGAAGTGCAGATGATGGTCATTTCCGGCGCTCTGCTGAAGTAAGGGAGGTAAGATTTACAATGAAAGCAATTGTTTGTGTAAAGCAGGTTCCTGATACCTCCGGCAAAGTCGCCGTCAAGGCAGACGGTACTCTGGATCGTGCCTCTATGGCCACCATCACCAACCCCGATGACCTGAACGCTCTGGAGGCAGCTCTGAAGCTCAAGGATGCTACCGGCTGTGAAGTCGTTGTCATTACCATGGGTCCTCCTCCGGCCGAGGGAATGCTGCGTGAGCTGCTGGCCCGCGGCGCGGACAAGGCTGTTCTGGTCTCCGGCCGTGAGTTCGGCGGTTCCGATACCTTTGCAACCAGCCAGATCCTGGCTGCTGCTGTCAATAAGATCGGCGTTGGCCCCGAGGACGTTGTGTTCTGCGGCCGTCAGGCAATCGATGGCGATACCGCACAGGTCGGCCCCCAGATCGCTGAAAAGCTGCATCTGCCTCAGGTCACCTATGTGGCCGACATCCAGAAGGATGGCAACACCCTGACCGTGAAGCGTATGCTGGAAGACGGCTACATGATGGTCAAGGTGCAGACTCCCTGCCTGCTGACCTGCATCAAGGAGCTGAACCAGCCCCGTTACATGAGCGTCAATGGCATCTTCACCTGCTACGACAAGCCCATGGAAGTGTTCGATTACAACGCTCTGAAGGACGATCCGCTGATCGAGGTCGATACCATCGGTCTGAAGGGTTCTCCGACGAACGTCTTTAAGTCCTTCACTCCTCCGCAGAAGGGCGCAGGCACCATGCTGACTGGCGACGACACCGCCGCACAGCTGGCAGGTATCCTGGCCAAGAAGCACCTGATCTGATGAAAGGAGCATAGGATTACAATGGCTGATTTTAACGAGTACAAGGGCGTTTGGGTCTTTTGTGAGCAGCGCCAGGGCAAACTCATGCCCACCGATTTCGAGCTGGTCAGCGAGGCCCGCAAGCTGGCTGATGAGCTGAACTGCGAAGTCACCGGCCTGCTGCTGGGCGATAACGTGGACGGCATTGCCAAGGAACTGGGCGGCTATGGCGCTGATAAGGTCATGGTTTGCGACAGCCCCCTGCTGAAGGATTACACCACGGACGCATACGCCAAGGTCGTCTGCGACATGGTCAACGAGTACAAGCCCGAGGTCCTGCTGATCGGTGCCACCAACATTGGCCGCGATCTGGGCCCCCGCTGCGCAGCCCGTCTGCACACCGGCCTGACCGCTGATGCTACCCACCTGGATATCGACACTGCAAAGTACATCGACTTCCTGAAGGAGAGCTCCACCATTGACCTGTCCAAGCAGAAGTTCGATATGGAAGACCGCAACCTGAAGATGACCCGTCCCGCATTCGGCGGCCATCTGATGGCTACCATCATCTGCCCCCGCTTCCGTCCTCAGATGTCCACCGTGCGCCCCGGTGTTATGAAGAAGGCTCCCTTCGATCAGGCCAAGGCTGATGCCTGCCAGATCGTGAAGCCCGCTTTCGAGCTGTCCGCTGCCGACATCAAGACCGAGGTCCTGAGCGTCGAGAAGGCTGCTGAGAAGCTGGTCGATCTGATCGGTGCCGATGTCATCGTCTCCGTTGGCCGCGGCATCAGCAAGGATGTCAACAAGGGCATCGAGCTGGCTGAGCAGCTGGCTGCTGCACTGGGCGGCGGCGTTGTGGGTGCTTCCCGTGCCGTTACCGATGCAGGCTGGATGACCGCTGACCATCAGGTCGGTCAGACCGGTAAGACGGTCCACCCCAAGATCTATGTTGCTCTGGGTATTTCCGGTGCCATCCAGCACACCGCTGGTATGCAGGATTCCGAGTGCATCATCGCCGTCAACAAGAACGAGAGCGCACCCATCTTCGGTGTTGCTGACTACGGCATCGTGGGCGATCTGTTCAAGGTCGTTCCCGAGCTGATCAAGCAGATCGAGGCTGCCAAGGTTGCTGAATAAGCACCTGATTTTCCCCGAACCCTGATTGTGATAAGGCCGCCGCGCAGTGGAAACGCTGTGCGGCGGCTTTTTGCGTCTCCGGAAAAGCGCTCCGTTCTATCCAACCTGTTCCCGGAATAAAATGACACCAAGAGCGGACAGGAAAGGAGCGCGTACCATGGAGTTGAAGATCTTTCGGGATGCCCTGCCGGCGGCGGGGACAAACTGTACCCTCAAGGCAGAGCTGCCGCTGGAAACAGAAATCCTGATCTCTGATTATCTGCCACCGGTGTTCAAGCTGGTCAAGTGCTTTGTCAGGCCGGTGGTGCTGCAAAAGCGGCTGCAGCCCGGCAAGCTGCAATTGGAGGGATATCTGCGCTGTGTGGTCTATTATCAGGGGGAAGATGGAGCGGGCCTGTGCCAGACCGAGCAGAAGCTCCCTTTTACAAAGCTGCTGGACCTGCCGGAGTTCGTCTTCACGGCATGGGCCGTGCAGGTGGAAGGCCAAACCGAATATCTGAACTGCCGCACCGTCAACCCGCGCCGCATCGAGGTGCGGGGGGCGTATGGGCTGGTGGTATCGGTGCATACGCAGGTCAAAACGGATGTCATCACGGCCCTTTCGGATGGCGGGGTGGAGCAGAAACTGGTCACCCTTTCCGGGGTGCGGCGCGCCGCTGTGCTGGAAAAGCTGGTCACGGTCGAGGGCGAGATCCGCTTTCCCACGCCGCCCGCCGCCGTTTTGGACCTCAGCGGCAATGCCTCTGTCGGAGACCTCAAGCTCCTGAACGGGAAAGCCGTTGCCAAGGGCGTGCTGGTCGTTTCCTGTGCCTGGCGTGCCGAGGGCGACCCGGCACTGCAGAGCCAGAGCGTGAACCTGAACTTCAATCAGGTGCTGGATGTGGACGGCCTGAGCGAGGACTGCCGCTGCCTCTGCGTGGCCGAGCCGGTGGGCTTTACGCTCACGGAGGGAGAAGGGGAGGAACCCAGCCGTCTGACCGCCACCCTGATGCTGCGCCTGCGGGCATGGAGGCCCTACCAGCTGCAGTGCGTGGCGGATGCCTTCTCCACGAAATTTGAGACAGAACAGACCCCGCAGACGGTACAGACGGAATCGCTGGCCTGCACCCTGGATGAGACCGTGACCCTGACCGGCTCCGGCCCTCTGCCGGACGCTGGGGCTAAAATTCTGGCCTGCTTTGCCTCCTTTGGCCCGGCCCTGCTGGCATACAGGGAAAACAACTGGGATCTGACCAGCCGGGTGACCGTGACTGCCTTTGGGGAGAACAGCCTTTCGGAGCTGGAAAGCTATGAAAAGGTGTTGGAGCTTGCCCTGCCGCTGGGGCGGGAGCTGCCCTCGGACGCGGAGCTGATCCCGGAGTGCTGGCTCCGTGCCGAGGACCTGCGCTGTGTCTGCGCAAACGGCACACTGGAGGTCAACCTTTCCGTCAAGGCAGAAGGAGCCATCCTACAGCGGAGCGGAAATACCTGTGTGGGCTCCATCGCGCTGGGAGAGCCGTTGACCCCGGCAGACCCGGAGATCAGTCTGCGCATCTATTATGCACAGGCGGGGGAGGAGCTGTTTGCCATCGCCAGGCGGTTCCATGTCTCCCCGGCCCAGATGCTGGCCGCCAACGACCTTGCGGAGGGCACCACGGCCATTGATGCGCCTCGGAGGCTTCTGGTGCCGGGAGCAGGGGGCTGATCCATCCGATTTTGTGCTTCACAGAAAAACAATTTAAAGTTAAAGTATGACTTATGAACTAAAAATGAACAAAAAACATCCCGGACCTCTCCCAATTTGAGAAAGGCTCTGCTATAATAATTTTTGTCGTGTAAAAAAGCCTTTTAGATAAAGGAGAAGTTATGATCAAAAATATCGAGTTGGAGAAGGGTGCATACCAGTTTGATGCCAAGATGCCCCTTCGCCAGGCCATCCCGCTGGGCCTGCAGCATGTATTTGCCATGTTCGTGGGCAACCTGACCCCGCTTCTTATCATCACCAGTGCCTGCGGCCTTGCAGGCGGTGAGTTTGCTGACCTGCAGGTCAGCCTGCTGCAGAACGCCATGTTCGTGGCCGGTGTGGTCACGCTGGTGCAGCTGTTCTCCATCGGCCCTGTGGGCGGTCAGGTTCCCATCATCATGGGTACCAGCTCCGGCTTCCTGGGCGTGTTCAACAGTGTGGCTGCTTCCATGGGCGGCGGCGTGCTGGCCTACGGTGCCATCATGGGCGCTTCCATTCTGGGCGGCCTGTTTGAGACTGTGCTGGGCTTCTTCCTCAAGCCCCTGCGCAAGTTCTTCCCCACGGTGGTCACCGGTACGGTGGTGCTGTCCATCGGTCTGTCCCTGATCTCCGTGGGTGTCAATTCCTTTGGCGGCGGCAACGCAGCCAAGGACTTCGGTTCCGCGGAAAACCTGTTGCTGGCCGTGTTCGTGCTGGTGGTGATCCTGTTCTTCAAGCATTGGACCACGGGCTTCCTGAGTTCTTCCTCCATCCTCATCGGCATCGTAGCGGGCTATCTGGCAGCCTTTATCATGGGCTTTGTCCTGCCCACTACCGGTGTCACTGCCGAGGGTGTGGAGTTCACCAAGGCATGGGTGCTGAACTGGAGCAAGGTGGCACAGGCCGACTGGTTTGCCATCCCCAAGCTGGTTCCCGTCAAGATCGTTTTTGATATGCGCGCCATCCTGCCCGTGCTGATCATGTTCATCGTCACCGCTGTGGAGACCGTGGGCGATATCTCCGGCGTGATGGAGGGCGGCATGAGCCGTGAGGCCACCGATAAGGAGCTGTCCGGCGGTGTTATCTGCGACGGCCTGGGCTCTTCCTTTGCCGCCTGCTTCGGCGTTCTGCCCAACACCTCCTTCAGCCAGAACGTGGGCCTGGTTTCCATGACCAAGGTCGTCAACCGCGGTGCACTGGCTACCGGTGCCATCTTCCTGATCCTCTGCGGCCTGATCCCCAAGCTGGGCGCACTGGTCTCCATCATGCCGCAGGCCGTTCTGGGCGGTGCTGCCGTGATGATGTTCTCTTCCATCGTGGTGTCCGGCATCCAGCTCATTACCAAGGAGAAGATGACCCCGCGCACCCTGACCATCGTTTCCGTTGCACTGGGCGTGGGTTACGGCATGGGTGCAAATGCCAGCATCCTGGCACACACCCCCCAGTTCTTCCAGTTGATCTGCGGCGAGAGCGGCATCGTGCCCGCAGCCTTTGTGGCCATTGTGCTGAACGTGCTGCTGCCCAAGGACGATAAGGCCGAATAAACCTCTCAGTCACCTTCGGTGACAGCTCCCCTGACAGGGGAGCCAAGAAGTGCCCTTGCCTCTCCTGTCAGGGGACACACCATTGCGCTGCAATGGCGGAGAGCTCCTCCAGAGCTTCCGGCGTATCTGCATCCAGCAGTTCTTCCCGCCGCTGGGCGTAAACGATCTGTACCTGCTCAGGGTGAGCCTTGAGCACAACACTGCCGCCCTTGCCCTCGGGCAGGGTGCGCAGAGCGGGAAAATATCCGCATCCAAACAGAACGGGACTTCCGACAACGGTGTCCGGGCCATGTGCGGCCCGGGCTCCCAGCCGGAAGATCGCCCGCTCTGTTTCTTTTTGTGTCTGGGCAAAAGCAGTGATCAGCGCTTCCAGCGTCTCCCGCTGCAGCAGTGGCTGATCTCCGGGCAGGAAGATGCAGCCTGCAAGGTTGGGGCATTGCTCCAGCAGCGCCTCCAGCCCCAGCTGAACAGTGTCATTCCGGCCCGGCAGGCTGTGGAGCAGGCAGGGAACGGCCTGTGCGTCACACAGGGCCTTTACCTCGGCAGAGCGGGTCACGACCACCCGGGCGGCAAGGGCGGGGGTGGCGGTGACCTCCAGCGCCCGGCAGAGCAGGGGGCGGCCCCCGAAATCTGCCAGCAGCTTGTTGGAGCCGAACCGCCGGGCCAGCCCCGATGCCATGATGACGCATCCCACCGAAGGGCGGGCGTTTCTTCTGCACAATTCTGCCATAAAATCATTCCTCCTGAATCTGCCGGATCTGCGGCAGTCTTTCCAGTGGCATTATAAGGGATTTTGTGATAAAATAAAAGTAGCAATCGAAAAAAGAGAGGTACTGCGTATGATGACGATCCGGGAATACAAACGGGCCGAAAGCCTCGAGGAAGCCTGGCAGCTCAACCAGAAGCGAAACAATCGGGTCATCGGCGGCATGATCTGGCTCAAGATGGAGAACATCAATGTCGGCACCGCCATCGACCTGTCGGGCCTTGGGCTGGACAAAATTGAGGAAACGGCCGAGGGCTTTTCCATCGGGGCCATGGTGCCCCTGCGGCAGATCGAGCTCCACGAGGGGCTCAATGCCTACACGGACGGCGCTGTGCGGGAATCTGTGCGCCACATTGTGGGTGTGCAGCTGCGCAACCTCGCCACCGTGGGCGGCAGCATTTACAGCCGTTTTGGCTTTTCCGATGTTCTGACCATGTTCCTGGCCCTGAACGCTTCGGTGGAGCTCTACAAGGGCGGCATCGTGCCGCTTTCGGAGTATGCCCAGCGCCCGTACGACAGGGATATCCTGGTGCGGGTCATCGTGCCGAAGGAGCAGGCAGCATTCTGCTATCAGTCGGTGCGCAACAGCCAGACGGATTTTCCGGTGCTGACCTGTGCCGCCGCGAAAACGGCCGGGGGCTTCCGGGTCGCCATTGGTGCCCGGCCCGGCAAGGCAGTGCTGTATACCCTGCAGCCCAATGCCGCCGAAACGCCGGAGCTGACCGCCGCCCGCTTTGCCGCTGAGGTGCGGGCAAACATCCGGACGGAGAGCAACATGCGCGGCAGTGCGGAATACCGCAATCATCTGGCCGGGGTGCTGGTCAAGCGCGCTGTGCTGAAATTGAAAGGGAACAGGTGAGACAAGATGCAGGTGAATATTATTCTGAACGGAACCAAAGTCACGGCAGAGGCCGCACCGGACACCCTGCTCATCGATTTTGTCCGCGCACACGGCTGTTACAGTGTCAAGCGCGGCTGTGAGACCTCCAACTGCGGCCTGTGCACCGTCTTTCTGGACGATGTGCCGGTGCTGTCCTGCTCTGTGCTGGCAGCCCGTGCCGACGGCCACAGGGTGACCACGCTGGAGGGCCTGCAGGAGGAGGCTGCTGAGTTCGGTGCTTTTATCGCCGATCAGGGTGCGGAGCAGTGCGGCTTCTGCAACCCGGGCTTTATTATGAACGCTCTCGCCCTCTTCCGGGAAAAGGAATACCCCACTGAGGAGGAGATCAAGGAATATCTCGCGGGCAACCTCTGCCGCTGCTCCGGCTACGAGGGTCAGCTGCGGGGCATCCAGAATTTCCTCGCCTGGAAGAAAGCAAAACAGGAGGGTGCCGAATGAAAAACGTCAACAAAGCATTCCGCAAAAAAGATGCCATGCAGCTTGTGACCGGCAAGCCCGTTTACATGGATGATCTGGCCCCGGCAGACTGCCTGATCGTCAAGCTGTACCGTTCGCCCCATGCCAACGCCATGGTGGAGCGCATCGACACGTCCGTGGCCAAAAAGGTGCCCGGCATCGAGGCCATCTTCACCTGGGAGGATGTGGATCAGAACGCCCGCCGCTACACGCAGGCCGGCCAGACCTACCCCGAAGCCAGCCCCTACGACCGCCTGGTCATTGACCGCCACGTCCGCTTTGTGGGGGACGTGGTGGCCATTGTTGTGGGCAAGGATGAGAAGTGTGTCGAGAAAGCCATGAAGCTCATCAAGGTGGAGTATCAGGTGCTGGAGCCGGTGCTGGATTTCCACACTGCGAAGGACAACCCCATCCTTGTCCACCCGGAGGACAACTGGGAGAGCCTGAGTCCTGTGGGTGCCGATAACAAGCGCAACCTCTGTGCCCACGATGCGTGCGGCGACGGCGACATCGATGCCGTGCTGGCAAAGTGCGATGTTGTCATCGACCGTGTTTACCACACCAAGGCCTGCCAGCAGGCCATGATGGAGACCTTCCGCACCTGCTGCTGGATGGATCTGTACGGGCGGCTGAACATCCTCAGCTCGACCCAGATCGTGTTCCATACCCGCCGCAATGTGGCAAACGCCCTGCACATCCCCAAATCCATGATCCGCGTCATCAAGCCCCGCATCGGCGGCGGCTTTGGTGCCAAGCAGACAGCGGTCTCGGCCATCTATCCGGCCTTTGTTACCTGGAAGACCAAGAAGCCCTGCAAGCTGATCTTCACCCGCGAAGAGAGCCAGACCGCATCTTCGCCCCGCCACGAGATGGAAATGCACGTCCGTCTGGGTGCCACCAAGGACGGCATTGTGAAGGGTATCGACCTCTACACCCTGTCCAACACCGGTGCCTACGGCGAGCACGGCCCCACAACGGTGGGCCTTTCCGGCCACAAGTCCATCCCGCTGTACGGCAAGGCCGAAGCCTTCCGTTTTGTCAGCGACGTGGTCTACACCAACCACATGTCTGCCGGTGCGTACCGCGGCTATGGTGCGACCCAGGGCCTGTTTGCGGTGGAATCTGCTGTCAACGAGCTGGCTGCCAGGCTCCACATGGACCCCTTCAAGATCCGTGAAATGAACATCGTCAAAGAGGACGATGTAATGCCCGCCTATTACGGCGCTGTGAACACCAGCTGCGCGCTGGATCGCTGCCTGAAAAAAGTCCACGAGATGATCGACTGGGACAACAAGTACCCTGTGCGCGACCTTGGCAATGGCAAGGTGCGCGCCGTGGGCATGGGCATGGCCATGCAGGGCTCCGGCATTTCCGGCATGGATGTGGGCAGTGCCACCCTCAAGGTAAACGATGACGGATTCTACTCCCTCATCATCGGCGCTGCCGATATGGGTACCGGCTGTGACACCACGCTGGCTCAGATCGCCGCCGAGGTGCTGGACTGTGACCTGGACAATATCACCGTCTTTGGCGCGGATACCGATACCTCGCCCTATGACTCCGGCTCCTACGCTTCCTCTACCACCTATGTCACCGGCAAGGCAGTGGAGAAGTGCGCCCTCCGGCTGCGCGGCCAGATCTGCAAGCTGGGCGCGGAGCTGCTCCAGACGACCGAAGATGCCGTGGATTTTGACGGCAAGTTCATTTCCCTGAACGCAGACCCGGAGAAGAGGGTCTCTCTCTCTGAGGTGGCATTCGCCTCCCAGTTCGGCCACATGGTGCCGCTGGAGATCACCGAGACCCACACCTCGCCCCTTTCGCCCCCGCCCTACATGGTCGGCGCGGCTGAAATTGAGCTGGACAAGGAGACCGGTGAAGTCAAGGTGGTGGATTATGCCGCCTGCGTGGACTGCGGCACCCCCATCAACCCCAACCTGACCCGTGTGCAGGCTGAGGGCGGCATCCTGCAGGGCATCGGCATGGCCCTGACCGAGAACATCACCTACGATGCCAAGGGTTGGCCGATGGAGAACTCCTTTATGCAGTATAAGATCCCCGCCCGTGTGGACATCGGCCACATCCGGGTGGAGTTTGAGAGCAGCTACGAGCCCAACGGCCCGTTTGGTGCAAAATCCATCGGTGAGGTGGTCATCAACACCCCGCTGCCCGCCATCGCGGATGCCATCTACAATGCCATCGGCACCCGCTTCTATGAGCTGCCCATCACCCCGGAGCAGGTCGCCATGGCGGTGGAAGAAAACCGCTGATGCTTCCGGAAAAACAATTTCCGTTTCTGGCTGAAAAGGGCCATGTGGTCTCGCTGGTGGGCGGCGGCGGAAAAACCACCCTGCTCTATGCCTTTGCCCGGCATTGTGCCGCCAAAGGCTGGCGGGTGCTGGTGAGCACCACCACCCACATCCGGCAGCCCGGGGAGAATTATGCCGCGGATGAAGCCGCGCTTGCGTCCCTCTGGGCGGCAGGGCGATATGCCGTGGCCGGTGTCCCGGCAGAGCAGGGCAAGCTGACCGCCCTGCCGCCGGAGCAGTTGACCTGCTGGATGGCACAGGCGGATATGGTTCTTCTGGAAGCGGACGGTGCAAAACGGATGCCCTGCAAAGTTCCGGCGGCCCATGAACCGGTGCTGCTGCCGGAAAGTGATATCGTGCTGGCCGTGGCCGGGTTGTCCGCACTGGGCAGACCTCTGCGGGAGGTCTGCTTCCGGCTGGAGCAGGCCTGCGCCCTGCTGGGCGCTGCCCCCGAAACGCTTCTGACCCCGGAGCTGCTGGCAAGGCTGCTGGCCAGCGAGAAGGGGGGACGAAAACTGGTAGGGAACCGCCGTTTTTCTGTGGTGCTCAATCAGGCGGATGACCCCGCCCGCATTGCCGCAGGCGAACAGACCCTCGCGCTCCTGCGCGAAAAATATGAGGTGCAGGGCGTGTTGACTTATTTTGATGAAAAGGAGCGTGCATGAAATGGCAGAACAAGGCCCCATTGTATTCTGCACCGGCGGCGGATGCACCGCCAAGCTGGGTGCCGGGGTACTGAGCCGCATTTTGGAAAAGCTGCCCCGGGGCGAAAAAGACCCCGACCTTCTGGTTGGCTACGACAGCCGGGACGATGCTGCCGTCTACCGCATCACCGAGGACGTTGCTCTGGTGCAGACGGTGGATTTCTTCCCGCCGATGGTCGATGACCCCTATACCTTTGGGCAGATCGCCGCGGCCAATGCCCTGAGCGATGTCTACGCCATGGGCGGTGAGGTCAAAACGGCACTGAATCTTGTCTGCTTCCCCGAGAGCATGGATCTGAACGTGTTGGGGGAAATCCTGCGCGGCGGTGCCGAAAAGGTGGCCGAAGCCGGGGGTACGCTGGCGGGTGGGCACTCCATTGCCGATACCGGCGTGAAGTACGGCCTGTCGGTGACCGGTCTGGTAGACCCGCACCGCCTGACGGCCAACGATACCGGCCGCCCGGGCGACAAGCTTCTTCTGACCAAGGCGCTTGGCGTGGGTCTGATCTGTACCGCCAACCGGGTGGGCGAAGCCGCTCCGGAGCAGATGGAAGCCGCCGTCCGTTCCATGACCACCCTGAACAAAACGGCGGCAGAGATCGCACGCAGGTACGAGGTGCACGCCGCCACGGATGTGACCGGGTTCAGCTTCCTGGGCCATCTGCACGAGATGATGGGGGAGAAGCTCTCCTGCGTCATCGATGCCCATGCGGTGCCGGTACTGCCCGGTGCGTGGGAGGCCGCAGATGCCTGCCTGTACACCGCCGCCGGTCAGCGCAACCGCAACCACACCGGGCCCTTTGTCCGGTTTGAGAAAGTACCCTTCCCGATGGAAGAAATCCTGTTTGATCCCCAGACCTCCGGCGGCCTGCTGTTTGCCGTGGCCCCGCAGGATGCCGCTGCCCTGGAAGCAGAGCTGCAGGCGGCGGGTCTGCCCGCAAATGTCGTGGGCACCATTGGGGAAAAGCAGACACCGGAGATCACAGTAACATACGAATGATGGAGGAACAACCGATGATCAAGATCGATGCCCGTGGAGATGCCTGTCCGCTGCCCGTGGTCAAGGCCAAAAAGGCCATTGCAGAGCTGCACGGCCCCGGCGAGGTGGAAGTGCTGGTGGACAATGAAATTGCTGTCCAGAACCTGACCAAGATGGCCCAGCAGAAGGGCTATCTGTCCAGCTCCGAAAAACTGGCCGAACAGGAATACCGTGTTCGCTTTACCATCAAGGACACGCCCGCTGCGGAAACCGCTGTGCCGGGCAAGGTGAAACAGCAGGCAGAAGCGGAAACCTGCATCCCGGATGCCCGCACCGATACAGTGGTGGTCATCGCGTCCGACAAGATGGGGGAGGGGGCCGAGGAGCTGGGCAAGACCCTGCTCAAGGCCTTCGTGTTCTCCCTGACCCAGCAGGACAAGCTGCCCAAGACGATCCTTTTCTATAACGGCGGCGCATCCCTGACCTGTGAGGGTTCGCCCATGCTGGAAGACCTGAAGGCACTGGAAGCTGAGGGTGTGGAGATCCTGACCTGCGGCACCTGCCTGAACTACTACGGCATAACGGAGAAGCTGGCCGTGGGCGGCGTGACCAATATGTATGTCATCGCTGAAAAGATGCTGAACGCCGGGAACGTGGTCAAGCCGTGATCTACCTTGATAACGCCGCAACCACTCTGCACAAGCCTCCGGAGGTGGGGCAGGCGATGCTGGATGCTCTGCAGACAGCGGGCAACCCGGGCCGTGGGGCCCATGCGCCCACCCTGCACGCCTCCCGTGTCGTCTACGAGACCCGGGAAGCGCTGGCCCAGCTCTTCCACGCCGAAGGCCCGGCCTGCATCGCCTTTGCATCCAATGCGACCCAGGCGCTGAACACGGCCATCAACGGGCTCTTTGGCCCGGGGGATCATGTCATCACCACGGTCTGCGAGCACAATTCCGTCCTGCGGCCCCTCTACCGCCTCCAAAGGCAGGGGGTTGAGGTGAGCTTTGTGGATGTGGACGCAAACGGTGTGCTCTGCTATGCGCAGTTTGAGCAGCTGCTCCGTCCAAACACCAAGGGAGTGGTTGTGACCGGTGCTTCCAATGTCACCGGAAACCGCACGGACCTGGCGTTCGTGTCCGCTTTTGCAAAAAAGCACGGCCTGTTGTTTCTCGTGGATGCCGCCCAGACAGCGGGTGCCATGTTGGTGGATGTGCAGGCACTGGGGATCGATGTGCTCTGCTTTACCGGGCACAAGGCGCTGCTGGGCCCGCAGGGCACCGGCGGGCTGTATGTCCGGCCCGGGCTGCAGGTTGCCCCCCTTGTGGTGGGCGGCAGCGGAGTCCACAGCTTTGATGAACGCCACCCCGTCGAAATGCCCACTGCTCTGGAAGCCGGAACGTTGAATGTGCCGGGAATCGCCGGGCTGGGGGCCGGGGTGCGCTGGCTCCTGACGCAGGGCGTGGAAGCGTTGGAAACAAAAGAAAATGCGCTTGCACGCCTGTTTTACGAAACTGTCCGGGAAATTCCCGGTGTGCGGCTTTATGGTGACTTCACTGCGCCGCGTGCGCCCATCGTCTCACTGAACCTGGCGGGCGAGGATTCCGCCCGGGTGGCGGATGTGCTCTGGGAAGAGTACGGCATCTGTGTGCGGGCCGGTGCGCACTGTGCCCCGCTGATGCACAGGGCGCTGGGCACCGTGGAGCAGGGCGTGGTGCGGTTCAGCTTCTCCCACACCAACACCCGGGAGGAGACGCTTGCCGCTGCCTGTGCGGTGCGCAGTCTGGCGGAGGAATAAACGATGCGAGCAAAGAGACCCTATATCGTGTTATCCTTCCGCACCACAGTGGAAGCGATGGCATGGGAAAAACACTGCGAAGCGGAACACATCCCCGGGCGGCTCATTCCGCTGCCCCGGGAACTCTCTGCCGGGTGCGGCCTTGCGTGGCGGATGCCGCCCGAGGACTGGCTGCTGTGGCAGAGCCGCATCGACCCCGCTGCCTATGATGCCGCAGCGGTGGTAGAACAATAACAAATAAAGGAGAATTGGATGGGAAACCGTTCTTTTTTCAACGCACTCCATGACCGGGAGGGAAATTTTCTGCTGGCCACGGTGCTGGAAGGCCCGGCGCAGGGGGAACGTGTCCTGCTGCGGAACACAGCACCGGTCTGGCCGGAGGAACTGCCTGCGTTCTGGGGGGAGCATCTGCCTGCCCTGGCCGCTGTGACCTCCAGTGGAATTCTGAAATCAGCCGGACAGCGCTTTTTTGTGGAGCGCTTTGGCGCGGCCCCGCAGCTTGTGGTCTGCGGCGGCGGCCATGTGGGCGCGTCGGTGGTGCGGCTGGCAAAGCTGCTGGGCCTGCCGGTCACAGCGCTGGAGGACCGCCCCGAGTTTGCGGAGGAGCTGCGTCAGGCCGGGGCCGATGCTGTGCTCTGCCTGCCCTTTGCAGAGGGTCTTGCGCAGATCCCCGGCGGGCAGGAGACATACTTTGTGGTCGTGACCCGTGCCCACAGCTGTGATATTGCTTGCCTGCGTTCTATTCTGCAAAAGCCCGCCGCCTATGTGGGCATGATGGGCAGCCGGAAGCGTGCGGCTCTGGTGCACACACAGCTGGCTGAGCTGGGGCTGCCGCAAGAGCGCATTGATGCCCTGCACGCGCCCATTGGGCTTTCCATTGGCGCAAAAACCGCACAGGAGATCGCACTTTCCATTCTTGCGGAGATCGTCTCCGTGAAAAACAGCCGCCAGCAGACCGAGGGCTTTTCCCCGGCGCTGCTGGCCGCGCTGGAACAACAGACCGTCCCGGCGGTGCTGGCGACCATCGTAGGCCGCCATGGCTCTACGCCAAGAGAGGAGGGCTCCAAGATGTTGGTCCTGCCCGATGGCTCTGCTGTGGGCAGCGTGGGCGGCGGCATCATGGAGTACCGCACCCAGCAGCTGGCGCGGGAATTGCTGGAGCCAGGGGCTGCCCCATGCAGGCTGGCCGCCTTTACCACAGAGGGGGCCAGCGATGCCGCGGCCATTGCGGCCTGCGGCGGCTCCATGGAAGTCTTTTTGCAGCGTGTGGAACCGGAGGGATGAGCCATGAAGCGTGATGACCTGATCGTTGTTCGGGGCGGGGGAGACCTTGCCACCGGTGTTGTGCATCGGCTTTGGTCGGCAGGGCTGCGGGTGCTGGTGCTGGAAACATCCCATCCTGCCGCCATCCGTCGGCAGGTGTCTCTCTGTGAGGCTGTTTACGAAGGCGAGACCGCTGTGGAAGGAATGCGGGGCATCCGGGTGGAGACGCTGGCGGATGCCGATGCCGTCTGGGCACAGAACGCCGTGCCGATTTTGATAGACCCCACGGGTGCTTGCCTGCCGCAGGCAAGGCCTGCTGTTCTGGTGGATGCCATCATCGCAAAGAAAAATCTGGGCACCACCCGGGAAATGGCTCCGCTGACCATTGCCCTTGGCCCCGGTTTTACGGCGGGGCAGGATGTGGACGTGGTGGTGGAGACCAAGCGCGGCCACAAGCTGGGCCGCATCATCCGGGAAGGATCTGCCGCGCCAAACTCCGGCGTGCCGGGCATCATCGGCGGCTATGGTGCTGAGCGTGTGCTCCATGCGCAGGCCGCGGGCATCTTCCGCAACCTGCATTCTATCGCTGATTTTGTGGAGGCGGGCGAGGCTGTGGCCGAGATCGAAACACCAGACAGCCAGCGTTTGCCGGTGATCACACAGATCTCTGGCATCCTGCGGGGTCTGCTGCGGGATGGCTACCCGGTGACCAAAGGGTTCAAGGTGGCTGATGTGGACCCCCGCCGTGCGGAGCTGGAAAACTGCTTCCTCATCTCGGATAAGGCCCGCTGCATTGCGGGCAGTGTGCTGGAACTGATCACAGCAGCGTGCTGGAACTAAAAGAAACGGGACTGTTTTTGCAACAGCCCCGTTTCTTTGTTACTCTGTCAGTTTTGTGATGAGCATCTGATAGATCTCGTTGCCCTTGAGGATGAACTGCTTCTTGACCAGATCGGCACTCAGCCGGTCAGGCGTGCCGATATCCAGACAAAACAACTCCTGATCCAGTGCCTTGATGGTGCAGCGGATGGAGCAGTGGCCGTCCGGCTTTTCGGTGATGCGGGCGCTGTACTCGGCTTCCTTGCGGGCCCAGGTCTGGCTGCGCAGAACCGCCGCCACCGCGCGCTCCCGCACACTGCGGGGCAGGTCATAGGCGAGCTCCTGCGCGACCTTGCGTCCTTTTTCGGTGATGGAATAGCGATCTTCCTTCAGCGTGACCAGCTGCTGGCGGGTGATATCATCCAGACAGGAGCCGATCTCAAAATAGTTGACCAGCTGTTCTTCCATCAGCGCATTCTCGATCTCCGTCCGGGTGATCGGCCCGGCATTCTTTACCAGATAACACAACAGCAACCGGATCTCCGTGCTGTCGGTCAGCCCGCCGGGACGAACACCGGCGGTAAAAGCATCGTTGGCGGCCATCGTTCTGCACATCCCCCTGTCATTTCAAATTGCTGCCCGGCACTGCCTCGGGGCAGGCCGTAAAGAATCACTTTCTTATAGTATAAAGGGTTTCAGACAGGATTGCAAGCCGCAACCGCAAAATCTGTCTCAATGCGCTTGCGGCTTTCGGGAGTGGAATACAGCCAGTGGTCGATATGCCCCTCGGTGATGAAATAGCGCAGGTCGAACCGGTGGCTCTGGCCCAGGCTGTGGTTGACGATGACCAGCTTGATCTTCATTTTATCGGGCAGGATGTTTTTGATGTAAACGCTCACTGCCTGCCCGGGGTGCAGGTCGGGGCAGGTCTCGGCAAGGCCGGCCAGATTGGGGGCGATCTCCACAAAGGTGCCGTATTCCTCCACGCTCCGCACAATGCCCACCACGGTCTCGCCCACGGTGAACCCGGCGGCGTTCTCCTCCCAGGTGCCCAGCAGCTCCCGGATGCTCAGCACGAACCGCCCCTGCGCATCCCGGCTTTTGATGGCGCACAGGATCTGCTGGCCCACACTCACCCGGTCGGCAGGGGATGAGATGCGGCTGACCGACATGCAGTCGATGGGCAGCAGGGCGCTGATGCCGCACCCAACGTCACAAAAGGCACCAAACGGCTCGATGTGGGTCACAGTGCAGGGCAGGATGTCCCCGGGCTGTAAGGTGTCCAGATACTCTGCCTTGCACATCCGCTGTGCCTCAGCCCGGGAAAGCTGGTAGCAGGGCTGGCCGTTTTCCCCGGTCTCCATCCCTTCGATCACAAAGCAGGTGGGGCGGCCCACCCGCGTCAGCACCGCAATGTCCCGCACGGTGCCGCTCTCAGCCCCATCGGCACACTGGCCAAAGGGCATCACGGCCTTTACCCCGCCCAGGTCGAACCGGAGCTGGCGCTGGGTGTCAAAGGCAAGGGCAGTGCTCTGTAAAATTTCGCGGCTGGCGATGGCGGCGCGCAGTTCTGCGGGGCTGAGCCGGTCTGCGGAACGGTAATTGCCTTCAGTACGAAATGTCTGCATCATGGTTTGTTCCTCTTTCTGTGTTATTTTAGCGTTTTCCGCTGCACGTCGGCACACAAAGCAGGTGTCGGCATTAAAACTCTATGCGCGGACAATTGCATTTTATACGAGTTTGGTTTATACTATATCTGTATGTGCGGCATGGAAACCTGCTGCACAGGGTACTGCCCCGCAAAGGGGCGGCAGGAGGGAAAGAAACATGGATATCGCAGTGGGAGATACCATCCAGACCCGCAAAAAACACCCGTGCGGAGCTTCCAGCTTCGAGGTGCTCCGGGTCGGCATGGATTTCAAGATCCGCTGCACGGGCTGCGGCCGTGAGGTCATGCTGCCCCGCGCGAAAATTGAAAAAAACATCAAGAAAGTGCTCAAGTCCGGCGCTGCCGAGTAACCATTGGGTCATGTAAGGAGAACTGCACAGTATGTCAAGACTGCTTTCCCAAATGGAGGCTGTCAGCCACCGGTTTGAAGAACTTTCCATCCGCCTGAACCAGCCGGAAACAGCGGCAGATTCCGCACTGTTCCGCCGCCTGATGCAGGAGTATCACGAGGCGGAGCCCGTGGTGCAGGCCTATCAGGCCCTGATCACGGCGCAGGATCATCTTGCTCAGGCCAAAGCCCTGCTCGAGGGCGAGGCCCTTGATCCGGACTTTAAGGAAATGGTACAGCAGGAGATCAGCGAAAAAAGTCAGGAAGTGGCGCAGCTGGAAAATAATCTCAAAATTTTGCTGCTGCCCAAGGATGTCAACGATGGCAAAAGCGTCATCATGGAGCTGCGCGGCGGTGCGGGCGGCGAAGAGGCCGCGCTGTTTGCCCACAGCCTGATGCGGATGTACACCATGTACGTTCAGAGCAGGGGCTGGGAGCTGGAGGTTCTGAACCTCAATGAGACGGAGCTGGGCGGTGTCAAGGAAGCCATTCTTGCCGTGAACGGCGCAGGGGCCTATAACCGGCTCAAGTATGAGAGCGGAGTGCACCGTGTCCAGCGTGTGCCCGAGACCGAAACGCAGGGCCGCATCCACACCTCCACGGCAACCGTGGCGGTGATGCCGCAGGCCGAAGAGGTGGATCTTGTCATCGACCCCAAGGATCTGCGCATCGATACCTTCCGCTCCTCGGGTGCGGGCGGCCAGCACATCAACAAAACGTCCAGCGCCATCCGGGTCACGCACATCCCCACCGGAATGGTGGTGGAGTGCCAGAACGAACGCAGCCAGTTCCAGAATAAGGATAAGGCGCTGGAGATCCTGCGCAGCCGCCTGCTGGCCCAGAAGCAAAAGGAACAGCAGGATGCCATCAATGCCAACCGCGCGGGGCAGGTGGGAACCGGTGACCGCAGCGAGAAGATCCGGACTTACAATTTCCCGCAGGATCGCTGCACCGACCATCGCATTGGCCTGACGGTCCACAATCTGGATAAGATCATGGACGGAAATCTGGACGAGATCATTGATGCACTGGCAACCCATGAACAGGCCGAAAAACTGCGTCAGCTCAACGCACAGGCCGAATGATACTGCGATGAAAAGAATAACGTGCTTGCGTTGATTTAATGATTGGAAAGTAATTATACTTTACAGATAGAAAGAACGATGAATCGCATGAAAATGAAAACTGAAATTTTACCTGCTGAGGGCGAAGCAATCGCCAAAGCGGCTGATCTGCTGCGCAGAGGGGAGCTGGTGGCCCTGCCCACCGAGACGGTCTACGGCATTGCCGCCGATGCGCGCAACGGCGCGGCAGTCGCAAAGATCTTTGTGGCCAAGGGCCGCCCGCAGGACAACCCCCTGATCGTCCATGTCACCGGCCCGGAGATGCTGCCCGGCCTTGTCAGCGAGGTGCCCGAGCGTGCCCAGCTGCTGATGGCCGCGTTCTGCCCCGGCCCTCTGACCATCATCATGCCCCGCGGCCCGGAGGTGGCCGCGGAGTGCTGTGCCGGTCTGGACACGGTGGGCATCCGGATGCCCAGCCACCCGGTGGCACGGGCTGTCATTGCGCAGAGCGGCTGTGCCTTTGCGGCCCCCAGCGCGAACCTTTCCGGCAAGCCCAGCCCCACCAACGCACAGGATGTGTTCACCGATATGGATGGCCGTCTGCCCCTGATCCTGGATGGCGGCGAGTGCGATGTGGGTGTGGAGAGTACCGTGATCTCTGTGGTAGGCGAAAAGCCCACCCTGTTCCGCCCCGGCCATATCACGCTGGAAGATCTGGAGCGCGCTCTGGGTGAGGAGGTCGAGGTCTCCAAAGCCATCCTCGAGAAGCTGCCCGAGGGTGCTGTTGTCCGCAGCCCCGGCATGAAGTATAAGCATTACGCCCCTAAGGCAGATGTCACCCTGCTGGACGGCACCTTTGAGCAGTTCAAAGCCTATGTGGATGCCCATGCCGACCAGAACCCCAGCTGTCTCTGTTTTACCGGCGAGGCCGAAAAGCTCGGCTGGCCCTGCGTGGAGTATGGCAGAGAGGGTGACGGTGCCGATCAAGCAAAGCATATTTTCCGCAGTCTGCGCGCCCTGGATGAGCAGGGGGACGGCGTGGTCTATGCCCGCTGCCCGAAAAAGGACGGCCTGTCCATGGCGGTGTACAACCGCCTGATCCGTGCGGCAGCGTTCCGGGTGATCCAGCTATGATCACGCTTGGGATCACCGGCCGCAGCGGCTGCGGCAAATCGACCGTGACGGCGGTGTTTGCCGCCCATGGTGTCCCGCTGGTGGATGCCGACCAGATCTCCCGCGAGATCCTGCTGCCCGGTTCTCCGCTGCTGCCTGTGCTGGCCCAGCGGTTCGGGGCAGATATCCTGTATACCGACGGCAGCCTGAACCGCCGCCTGCTGGCAGACCGCGCCTTTGCCGCGCCGGAAGGAAAGGCTGCTCTGGATTCCCTCGTGCTTCCGGAGATCATCCGGCGGGTCTGCAGACTGAAGCAGGCCGCCCGGGAAGCCGGAGCACCGCTTTTTGTGATAGACGGAGCCGTGATCGTGGGCACTGATGCGGAAAAAGAGTGCGACCACCTCTGCGTGGTCACTGCGCCCTTTGCCACCAGTGTGGCCCGCATTGCGGCCCGGGACGGCATCGCCCCGGAGATGGCGGCACGGCGGCTCAACGCCCAGACCCCGGAAGAGGTCCTGCTTGCCAGGGCCGATCTTGTCCTGCGCAACGATGCTGACCTTGCTTCTCTGGAAGCGGCGGCAGCGGCGCTCTGTGAGCAGCTGCAGGCTGAGGGTGCACGGAAAGGGGGCGCGGACACTTCGCTTTGAAAAAGTTTTTGAAAACGCTGGTGCTGCTCTTTCTGCTCTGTGTGGTCCTGCTGGCGCTGCCGCCGGTGCGTCGTCAGGTGGAACAGCGGCTCTACCCGCGGAAATACAACGACCTTGTGGAGCAGTACGCTGCCGAGTATGACCTTGACCCGCTGCTGGTCTATTCCTTCATCCGCACCGAGAGCGGCTTTGACCCGGGCGCAACTTCCAGTGTCGATGCGCGTGGCCTGATGCAGATGACGGAGGAGACCTTCCTCTGGCTCCGCAGTAAGCTGGGCCTGGGGGAGGAGGTTTCCTTTGGCGACCTGTACGACCCGGATGTGAGCATCCGCTTTGGATGCTATTACCTCCACCTCTGCCTGGTGCGTTACAACGGCGATATCTCCACGGCCGCCGCAGCCTACCACAGCGGGTGGGGCACTGTAGATGCCCTGCTTCAGAAGGAGGAACATTCAGAGGACGGGTTGACCCTGTCGGGTTTCCCCTATAACCAGATGCACCACTATGTGGAAAAGATCACCGCCTGCTATGCCAAGTACACCGAGCTGTACGGAGCCTGAGCAGGCTGCAAACCCGCTTGAACCGGCTTGCGCCGGTTTGAAATATTTAGGAATACCGAAAGAGAAAGGCAGGAGAAATTCTATGGCAGAAAAAACTCCGAACCAGCAGCTGGCTGAAAAGCTGCTCTATAAGCCTGCTTACGTCGCCGATAAGGACGCTGACGTGAAGCAGAAGGCCCACGACTTTGCCGAGGGCTACAAGAAGTTCCTGGATGCAGGCAAGACCGAGCGTGAGGTTGCCGCCGAGAGCGAGCAGATGCTCAAGGATGCAGGCTACCAGCAGTTCGACCCGAAAAAGACCTACAAGCCCGGCGACAAGATTTACTTTGTCCAGTGCAACAAGGCTGTGGTGGCTTCCACCATCGGTACCAAGAGCTTTGAGGATGGCTTCCATCTGGTCATTGCCCACACCGACAGCCCTCGTCTGGACCTGCGTCCCACCCCGCTGTATGAGTCCGACCACCTGAGCTACTTCAAAACCCATTACTACGGTGGTATCCGCAAGTATCAGTGGGGCACTATCCCTCTGTCCATCCACGGCGTGTTCACCCGTGAGGATGGCTCCACCGTCACCGTCCGTGTGGGCGAGGATGAGAACGATCCCGTCTTCTGCATCACCGACCTGCTGCCCCATCTGGGGGCCGAGCAGAACGCCCGTCCCCTGAAGGACGGCATCAAGGCTGAGGAGCTGAACATCCTCATCGGCTCCGACGCTGTTGATGACGAGAACGTCAAGGAAGCTGTCAAGCTGAACACCATGATCCTGCTCAACGAGAAGTACGGCATCACTGAGAAGGAGTTCATGCGCGCTGAGATCGAGATCACCCCGGCTTACAAGAGCCGCGACGTTGGTTTCGACCGCTCCATGGTGGGCGGCTATGGCCACGATGACCGTGTGGACGCTTATCCTGCACTGATGGCCGAGATCGAGACCAAGAACCCCGCTTACACTACCGTCTGCGTCCTGACCGATAAGGAAGAGATCGGCTCCGATGGCGTGACCGGTATGCAGAGCATGTACGCCTTCCACTTCATGCAGGAGCTCTGCCGTACCGCCGGTCAGGATGATATCCTGGCCTTCCGTCACAGCGTCTGCCTGTCCGCTGACGTGACCGCTGCCTACGATCCCACCTGGGCAAGTGCATTCGAGCCTATGAACGGCACTTATGCAGGCCGCGGCGTTGCCATCTTCAAGTACACCGGCGGCGGCAGCAAGGGCTCCGCAAGCGATGCCTGCGCTGAGCTGGTCAGTGATATCACCCGGATGCTGGACAACGGCAACGTTGCATGGCAGATCGGTGAGCTGGGCCGTCTGGATCTGGGCGGCGGCGGCACCATCGCCAAGTATGTCGCAAACCGCGGCATCCCCGTGCTGGATATCGGTGTGCCTGTGCTGTCCATGCACGCTCCCTTCGAGGTCATCCATAAGAACGACCTGTACATGGCTTACCGCGCCTTCTCCCTGTTCAACAACGCACAGTAAGCGCGATCCAGAATGAATGCCCCGGCAGGTTTTGCGCCCGCCGGGGCATTTTTGCGCTATTTTTTGAAAAATGCTTGACCTTCAACCGACTTTATGGTGTAGTGTAAGGGCGGAGGTGAAGCAAATGAACATCAAACAGGCTGCGGAACAGAGTGGAGTTTCCAGCCCCAACATCCGCTTCTACGAAAAAGAAGGGCTTCTCACACCGGCGCGCAGGCAGGGCAATGCCTACCGCGATTACACCGCCGGGGATATCCGGACCCTGAAATTGATCCGGATGCTTCGGATGCTGGATGTGCCGCTGCCCGTAATACAGAGGGTCCTCAACGGGGAACAGCCGCTGAGCGAAGCACTTCAGGCACAGCAGGCGGTACTGGAGCAGCAGGCGGCACAGTTGGCGGGTGCGATCCGCTTTTGCGCAGAGCTGACCCAACAGGCTCCTCAGGTGGATCAGCTGGATGTGGACGACTGCCTGAAACGGATGCAGGACCCGCAGGAGCCGGGCAGATTTTTCTCCGGCTGGCTCAGGGATTACCGTACCGTGGCAGAAAACGAACAGAAAAAACGCTTTTTCATCGTATCGGAACAGTCCATCAATACCCCGGAGGATTTTGCAGCCGTGCTGCTGCGCTATGGGAAAGCTCAAGGGAGCCCCGTCTGCATCACAAAAGGGGGAATGTACCCGGAGTTTGAGTGGCACGGTATCCGGTATAAGGCATGGCGCGGGCAGGGCCGCTATTGCGATTCTATCTGCTGCGAAGCACTCTTCCCGGAATCTCTCAAAACGGGACTGCCGCTCAGGCGGGAACGCCTGCTGCGCTGGCTGCGGCGGCTGCTCCCTGTGGCAGTGGCCGCTATGGTGCTGGGAGCACTTGCTCTACGCGGCAGAATGTGAACCCCTGATCCCGATACCACTGGATGATGTCCGGCAGCGCCTCGGCGGTGGTGCGGGTGGTGGCAGAATCATGCATCAGAACGATGCACTGGGTCTGCTCGCCGGTCTCGCGCACTACATTCCGGTAGATGGTCCCGGCACTGGGCTTTCCGCCCACGGCATCCTCAGCGCAGACATTCCAGTCTACATAGGCATATCCCTTCTCGGCACACTGCTGTTTCAGCTCGGCCATCACTCCGCGCCCGCCGTAGCGGCGGCTGACCGTGTTGGTGCTGCCGCCCGGAAAGCGCAGGTAATGCAGAGAAGCTGTGTTGACATAGGGCGAGATGCGCTCTTTCAACAGCTCGATATCCTGCCAGTAAGCATCTGCACTCTGGTAGATGTCGCTGTATTCATGGGATGCGGAATGCAGCGCGATCTGGTGGCCTGCTGCCGCTGCATCCGCAATGAGCGGCAGGTACTTTTCATTGTAGCCCGTGGCCACCACAAAAAAGGTGGCCTTGACCCCGGCGGCGTTCAGCGCATCCAGAACCGCCGGGGTCGTTTTGCTGGGGCCGTCATCGAAGGTCAGGCAGACCCATTTCTCCGGCACCGGCTCCTCCTGCGGCAATGAGCTTGCAGGGGCCGCCTCCGGAGCAGGGGAGACAAAGCCGGTATCCGGTACCGGGGTCAGGTCGCTTTCCTGGCAGCCGGGCCCCGCCGGCACAGCAAAGAACAGCCCCAGCCCAAAGCCTGCCGCTGCGCCCGCCAGAAGCAGAGCTGCCCCGCGAAATAAGATCTTCCCGTTTGCTCTCAGCCATGAAACCATCTCCCAAACCTCCTTGACAGATCACATTGGATCTGCAGTATCTCTTATAGGATATGACCCGCTGAAAATTTGTAGAATACAAAAGCAGGCAGAGGAATTGACATTTCCCGCAAAAATTGATAAACTAAATAAGTTCTCCGTGCAGGAGTGGCGGAATGGCAGACGCGCTGGTTTTAGGCACCAGTTCCCAGTGAGTGAGGGTTCAAGTCCCTTCTCCTGCATACACAAAACGGCAGGCCCTTGGATAGAATCCGGGCCTGCCGTTTTGTTTGCGGCTTTGGTTGGAAAGCATAAGAAAAGCCCACGATCTATCGCTAGACCGTGGACTTTCTTTTATGCAGGAATGCAATCCAAATCCGAACCATTTCCCTCGGATGCAACTTCCGTCGCTTCTCCAAAAGTCACGGTCTGTGTCCCTTCTTTATAGTTGAAGGTTATCAAAACCTTATCATCGTACAGGTAAATCGAATTGATGAACGTATCCACCAACGCCTGCCTCTGGTCTTTCAGGCTCATGTCCAGTTTACGGAAGCGCATCAGCCAGAAACGGATAAATTCCTCTTTGATTTTTGGCTTTGCCAGCTTTTCTTCCGCAATGCGGGCTTCAAGCTCACGCTTGGTTTCTTCGAGCTGTTCCAACCGTTCCTTGGTGGAACTGGTGAGGATTCCGGCTTGAATTGCGTTGAGCATATTCTGGATACCCGATTCTGCATCCCGGAGCTGTTTCTCATAGAGAGGAAGGTTGGTGTTCTCTCGGTCTTGCAGCTCCATGACCTTGGCGATAATGGATTCCATGGCGGCATCGTCCCGGACAAGCTGCATGGTCTGGTTCACCACCAGATCTTCCAGCCACTGTTTGCGGACAGTTTTCTTCTTGCAGCCCTTCTTCTTTTTGGCCGTGGCACATTTATAGTAGCGGTGGACTTCTCCCGTCCGGCTTGTGCCGCTTTCGCCAAACATCAGCGCACCGCAGCAACCACAGTGCAGCTTGGTTGTCAGCAGGTAATCGTCCTCTGCCTTTCTTCGGGCAGGGGCTTTCTTGTTTTTGGCAATCTTTTCCTGCACATCATCGAACAGTTCCAGCGGCACGATGGGCGGAATCGCATCCGGCACGACCACATCCCGGAATTTCAGTTCTCCGATATAACGCCGGTTTTTGAGCATGTGCTCCACGCTGTTGTAAGTAAATTCGCCTCCGACCGGGTTCTTGATGCCGTTTTCATTCAGCCAGTCCCGAATCTCTTTCATCGTGAGGCCATCCCGATACTTCGTGAACGATTCCAGCACGAAAGGGGAGGCAAGCGGGTCGATGTGAAATTTCCGCTCGGAATCCAGCGTATATCCAAACGTTCCACGACCACCGTTGCAGCGGCCTTTCAGGATGTTCTCTGTCTGTCCACGGACAACCTTTTCGGCAAGGTCGGCAGAGTAGTATTCTGCATAGCCCTCCAGAACCGATTCCAGAATGATACCCTCTGGCCCCTCGGAGATGATCTCCGTAGCCGACATGAGCTTGACACCGTTCTTCTTCAGCTGGGTCTTATACCGGGCACTGTCGTAGCGATTCCGGGCAAAGCGGTCAAGTTTCCAGACCAGAACAATATCAAACAGCTTCTTGTCGCTGTCCTTTATCATCTGTTGGAATTGAGGGCGATTATCTGTCTTGGCAGAGATGGCACGGTCGATGTAGTGCTTGACGATGGTAATGCCGTTTTTCTCGGCATATGCCGTGCATTCACGAATTTGACCTTCAATGGATTCTTCACGCTGGTTGTCGCTGGAATAGCGGGCGTAGATCACGGCAGTCATGGCAAGCACCTCTCTTTACACGTCATTGAACGGTGGAGCGTTCTTTCAAAGCACTGTTTCGTATAATGTATATACCATGTTTTGATGGAGAAATCAAGACTTTTTATTATCTTCAGTTTTTCTTTTTGAACAATTGACCCAACAGCCACCCCTCTCGTTGAAATGAGGTGACTGTTGGGCCGACTTGCTCGGATTCCTTTATTCTTCGTTTAGCTGGACGATGGTATTATAAAAGATTTTGTTTGGAATAACGACTTGAAGAACACCCTTTTTCAAAAGTGCTTCTATGCGTTTCATGACATACCAGTCACTTACCGGAGCAGAAATCGCTTTTAATACGTCTGCGGTAAGTTCACCAACCGAAATAGGAATTCTCGATACTAAACTAATAATTCTCTGGTCGAAATAATCTATGTTAACGCTTTTAACATCGTTCGCATGCCAAATACGCATGGAGGTGTTTTCGTTTAATAGCTTTCCCCATCTTTTGGCATACTCAGTAATAGTTTCTTCCGTCAAATACTTTTGTGAGATCTTATCGGTTTTCCCTTCCATAAATTCTTTCAGACCTTCTCTGGATGCAAGCAAAATTCTATTTGTACCATACTTTGCTGCATAGTAACAAATATAATAAATGCCGCACCAACAATCGGCAGAACTCCTGACCCAAACACGCAGTGGCTTATGATTTATCATATCACATTGAACCGCATTCGCTGTACCATGATATTTCGACCACAGTTGTCTAGCTTCAATTTGGCTGTCAGGATAATATTCTGAAAGGCAATTCACGAATTGTTTGCAACGATATTCTGAATCGCAAGCATATTGAAGTTCTCCCATTGATAACATAAACGGAAACAACTTTACACTTTCGACGATGCCTAAAGCTGCTAACATATTGACATCACTGGGTTCAAAAACAATTTCATCCATAGCTGGTCAGAATCATAATTTCGGGATAGTGACTTGTGTAGTTGCACTCCAATAGATTGGTTTGCTTGAGCCAACCACTCCAAAATAACACCCAACGCTGCAATCAAGATAAGTTCCAACATCATAGAAGTCATATGTATAGGTTGTATTATATATACTTTGTTCTGGAACTAGTGCTGTCGTTGAAAATGGGCAGCTTCGTTCGATGTTATCGGAATAGCTCGTGTAGTAATCCGTTCCTGAAACATTTTTTATTAAATCCGGGCCAATACCGACGGTAGTTCCACTCATATAAAAGCCCAATCCATTGGCCTTTGTATAAAGAACTCTCCATGTTCCATCAATATACGATACAACTCTTGAGCCGTCTGTATTAGAAACAGGAACGCGCATTGGAACCTCGGCCAAAACATAAAATCCGAGATTCTCTTGTTCTTGCACAGAAAGATTGAGAAGTTCTTCTATCGAATAATCATCGATCTTTCTCTTATTTCCAGTTGCAAATGCTGGCTGAATGGTCAGGAGAAATAAAACCGTGACCAATAGAATGGAAATCAGCCGTTTGATTTTGTTAGTCATGGTATACTGCCTCCTAATTTATTTTTTTTCTTCACTCAATACACTAAAGCTCCATTGGAATCACCTTCATTAAATTTTCCCCTTCAGGTGTATACTCCTCGGCAAATAAATGTGAACCATACAAATGCTGAAACTACTAGAATACTGTTGGAATAGAAAATATTGTGACCTTACACTGCTTTGGGTGATTACTTTGCTTTCCTTCATTGAATAGCTAGAACAACAGCTACTATCAAGAACAAAGTTGAAAGCCCAAGCTGAACCCATGCAATTTTTTCGTTTTCGGCATTGTTACAGCCTTTGGAGGATACTGCCACTTGGATATAATGCACTGCTACGATTCCATATGAGAAAAACAAAGAAGCCCAAGCATAAGGTACTGCGCTTTTATCTGTCAATCGGACAAGATTACTAGTCCATACTGAAATGCAGCCCCAAAGGGCAAAAGGAGCAATAAGAAAAAAGTTGCTTTTGCCTTTTTTCATTCTTAGCCTCCCACAGCTTGATGGTACGATTTTGTAGTATCCATAAGGTGTCCACCGGAATCATACGAATACAAAATATCATGATAGCAATGGGTATAGTAGCTATTACTCATGATCACATTTTCCTTTCCTTATTTTGATTTGATTGCTTTTACGACTAAATAAATGACCAGTATGCCGATGCAGAGCGAAATAATTGTCAATGCCTCTGCCGTTGCATTAAGGCAAGCACCAATAAAATAAACCAATACCAAAAATGCAACAAAAGCGATAAGAAGCAGCACCCATTTGTTTTTTTTCATGTTATCACCTCCCTATCTACAAAAGTTGGCATTAAATTTTTGTTGAACCAAAGGAATTGTTGAGAATACAATCAATACCCATTTGGAGAGATAGTAGCAAACTACATGACGTGTATACGGAAGCACATTAAAAATGGCAAGCAGGAAATCTATTGACGAAAGAACAGATGCGACCATCTTGTAACTTGACCGCTTCTTTTCACTTAAAGGCTTATTCTTTGCTTCGATAGGTGAGAGAAAGATAGAGATGCCCAAAAGAGCTACTGTTGTCAGGATACGGAAAAGGTGATTTGCTGCGATTGCCTTACTTAGCAAAATGCAGATAAGTGCCAGTCCGGAGAATGCCAAATAGCATCTGGTGTGCGATGTTGCATGGTATCCGCCAATGTAGATTCGCTGTGGGATAAACCCAATCAAAAATGAAAGTGCGTACCGCACATCACCACACACAACAGCGATTAAAACAACAAGCAGAACGCTCACAACAGATGATATGAGCAACTCGTACCCATAGACATACGCATCCGCCTTTGCTTCATCTATCACTTTTTGCTCGCAGAAAAGACGGACTGATTTTTGAGACAGCGTGCGTTCCCACATTGCAGTTGCGCCACCTTATCTTCTGATTTTTGCTTCACTGTATCATAAATTTCAGCAAAATCAAGAGGTTTGGCAAAACTGGTCGTTCTGGTGACAAAAGTGGTAGGTCAGGCTACTTGTAAGGAGCCTTTGCACAGTCTATAATAGTAGCAGGACATTATTTTGTGGAGGTTGTCGAAATGCTGAAGTACCACGTTGCAGTCTGCGATGATGAGAAATCAGACCTTGATGGCATTGTTCAAAGCGTCCAGCAGTACGATGTGCAAGGCTGCTTTGACATTGAAACTTACATGGATGGAAACGAACTTCTGAGCGAATTGCAAATGCAGAAGAAATCCTTTGATCTGCTTCTTCTCGATATCGAGATGCCATCCAACGGTTTTCAGCTGGCGCAGTCTTTGATTCAGATGGAGAAGCATCCTTTGGTGGTATTTGTCACGAAGCGGCATGAGTACGCTGTGCAGGGATATGGCATTGCATTCCGCTACCTTGTCAAACCTTTGGATCAGACGCTGTTCGCTGCGGCAATGGATGCCGTCCTTCAGGAACTGAACTCCAAACATTTCACGATCGAATACGATGGTGTTACCATGTCCTTGGAAACATCGGACATTTACTTTCTGGAAAGCCACGGACATAAAGTTCTGATTCACTGCAAGGAGCAAGACCTTACATTGCGAATGAGCATTCCTGAAGCCTTGGAGCAGCTTCCCAAACGGTGCTTTGTGTCACCACACAAAAGTTATCTCGTCAACATGGAACACATTGTTTACGCTACGGGAACCGCTGTTTTTCTTTCCAGCGGACATCAGCTGCCGATCAGCAGGAGGAAGCGTCAGGAGTTCAATCAGAACTTCAACGCTTATTTGGGAAGATGATGCTTTATTATTTCGTTGAGTTTGCAGGGAGCTTTGCCAACATTGCCCTGTTGCTGCTTTTTATTGGTCGGCTGTTTCCCAAAAAGGAGCCCGTCTCAAGGTGGTTCTATGCCTATGTTGCACTCTTGATTGCTGGGCAGTGTGCTTTGAGTTTATTCCCGGATTGGGTGACGCAGCGCACGATCTATCTTTTAGTTGGCGGATTTTTTCTTGCATTGCTGTTCTATGAGGTTCGACCGTGGCAGGCGGTTTTTGCAAGCGGAGCTTTCTTCACACTGATTGCTTTGGTGGAAGTGCTTGCAATGCTTCTGATTGGGCTGCGTATCCCGGATACCGACATTCTGATGCAGGCTGGGGCAGCACGGTTGGTCTATGTTGTTTTTTCAAACCTGATTCAAATTCCACTCGTAGTCCTGATCTCACATTTTTTCAGCCGAAAAGGAAATGCTCTGCGCATCCTATGGCTGCTGCCGATCATTGCGATTCAAATCGCAAGTATTGCTGTCTGTTATGTGGCACAGTATCATGCTGCGGATGAGTATTTCCCGGATTATATGGTCGGTCTTATGGCGGTGCTTCTCCTTATAAACATCCTGATCGTGTTCTATGTGGAAGCTCTCCGGGAAAATGAACTGGAAAAATTCAAAGTTAAGTTCAACGAACAGCAGTACAATCTTCAAATGGAATACTACCAGCAGCTCAAAGAACGCCAGGAAGAAGTCCGTTCTCTGCGGCATGATGTGAAGAAATACATCCTGGCGATGCAGGCAGTTGCAGAACACGGTGATACCGAAGAACTTCACAAGATTGCGCAGGCTGCCACGGATGTTTTCGAGCGTTCCACAAATATTTCTGCGGTCGGAAATCCTGTTGTTGATGCTCTTTTGAATTATTACTTACGAATTGCGGAAAGGAATAACATCAACGTCAAACTGGATGTGATGATTCCTGAAGTCCTGACGATCTCATCGTTGTTTTTGAGCATCATTATCGGAAACACATTTGACAATGCCATCGAAGCCTGTTGCGACCTGCCAGCGGAACAGAGAATCATTCATCTACAGCTGCGCAAGCAGTATCGCAGTCTCTTTTACCGGCTTGAGAATCCATACAGCGATACCGTTCGCAGCATCCGCATCGGAGAGTATCACGGTTACGGACTAAAGAACATAAATCGTATCGTTCAAGAGAACCATGGCGACTTCTACACAAAGAAGAAGGACGGTGTGTTTACCGTCCAAGTCCGCCTGAACTGCGAAAATTAAAACATTCTTCTAAAACGCAGCCTTGCTTTCGCTTGTACTTTGTGTGTTTCGTTCATCTGATGTATTCATTATCCTGAAGTGTTGACACGCATTCGTACTTATGTTATCATTCCCAACAAATCCACAGAGATTTCTGTAAAGAAACGATTCTGTGCGGTTTTATTTCCTGCGAAGATTTACCGCCCCGCAACACACCCGATCATTTTGCCGTCTGTTTCACCCGACAAAATCCTTCGCCTGTACTGCGTGGGCGGTATTTTTCTTTTCCGGGGAAGATTGCACCTTGAAAATTTCATGAGCCGACCGAACGTGATACCGGCTCTCCAGTCAACGCCGCTGCAAAACAGGGGCAGGAACTTCGTTCGGGGCAAACGGCGATCAACATACACGAGCAGTGGAACTCTCTACTTATTTTTGCGTCTTAACAATTCGGAAACAACTTTCGGAAATACGTTTTGAGCGCAGCAGTGGAGAGCAAGAACCGTCCCGTGGCCACAAATTTTCAATTCTTGAAAATGTTGTGCTCCACTGGGACTTCACTTCTCAAACTCTTGCGAGTTTTCCAAGTGATCTTGTTGGGGCGTGCCTGCCCCAAACCCTGCTCATATTCGCACCTTGCGGTGCGAAAGAACGGCGTGTCGTGCTTACATAGCTCCACCGAGGAGCTAGCGAAACGACAGGAGGTTCAATGAACAAAACGAATGTCAAAACGAAACCCAGCACGACCCACCGCCACGACACGCCGAACAACAAAACGCACATCATCAAGTTCCGTGTGACGGAAACTGAAAAGATGGAACTCCAATGCACAGCAAAACTCCTTCATCTCTCCCTGTCCACCCTCATCCGCCGTGCGCTGCACAATGCGAAGATCGAGCGCACCGTTGTCGTTGCCGGCGGCGGAGAAGAAACCCTGACTGCCGTTTCCACTCTGCTTGCCCAGTGCAGCAGGGTGGGCGGCAACCTGAACCAACTCGCACGACACTTCAACTCCGGCGGAGCAGACACCGAACAGCTCCGGGCGAAACTTCTGGACGAACTTGCAGACCTGACTGCCTTCCGGCTCAACGCCGAGAAAGTTCTGGGTAAACTGTATGGCAACGCTGAAGCATATCGCCTCTAAAAATTCGGACTACTCTGCCGCTGAGACCTATCTGGTTTACCAGCACGATGAATTTTCCGGCAAGAAAATTCTGGATGAACAGAGCAGACCCAAGCTGCGGGAATCGTACATTCTGGACACCCTTGAATGCGGCGAAGCCTCGTTTGCAATGGCCTGCCTGCTGGCAAACCGGAAGTACGACAAGAACAACCACCCGGATGACATCAAGAGTCACCAGTATATCATCAGCTTCGACCCGCGGGATGCAGCCGAAAATGGGCTGACGATGGAAAAGGCACAGGCCCTCGGCCTGAACTTCTGCAAAGAGAACTTTCCCGGTCATCCTGCTATCGTCTGCACCCACCCGGACGGACACAACCATTCGGGAAATATCCATGTCCACATCGTGATCGGCAGCGTCCGGACACGAGAAGTGGAGCGCAAGCCCTATATGCAAAAGCCCCGTGACTGGCGTGAGGGCATGAAGCATTCCAGCACAGCCCAGACCATGCGGCACCTGCGTGTCGCAGTCATGGAAATGTGTCAGGATGCCAAGCTGTACCAGATCGACCTGCTCAGCTCGAAAAAGCGTGTGAGCGAGCGTGAATACTGGATGAAACGGCGCAGTCAAATGAAACTCGACCGTGAAAACGCTGCCCTGCTTGCCGCCGGACAGCAGCCTACACAAACGGAGTTTGAAACCGCAAAGGAGACTTTGCGGAAACAGATCTCGGATGTGCTGGACAATGCAGCGAGCTTTGAAGATTTCTCGGACAGGCTCTTGCAGCAGTACGGCATCACGGTCAAGAAAAGCCGTGGGCGGCTCAGCTACCTGCCAGCCGGAAGAAAGAAGTTTATCCGGGCGCACAGCCTCGGTGACAAGTTTGAGAAAGAACTCGTGCTTGCCACCTTGAAAGAAAATGCCAAGAGCCAGCCCATTATCCTCCACAGCAATCTTGAGGAAAAACCCGACCGAATCAAGAAGCTGGTGGACATTCAGGCAAAACTGAAGCAGGGCAAGGGCATCGGCTATGAGCGTTGGGCGAAGAAGCACAACCTCAAAGCCATGGCGCAGACCTTGATTCTTTTGCAGGAGAAAGGTCTGCTCAACGAGGACGCACTCGACCAGAGAATTGCAGAGCTTGACACCAAGTTCCATGAATCGCTGGCCGTAGTGAAAGACCTCGAAACCCGCATGGCAAACAACCAAACACTGCGCCGTTATGCTGCTTCCTACAAGCAGTACCGACCGCTCGCGCAGAAACGGAACGCTGCCAAATCCCCCGCAACCTTTGAAGAACAGCATCGTGCAGAGCTGACAGCATACCGGACAGCAGCAGCCTATCTCAAGGCAAACAACATCACTAAACTGCCAAGTCCGAACAAGCTGGAAGCGGAATACTGCGCTCTTGCTTCCGAAAAGGCCCAGTTCTATGAGCAGTACAAGGAAGCCAAGATCGAACTGCTCAAGCTGAAAGATGCAAAACAGAATGTTGCCCTGTTCTTCCGGGAGGACGAACGGACGCAACATCACGAGAGATAAGGAGTTGTGCGTATGATCAATCTGAAAATCGACCCGGAGTTCCAGAATCAGATCCCGCCGCTGACGGACGATGAGTACAAGCAGCTTGAAGAAAACATCCTCAAGGAAGGCAAGCTGCTCTCTCCTTTGATCGTCTGGAACAACACCCTCGTTGACGGCCACAATCGTTATGCAATTCTCCAGAAGCACCCGGAGATTTGCTTTTCCACCATGCCGCTCCGATTTGAAAGCAGAGAAGAAGTCCTCGCATGGATCTGCAAGAATCAGTTGGGGCGGCGCAACCTCACCCCGGAGCAGAAGCTGTTCCTCATCGGGAAGCAATATGAAGCGGAAAAATCCTCTCATGGCGAAGCCCGCAAAGAATCGCATGATGAAAATGGCCGATTTCACCGGAGTTCTCAAACTGATAACTCCGGTGAAGCCATGAAAACCTGCGAACGAATCGCAGAGGAAAATGGTGTAAGCAAGGCAACTGTACTTCGCGCATCGAAGTACATGAAAGGTGTTGAAATTGCTGAATCCCTGATTCCCGGTATGCGGGAGAAGATTCTGAACAAACAGGTAAAAGTCAGCAAGGCTGATATGCACCGCCTTGCACGAGCCAACTATGATGCCCGCGCACAGACCTTGCAGGAAATCCTGCACCCGGAACTGAAAGTTGAACCGAAACCGGATGCCGATGGCATCATCCGGGAACCGGGAAAGGCACCTGTATTGCCGTTTCAGAAAATCGAATCGGTTTACGACAGCGATGCTTACCCGGAAGAAGTGCGGCATGATTATGTCGCACTGGAACACGTTACAACACGTTTCCGCACAGAGTTTGACTATCTTCTGAGAACTATGCCAGACACAGCACAGCGAGAAGTCATTCTCGAAATCATCCACAAGCACAAGGAGTACCTTGCTTCGCTGGAATCTGCGCTCGCAGAGGATGAGCAGACAGCATAACAACAGGCACATTGTATGCTGTCAACAGAAATCCAAAGGAGTGTGCGTTTGAACAAAAAGAAAAAGTCCACAAATATTTCCCCTTACTCCGATGAAGCCATCGAACGACTGGCACGGGCATTCTATCCGGCGATCCTTGCCTGCTGGAACAGCGAGGAAGGTCAACGGGAATTTGCTGCATGGCAGGCGGAACAGGCTCATATCGCAACCAAAGAAAAACAGGAAGTTCCCGTCGGGGAACTCCCTGCCTTACTTATCGTGTGTGGATTTTTGCAGGGTGCGTCCGGCAGGGCGCACCCTGTTTTTGCGTTCAGTCCTCTAATCCGTGACTTCCAGCCGCATTTCTCAGATACTCCTCTGGCTCACCGTTCAAAATTAGCTCTGCATACGCCAGCGGGTCATTGTAGATGAGGTAGTCCAGTTCAGACCTCTGCGCCATGGTAACATCCAGTGCATCCTCGACACCGGTGCAGTTGATGGAAATTTTGCGCCCATCCCGGAGCAGCAGCTCCACACAGCCGGTGCCCATGTTAAACTGACAGGCTCTTGCATCGTACTTCATAATCTTGCGTCCCTTCTGCCTTACGGCACTCTTACTGTTGTGACCTTCGTGATACGGTCTTTCTTCTGATAAGGTTTTGGACACACAGCCGTAAGGGAAGAGCCATTGTTCTCGTTTCCGAAGAAAACAAAAAATCCGAGCCCTTCTCCTATCGAGAAAAGGTTCGGATTTTCATGGTTTGGTGCGAGGGAGGGGACTCGAACCCCCAAGGATAAACCACACGCACCTCAAACGTGCGCGTCTGCCAGTTCCGCCACCCTCGCACAACTATAAAATTGTTGCAATCCTGGATTTCTGAGGCTTGAAACCGTTGTTGCGGACTGCTTGAATATACTACCACATTACCCCGGGAAAGTCAAGCGATTTTGATAGAAATTTCCTCGTTTCATATTCGATCGTGTCCCGGTGCATACTAGAACAAATTATCACCGGGGAGGCAGGGCCGTGAAACGACGCAACAGAGCATACCGATTGCTGAGACTGACAGCAGTGTATCTTCTCCTGCTGCCGTTTCTGCTGCTGGGTTGGCTGTACAGCCGCCTGCCGGATTGTGTTTATCTGGAACCCGGGCAGGCCTTGCTTTTGCCCCGCTTTGGCTGGGTGGAACCTATGGGGCTTCACGGCAGCCAGAATGCGGCCAGTACCCAGGTCGTGGGCAGTTACCAGACCACTCTGTCACTGGGCGGATGGCTTCCCATCAAGAATATCCGCACGGTGGTCACGGAGCGCACGCAGGTCACGGTCTGCGGTACGCCGTTCGGGGTCAAAATGTTCTCCGAGGGGGCACTGATTGTTGGCTTTTCTGATATTGACAGCCCCGGCGGGAGCACAGTGAACCCGGCAAAGGCAGCGGGACTGCGCCTGGGAGACCGCGTGATCCGCATTGGACAGATCAGCACGGAAAACAATGACGCTGTGAAGGAAGCGCTGGAAGCCGCCCGGGGAAGCGCCGCAGAGGTTATCTATGTCCGCAGCGGAGAACAGCGCAGCACCACCCTGACCCCTGTCTGGGATGCCGCTGCCGCCCAGTGGCGGGCAGGCATGTGGGTGCGGGATTCCTCCGCCGGTGTGGGTACCCTGACCTTTGTGGACCCGGAAAAGGGTGTCTTTGCGGGGCTGGGGCATCCCATCAGCGACGGCGACACCGGCGAAAGCATCGCTCTGCGCAGCGGGGAGATCGTGCCATGTGAGATCACCGGGTGCAGCATGGGCACTGTGGGCAGCCCAGGGGAGCTGAAGGGGAAGTTCCTGAGTGCCCACGCCATTGGCAGCATCCGGATCAATGGAGAAAACGGTGTTTATGGCACAACACGGACAGGCTTTTCCGGGCAAACCATGCCGGTGGCATTTGCGCAGGAGGTCGAGACGGGGGATGCACAGATCCTGGCTACCGTCGCCGGGGAAACACCCCGTACCTACCATGTCCGCATCGAGAAGATCAGCGATGCCGACCCGCGCCGCAATATGGTCGTCCGGGTGGTGGACAAAGCCCTGCTTACCCGGACCGGCGGCATTGTGCAGGGGATGAGCGGCAGTCCCATTTTACAGAATGGGCGGCTGGTCGGCGCAGTGACCCATGTTCTCGTCAACGATCCGACACGAGGCTACGGGATTTTTGCGCAGACCATGTTGGAGCAGGTTGAACAGGTTGTAACGGCGGAAAAATGAGCAGATTTGGTAAAATAAAACAGGCTGATTCGACTGAAGATTCCATAATATGGCAAAAATAACAGTTGAAATCCATGGGAATTTATGGTAAAATCAGAAACGTAAGGAAAACCGCACACATTGGAGGAATGAACGATGGACAAGATCAAATTTTTGATGTCGGATACTGGCGCAGAGATCACGGCAGCCTGTCGTGAAGCTTTGGAGCAGAAGGGCGTAGAGGTGACCGTGGTGGAAAAAGACGGCCTGAAGGTCCTGCAGAAAATGCTTGCAGTGCGGCCCCAGGTGGTGTTGCTGGATGCCTTTATGCCCGGGCTGGATGCGCTGGCCGTGAAACAGAAGTACAATGCAGCCGGTGAGCGTCACACCTCTTTCTTTGTGACGGGGGCGTTCCAGAGCGAGGAAATGGTGCAGGAGCTGCTGGACGAGGGCTTTGCTTACTACTTCGTCAAGCCCTTTGACGAGACGGTTCTGGCAAACCGCGTGCTGAAGGTGGCTGCCGGGCAGGAAAAGCGCATCCTGCACACCAGCGTGGACAGTGATGAGCTGACAGTCACTGAGATCCTGCACCAGATCGGTGTTCCCGCTCATATCAAGGGCTATCAGTTTCTGCGGGATGCCATCCTGCTCACCATGAACGAGCCAGAGTACATCAACGCTGTGACAAAACGCCTCTACCCGGAAATTGCCAAGAAAAACGGTACCACTGCCAGCCGCGTGGAGCGGGCCATCCGCCACGCCATCGAGGTGGCGTGGGACCGGGGCGACGTGGATACCCTCAACAGCTACTTCGGCTATACCATCCACAACCTGCGGGGCAAGCCCACCAACAGCGAATTCATCGCGATGATCGCTGACAAAATGCGGCTGGATAAACGGCAGAGAGCAGTGTGATGGATGCACATGCCGACGTGATATTTTGCGTGCACATCTGGCAATTCTGGGGGGTTGAAAAAATGTTTATCGCTATGGAATTATAGAATTATGGATTCCGTAGTGATAAACAGAAACCTTCCATAGCGATAAACCTTCTGGATTCATTGAGCGGCAGCGGATGATCCAGAAGGTTGTTTTTATGTTGGAACGTGATGTGGAACTGTTCATAGAGCACTGTGAATTGAAGGGGTTGAGCAAAAAGACGATTGGAAGCTACGAACAGACGATGCGATTATTTATTAGATTTTCCAACGAACAGGGAATTGTGCAGACGGAGAAGGTGACGCACATGATGGTACAGAACTATATTAGCGCCAACTAATGTGGTTGAACGAGGGTTGATAAAATGACTGCTCTATGATAAAATAAACAATAGAAACAGGAGGTGAGGGAAGTTGCAGGAAACCGAAGCACAGAAGCGTGAACGGCATCATCAGGAAGACCTTCAGCGATTGAGAGGGTTCCGGCCTATCGACGATACGTTTATGCGCGGGATGTTCAAGGATAATATTCCATTGGCAGAACTGGTGCTCCGCATCATTGTGGGTAAACCTGATCTGATACTGACCAAATGTGAAACGCAGGCCGACCTGAAGCGCGTGACTGGAGCACGGTCAATTTGTCTGGATGCATATGCCACCGACAGCACGGGCAAGAAATATGATATCGAGATTCAGCGCTCTGACAATGGAGCTGACCCACACCGGGCAAGATATCATTCCAGTGTGATGGATGTAGAAAATCTGGACAAGGATCAGGATTACCGAGAACTGCCGGATACCTATGTCATTTTCATTACGGAAAAAGATTACTATAAGGCCGGAAAACCTGTATATGTCATTCGGAATATGAACTTGACGTTGGGACTGCCGTTTGAAGATGGAACTCATATTCTGTATGTGAATGGCGAGTACCGTGGCGATTCGGACATCGGAAGACTGATGCATGATTTCAATTGTACCAGTGCAGAGGATATGAACTTTGACCTGATGGCAGAACGAACGCGCTACTTGAAAGAAAACCCGAAAGGAGTGGGCAGTATGTGCAAGGCTATGGAAGAATTGAGAGTTGAAAGCTATGCCGAGGGAAAAGCTGAAGGCGTAGAAATCGGTAAAATGGAACAGGCAAAAAAGACTGCCTTGAAACTCAGTCGGAAGGGAAATTCCGTAGAAGAAATCGCAGACCTTCTTGGCTATGATGTTGATACTGTAAGCAGTTGGATCGCCCCGAAAGCATGTTGAGCGAAATGTGCAAGGCTATGGAAGAGCTGAGAGTAGAAAGCCGAAAAGAAGTGGCAGTTGAGATGGCACAGAGCCTTTATGAACAGGGTGTATCGATTGAGCAGATTGCAAAAGCAAGCAAGGTCGATGCGGACACTGTAAAAGGATGGCTCACACCGAAGGCTGGGTAACAGCAGAACAATAAGACACCAGCGTATCGTGTTGCGAAAACATGGTACGCTGGCGTTTTTGCTTGAAGAAATTGCTTTGTTCTCTTTCTGCTGGTAAAATAGGGGCGGATGTACGAATAAGAATGAATGTGGGAGCGTGATGGAAAGTGGATATCTCTTTTAAGATGGGCGATGAAAAGTTCAATTATAGAGTGAGTGCAATCATAATTTCTAACGGAAGAATTTTGGCAATGTCCCATGACAAACCGTCAGAGTACTACTCTCTGCCCGGGGGTAGAGTGATGATGGAGGAAACGGCCGAACAAGCGATGATACGGGAAGTTCGGGAAGAGCTTGGTGTTTCACTGAAGATATCCCGGCCATTATGGTTGAATCAATCTTTCTTCACAAAAGATACAGATGGTCTCCGATATCACGAGATATGTATTTATTTTTTGATGGATACCGCAGATGCTGGCCTGCTGGAAAGGCAAAACACGTTCACTCGAACAGAGGGAACCGATACGCATATATTTAAATGGTTAGAGATTGCTCAATTAAAGGATGAAACTTTTTATCCATTGTTCCTGAAAAAAGAAATTTCCAACCTTCCGGATGGGTTCACGATCCGAACGGAAGTGCGATGATGAATCTGTGCTTTCAATGTTGACGTTTTTGTTGTACAAAATTGAGGAATTTATCCTAATGGCATTTCTTCTGTTGTGATATAATTGTATCGATCAAAAGGAGGAATGCAAGATGATCCATCTGCTGTTAGCGGTGATCTATGTTTCTTTTATCAGTCTGGGCCTGCCGGATTCTCTGCTGGGGGCTGCGTGGCCTTCGATCTATCAGGGATTTGGGGTTCCGGTCTCCTATTCCGGTGTGATCTTCTGCATCATATCGGTGGGAACGGTGCTCTCCAGCCTGCAAAGTGACCGGATGACCCGCCGGTTTGGAGCAGGCGGTGTTACAGCCATCAGCGTTGCCATGACCGCCGCAGCACTGTTCGGGTTCTCTGTCAGCAGCTCATTCTGGGCTATGTGCCTGTGGGCGATCCCTTATGGACTTGGAGCTGGAAGCGTGGATGCAGCACTCAACAACTATGTGGCGCTCCATTTTGCCAGCCGCCACATGAGCTGGCTCCATTGTATGTGGGGGATCGGAGCCTCGGTCGGGCCCTACATCATGGGCGCGGCGCTTTCTTCCCGTGCCGGGTGGCAGACGGGGTATCGGGTCATCAGTGTGATGCAGATGGTGCTGACGATCATCATTCTGCTGAGCCTCCCGCTCTGGAAAACAAAATCGGGTGCGAATGCCGAGGAGCGGGAAGCAGTCCCGGCAGAAGCGCTGACCCTGAAACAGATTTTCCGGATCTCCGGCGTAAAAGAGGTTCTGGTTACATTTTTCTGCTACTGTTCTCTGGAGCAGACCACCAGTCTGTGGGCCAGCAGTTATCTGGTGCTGAACAGGGGAATCGCGCCGGAGACCGCCGCCGGCTTTGCCAGTCTTTTCTTTGTCGGCATCACCGTGGGACGGGCGTTGTGCGGCTTCCTGACCTTAAAATTCGATGATACCCAGATGGTTCGTATGGGGCAGGGGATCATCGCGATTGGGATAGCGGCGTTTCTTCTGCCGCTTGGGGAAGCAGTGACACTGGCAGGGCTGCTGCTGGTTGGTCTTGGCTGTGCTCCGATCTATCCCAGCATCATTCATGCAACGCCGGGCCGCTTCGGTGCGGACAGGTCACAGGCGATCATTGGGGTTCAGATGGCCAGCGCCTATATTGGCAACTGCCTGATGCCGCCGTTGTTCGGTGTGATCGCAAACCACACCACGATCTCGATTTTTCCGTATTACCTGCTGGTGATCCTGATTTTGATGGGGTATATGCACGAAGCGCTGCAAAAGAAAACGAAAGCGGTGCAATAAAATACCGCTGCTCTTGCATTTGGGGAAATGCACAAGAGCAGCGGTATTTTTTGTATGCATATCAATCCCGCACCTGCACCGGAACAGTCGGCAGGCCTCGCGGTCGGCTGCAGCACACCACGATTCTGGATGCGGCACTGGGGGAAAACCTTTACTCAGACGGCCCGGATCGCTGGGGTTCTCTTGCCTGTATGCGTCGGCAGGCATCCTCCTTCACAAGCTCAATGATCACCGCCGTCAGGGGGATAAAGAAGATGATGCCGATGATGCCAAAGAGCTCTCCGCCGATCATAGCGGCCACAAGGGTGTACAGCGGAGAAAGTCCCACGGATTTTCCCACCACCCGGGGGTAGATGAACTGGTTTTCAATAAACTGTACGGCAAGGTAAACAATGAGGCAGCGCACGGCCAGAACGGGATCCACCAACAGCACGAGGAATACGCTGACCACGCAGGAAATCAGCGCTCCGACGTAGGGGATAATGGCGCAGATGGCGGTCAGCATTCCCACCAGGCTGCCGTAGGGGATCTTGAAAACGGAAAACGCAAGAGCCATGAGAACGCCAAGGATCACGGCCTCGCTGCATTGCCCTGTCAGAAAATTTGCAAAGGATTGCCGGAACAGTCGGCAGAACTTCAGCAGCCAGGCGGAGTGGCTGGGCTTCAGGTAGGCACAGACCAATGTGCGGGCGTGGTGGCAGAGACTCTCTGAGCCAACGGACATATAAACAGAGATGATCAGGGCAAAGGATGCGGTCACCACGATATTTACCGTGGCAGATACGGCACCTACCGCATTGACCAGCACGGTATCGATGGTGTCAGTGACCCTGTGAAGCAGCTGCTCCCAGTCGATGCCCTCCAGCCAGCTCATCAGCCACCCCATGTCGGCATCCTGTGCGCTGAGATAGGCGTTCCAGCGGGGGATGTTTGCTTCGATCTGTACATAGAGGCTGTGAAAAGACTGCACCAGCTCCGGGATCAGCAATGTCAGCGCCAGCACCAACACCAGCACAACACCCAGCAGGGTGATGAAGAAGCTCAGGAGATGGAGTGCTTTATCCGAGGGCTGTTTTTTGGCCTTGCAGAACAGGCGTTTCAGCCGTTTCTCCAGCCCGGTCATAGGCACATTGATAAATAGTGCCAGAATGCCGCCTGCCAGAATGGGCAATACCAGGTCTACCAGCTGTGCAGCAAATGCCAGAACGGAAGAAAGCCGCAGCAGCGCCACAAAAAGCGTGACTCCTACAACAGTTATGAGCAGATATTGTTTTGTTTTTGGTTCCATGAAAAAATCCTTTCCCGGAGCTGATGGCTGAAATATGCAAAGAGAACGTCTGCGAACTCTTTTTTCGTATTGTAATCAGAAGCAGCTGGCTTGTCAAGAAGTCGGGAACTGCGGGGTTTTCTTTTTGGGCCGGGCGTGATATAATATATAGGTCGCAATTCCGTGAAAAAACTCAAAATAAACGGGAATGCGTGGAAAAGCAAAGGAATATAACAAAGAGTATCTTTGCTGTTTGCATAAGGTTGAACGAAAATCAACTTAATACAAAATTCCATAGTACAGTCTGTATAAAAATGACACGAAAAAAGCTGAAATTCCCTCTTGCTTTTTCTGAGATCTGTGCTATAATATTAAGGCAATCGTTTCCAAGGCCGCTCGCGGGGGTAGCCGATATTGAAGGTTGTGATGGGCACATACATTTATAATATGGCCCCAATAAGTCAGAACCAGAAATGAGGTGAAAAAGAATGAAACAGGGTATCCATCCGAACTACGTTGACTGCACCATCACTTGTGCTTGCGGCAACGTCATTAAGACTCGTTCTACCAAGCCCGAGATCCACGTCGAAGTTTGCTCCAAGTGCCATCCCTTCTACACTGGTAAGCAGAAGCTGGTTGACACCGGCGGACGTGTTGAGCGCTTCAACAAGCGTTTCGGCCGTAAGTAATTACTGGTCTTTTCAGCGCCGTCTCCTTTGGGAGGCGGCGTTTTTTGTTGTTATGCCGCACAAAAGCGCTCTTTCTGTAATTTACACGCCGTTCCCTTATTTTGAACACATTTCCGGACTAAAATAAACCAGTATCTTCAAAAAGCGCTTTGCGCTGCCTTAGAAAGGAGCGTTGTGAACATGATCGAAGTTTCTCATCTCACCAAACAGTATGGCAATCATCTTGCCGTGGACGATGTCTCGTTTACCGTGGCAGATGGCCAGATCTGTGGTCTGCTGGGGCCCAACGGCGCGGGCAAATCCACCATTATGAACATCCTCACCGGCTATCTCTCTGCCACCAGTGGGCAGGTGACGGTGGCAGGGCACCCTTTGCCCGAGGAGGCCGATGCCGCCAAGGCCTGTGTGGGTTATCTGCCCGAACAGCCGCCCCTTTACCCGGAGATGACGGTGCAGGAGTACCTGACCTTTGCCGCCGAGTTGAAGGGTGTGAAAAAGGCGGAACGGAAGGAGCAGGTGTGCAGGGCTGCCCGCCGTACCGGGCTGGAAGCCGTTCTGCCCCGGCTCATCCGCAGCCTTTCCAAGGGCTACAAGCAGCGGGTGGGCATTGCACAGGCATTGCTGGGCAGTCCCAGGCTCATCATTCTGGACGAGCCGATGGTCGGCCTGGACCCGGCACAGGTCATCGAGATCCGCAAGCTCATCCGGGAGCTGGGCCGGGCGCATACGGTCATCCTGTCCAGCCATATCCTCAGTGAGGTGCAGGCAGTCTGCCAGCAGATCCTGATCCTTTCCAAAGGACACTTGGCGGCAGCAGGCAGTCTGGAGGAGCTGACCGCCGATGGCAAGAGCCTGGAAGAGGTGTTTCTGGAACTGACCGACGGTGAACCGGAAGAAGCAACCGGAGAGGAGGACGCAGAATGACAGCTATTTTTAAGCGGGAATTCCGCAGCTTCTTTCACGGGATGCTGGGGTACGTCCTCACGGCGTTTCTGGTGGCGAGTTCCGGCCTGTATTTTCTGGCCCGGTGCCTGATCTACGGCCTGACCGATTTCAGTTATTACACCCTTTACCAGACCATTTTCATGCTGCTGCTCTATATCCCGGTGCTGGCGATGCGCTCACTGGCCGAGGAGCGTCACAGCCGCACCGACCAGCTGCTGCTCACCAGCCCGGTCTCAGTGTGGGGCATCGTGCTGGGCAAGTTCTTTGCCATGGCGGCCGTGTTCGCTCTGCCCTGCGCTGTGGATGCGGTGATGATCTTCATCCTCTGGGCGCTGGGCGGCACCGTGTCTGCTCTGCTCGCAAACCTTGCGGGGCTGCTCTGCTACTTTTTGCTGGGCTGTGCGGCCATTGCATTGTGTGAGTTTCTCTCCGGCCTGACCGAGAACCAGATCATTGCCGCCGTGGCGGGCTTTTCAGCCTTGCTGCTGGCCTACCTGATGCCCAGCCTGCGCAGTATGTTCAATGCGGGCAGCGCCGTGGCGCTGGCAGTGTTCACCGGGATCGCAGGCGCGGCTTCTCTGGCGGCCGGTCTGCGCACCCGCAGCTTTGTGCTGGGGTGCCTGACCTTTGCGGCGCTCTGCCTGGGCCTGACAGGGCTGTTTCTGCTCCGCAGTGCATGGCTTACCGAGGCTTTCAGCGCTGTGCTGAGTGCCTTGTGCCTGTTTACACCCTTTGAGGATTTTGTCAACAACAGCTTCTCCATCCCTGCCGTGGTCTATTATCTGACCGTGACGGCGGTGTTCCTGTTCCTCACGGCGCAGGACATTGAGAAGCGCCGCTGGAACTGAGAGGAGGGAACACAGATGAAGCTTTTTGCAAAGCAGAGCTCCTCGGGTGACGGGCGGGTGTTCCGTAGCGGGGTGTGGTCGGCAGCCATTGCCGCGGCTGTGATCGTGCTGGCCGTGCTGGTCAATCTCATTGTCCGGGCCATTCCTTCCAGATATACCGAGTTCGATCTCTCCGAGGCGGGGCTCTACACCCTGAGCGAGAGCTCCAGACAGGTGGCCGACGATCTGACGCAGGATGTGACCATTTACTATCTGGCCCAGACCGGCAATGAGGACCAGATCATCTCCAAGCTGCTGGACAAGTACGCCGCCCAGAGCAGCCATATCACCTGGGAGCTGAAAGATCCGGCAGTCTACCCGACCTTTGCGGCCCAGTACGGCGCACAGGATCTGACCTCCGGTGGGCTGATCCTGGTCTGCGGGGAACAGAGCAAGGTGCTGGATGCCGCAGAGCTTTACGACTACGATTACAGCGATTATGCCACCACCGGCGCGGCCAACGTGACCTTTGACGGTGAAAGCAGGATCACCTCTGCCATCTACCAGCTGACCAGCGGAGAGAGCCGCCATGTGTACTACACCACCAACCACGGCGAGCAGGCGCTGACTTCCACCCTGACCGATGCGCTGGAAAGCCAGAACTTGACCGTCTCGGCACTTGACCTGCTCTCCCAGACCATCCCCGAGGACTGTGACCTGCTTGTCATCAACGATCCGGCGCAGGACTTTTCTGGTGCAGGCAGTCTGGTGGATGAGCTGGGCCAGCTGCGCAGCTATCTGAGCAACGGAGGCCGCGTGCTGCTGCTGACGGATTCCTATTATAGTACCCCCAATCTGGATGCTGTGATGGCTGAGTTCGGCCTGACCCGCACCGAGGGCCTTGTGGTGGAGGGCGACACCAACCATTACCTCAATGGCTACCCGGCCCTTTACCTGCTGCCGGATTATGCCAGTACAGAGGAATCCACCGTGCTGGACGGTGTGAACACCAGCCGCAGAGTTCTGCTGCAGATGGCACAGGGCATCACCCTGACCGAGACAGAGAATGTGGTCTCGGATGCCCTTCTGGTCAGCTCGGACAGTGCTTACAGCAAACCGGAAGGCTACGAGATGACCACCACCGAGAAGGCGGACGGCGACATTGCCGGTCCCTTCACGCTGGCAGCATACGCCCGCAATGAGGACACGGGTGCCCAGGTCATCTGGGTCAACTGCGGCAATATGGACAATGAGGGCATCTATCAGGTCATCCCGGGCAATGTGACCTTCCTGCAGGGGTGTGCGGCCTCGCTGGCCGGGCAGGAGAGCGCTGTCCTCATCGACAGCAAGGCACTGGAAGCAGTTCCGTTGGAAGTGCCAGGTATTGCCGCCTCTACGCTGGGCCTGCTCTTTGTCATCGTTCTGCCTGCGGCTCTGCTGGCTGTGGGTGCCGTGGTGGTCGTGCTGCGGCGTAGAAAGTGAGGACCTGTCCATGAAAGCAAAACAGCGTACCCTCGGGGTGCTGCTTTTCCTCATCCTGCTGGCAGGCGGCGTGTTTGCCCTGCTGACGCTGCGGAATGCCCGGGAAGAACAGGCTGCCAGTGCGGCCGCAGATGGAACCATTCCGCTGGCGGCAGTTTCGGGCAATGACCTGACGCAGATCGTGCTCCACTATCAGGGCGAGACGAACACCCTGCTCTATACCGCCGATGGCTGGACGCTGGCTGAAGATCCCGCTTACCATCTGGACACCTCTGCCTGCAACACAATGCTCATCGCGCTTTCCTCTTTGAACGCAAAGCGGGAGCTGAGCCCGCAGGCAGGGGAGGACTACGGCTTTGCGGAGCCTGCGCTGACCATAGAGGTGACGGCAGCGGGCGAAACGGACACCTATACCTTCGGGACCAGCAATACCATGACAGGGGATCTCTATGTCCGCAAGAATAACAGCGATGTCATTTATACGGTATCGGGGACCAAAGCCGCCTGCTTTGAGTTGACCAGGGCGGAGCTGTTCGGTGCCTTCAACCCGGCGGGGCTGACGGTCTCGGAGATCGAAGCCGTCTCCTATACGCTGGCCGATGGCGAGACCGTGACCCTGAAAGCAAACTCGGAGCCTGTAGCAGAGAGTGACAGCAACGCCTACCAGACTGTCTGGCGGCTGGCAGGGGACACCGCCGCAGACCTCGACGAGACAAAGGTGGATGCCATCCTCTCGGCGCTCTGCACCTATGTCTCGGCACAGGCAACAGATGCCGACCCGGCGGCGTATGGTTTTGAGGCTCCGCTGGTCACAGCAGAGGTCACCACAGCCGATGGCACAATAAATCTGACCTATGCCATGGGGACAGACGGCTGTTACCTGATGGTGGAAGGCGACAGCTCCGTTTATACGGTGGATGCCAGTGTGGTGAGCGCGCTTTTATACCCTGCGGATCAGCTGAAAGCAGAATAAAACGTTTCACTCCCGCACTGTGCGAATTCTTGGTACAGCGCGGGATTTTTTTGCGCCGGATGTAAAGTTTCGGCAAACCTCGACAGAGTGATTGACATTTCAGTTCGGATTGTTTATGATAGGCGATGACAGGGCAGAATAACTGCACAATATTACGGATGTCATGGATGTTGTGCGGGGCTGGTCGCCCTGGTACGAAGGATGGGGTGGATGCCCTGTCTTTTTTCGTATCTGAGTTTAAGGAGGAAAAGTAAAAAATGGACAACTCGGTGATCGTTTCACTGCGCGATATCGTGGTGGAATTTGACGGTCAGCGCATTCTGGATGGGCTGAACCTGGACATCCATGACAAAGAGTTCGTAACGCTGCTGGGCTCCTCCGGCTGCGGCAAGACCACCACCCTGCGCCTGATTGCAGGCTTCCTGGAACCCAACGCGGGTCAGGTGCTGCTGAAGGGCCGAGATATTACCGGTGTGCCCCCCTATAAGCGTCCGGTGAATACCGTGTTCCAGAAGTACGCGCTGTTCCCGCACCTGAACGTGTTTGAGAATGTGGCCTTTGGCCTGCGCCTGAAGAAGATGGACGAAGAGACCATCCGCCGCAAGGTACGCGATATGTTGGAGGTGGTCGGCCTGAAGGGGTTTGAGCGCCGCAGCATCGGTCAGATGTCCGGCGGCCAGCAGCAGCGAGTTGCCATTGCCCGCAGTCTGGTCAATGAGCCTGAGATCCTGCTGCTGGACGAGCCTCTGGGTGCACTGGACCTTAAGCTCCGCAAGGAGATGCAGCTGGAGCTCAAGCGCCTGCAGCGTGAGATGAACATCACCTTTATTTATGTTACCCACGATCAGGAAGAGGCCCTGACCATGTCCGATACCGTCGTTGTGATGAACGGCGGCAAGGTGCAGCAGATCGGTACCCCCGAGGATATCTACAACGAGCCTAAAAATGCCTTTGTGGCGGACTTTATCGGCGATTCCAACATTGTGGATGGCGTGATGCACCGCGACTTCCTGGTCTCCTTCTCGGGTGTGCAGTTCCCCTGCGTGGACCGCGGCTTTGCCCGGGAACAGAGCGTTCAGGTGGTGGTCCGCCCCGAGGACATTGAAGTGGTCAGTCCCGTGGAGGGTCAGCTGGTGGGCGTAGTCAATGATGTCATCTTCAAGGGCGTTCACTTTGAGATGCACGTTGAGTGCGAGGGCCGTGAGTGGCTGATCCACTCCACCCGCGCCTGCACCCCCGGTGAAACCATTGGTATGCGCATCGGCCCCAACGAGATCCATATCATGGCACGTTCGGAGGGCTGAATGGGAAATGATGAAAATTTACGATAAGAAGCTGGCCTATCCTTATTTTATCTGGATGGTGCTGTTCACGGTGGTTCCGCTGATCATCGTGGTCTATTATGCCCTGACCGATGGCAGCGGCAATTTCACCATTGCCAATCTGACCAGCGTCAGCGGCTACGGCTCCGTGTTTGCCCGCAGCCTGCTGCTGGCCCTTGTGGCTACCGTGATCTGCCTGATCATTGCATTTCCGGTGGGCTATTTCCTGTCCCGCCTGCGGGTGAACAAGCAGCATATCATGCTGATGCTGGTCATGCTGCCCATGTGGATGAACTTCCTGCTCCGCACCTATGCCTGGATGGGCCTGCTGAGCATCAACGGCCCTGTGAACGCGGTGCTGGGCTTTTTTGGCCTGGGCCCCTATACCATGCTGAACACCTCCGGCGCGGTGGTGCTGGGCATGGTGTATAACTATGTGCCCTACATGATCCTGCCCCTCTACACCAGTATGACCAAGATCGATCAGAGCCTGGTGGAAGCGGCACAGGATCTGGGAGCCTCCACCACCCAGACCCTTTTCCGGGTGCTCATCCCCATGAGCGTGCCCGGCATCAGCACCGGCATCACCATGGTGTTCGTTCCGGCGGTGTCCACCTTTGTCATCAGCCGTATGCTGGGCGGCGGCTCCAACCTGATGATCGGCGACCTGATCGAGATGCAGTTCCTGGGCAACAGCTACAACCTGAACGTCGGTTCGGCCATGAGCCTTGTGCTGATGATCATCGTCCTGCTCTGCATGAGCTTCACATCCAGCTTTGATGAAGATGAAATGGAGGGCGTGTCCTGATGAAAACGAAACATCTGCGCCTGATGCAGCGGGCCTACGTCATCCTCTTCTTCTGCTTCATGTACCTGCCCATTGCCTATATGATTGTGTTCAGCTTCAACCAGAGCAAGGGCTACGCACTGTTCACAGGCTTTACCCTTAAGTGGTACACCAGCCTGCTCCATAACTCTGCCATCCTGAGCGCTTTGCGCGTCTCGCTGGAGGTGGCCCTCATCTCTGCGGTCATTGCAACGGTGCTGGGCACGGCGGCCTCGCTGGGCATTGCATCCATGAGCCGCAAGAGCCGCCTGGTGGTCACCAACATCACCTATATCCCGGTGGTCAACCCGGAGATCATCACCGGCATCTCCCTGATGCTGCTGTTTGTGGCTTACCAGCGCTTTTCCGAGGGAGTCTCCTGGCTGCCCGACACCATCATGGGAATGCCCACGCTGCTGATTGCGCATATCGCCTTCAATGTGCCCTATGTCATCTTCAACGTGACCCCCAAGCTCAAGCAGCTGGACATCAAACTGTATGAGGCAGCTCTGGATCTGGGCTGCGATCCCAGGCAGGCGTTCTTCAAGGTCATCCTGCCTGAGATCAGCCCGGCCATCCTGTCTGCCTTCCTCATCTGCCTGACCTACTCCATCGATGATTTTATGATCTCCTATTTCAACTGCGGCACGGTGGAGACCCTGCCCATTGCCATCTATTCCATGACCCGGAAAAAGGTCAGCCCGGAGATCTATGCCCTGTCCACCATCATGTTTGTGGTGATCCTGACCATCATCCTCATCTCCAATGCCATGGAGAGCCGGGAGTACCGCCGGGATCAGAAGGCACTGAGAGGGGAGGACGTAAAATGAAACGTTTTGCTGTTCTGCTGCTGACGCTGGCCATGGTATTCTGCTGTGCTGCGCCCGCCTTTGCCGCCGGAACCATTGAGGTGACCGAGGACGTTTCGGTCTCGGACGATTACGACTGGACTCGCTTTCAGGGCCAGAATCTCACCCTGAACGTTTACAACTGGGGCGAATACATCTCCAACGGCTCCGATGACAGCGTGGATGTGGTGGCCGCCTTCGAGAAGCTTACCGGCATCAAGGTCAACTACACCACCTTTGATTCCAACGAGTCCATGTACGCCAAACTGAAATCCGGTGCGGCCAACTACGATGTGGTCATCCCTTCGGATTACATGGTGGCAAAGATGATCGCCGAGGGAATGCTTGCACCGCTGGATTACAGCAACATCCCCAACTCCCAGAACATCGATGCGGTCTACCGTGATCCGGATTATGACCCCACCAACGCCTATACCGTGCCCTATATGCTCTGTACCACCGGCATCATCTACAACACCACCATGGTGGAGAATGCCCCCACCAAATGGGCTGACCTGTGGGACGAGCAGTACACGGGCAACATCCTGATGTTCAATAACAGCCGTGATGCCTACGCCATTGCAGCGTTCAAGAACGGCACCAGCATCAACCCCGAGACCCCGGAAGAGGTGGACGAGGTGGTGGAGACCCTGAAAGCGCAAAAACCGCTGGTGCAGGCCTACGTTATGGATGAGATCTTTGATAAGATGATCGGCGGCGAGGCGGCCATCGGCGTGTACTACTCCGGCGATGCCATTACCATGATCGATGATAACCCGGATCTGGCCTGGGTGTTCCCGGAGGAGGGCAGTGTGCTGTCGGTGGACTGCATGGCGGTGCCTGCCACCAGTGAGCACAAGGAAGCTGCGGAGATGTTCATCAACTTCATGTGCGAGCCGGACATCGGAAAGGCCAATGCGGAGTATATCGGCTATACCACCCCCATGCAGAAGGTGTGGGATATCCTGGACGAGGATCTGAAGTACAGTGAGATCGCATACCCCTCTGAGGAAGTGGAAGCCAAGGAAAAGGTGTTCACCGCCCTGAGCGATGAGGTCAACAACGAGCTCGACGTAAAGTGGAGCGAGATGAAGAGCTACAATGAGGGCGGCAGCGGCGTTGTGTTCCTGATGCTGCTGCTTGCCATGGTAGCGCTGGCCTGCTTCAACATCTGGCGCAAGCTGCGCAAAAAGACCCGGAATCAGTATTGAGAAGAAAGGGCCCTCTCCGTCAAAGCCTCTGGCAATGCGAAGCAATGACGGAGAGGGTCCTCTTTTGGAAAGGAAACGTATGAATCAATATACCTATCATACAACCGTTCTGAACGCAGACGGCGACTTCCGCCGGATGATCAAGCCCAGCGCCCTGTTCCGCTATGTGGAGCAGGCTGCGGCAGACCACGCCCGTGCCTACGGCATGGATGATGCTTTTTTCAAGGCGCACCACACGGCGTTTCTGGTGGGCAAGCAGGCGGCGCAGATCACCCGGATGCCCCTGCGTGCCGAAAAGCTGACCTTTCTTACTGCCTGTGAGCCGTGCAAGAAGGGTTCGATGAAGCGGCTGACCCGCATTCTGGACGAAGCAGGGAAGGAGTGTGCCCTGATCGACAGCCGGTGGATCATGGTGGATACCGATCGCGAGTGCATCCTACGTCAGCCCTCCTGGTATACGCCCGGTTACTGGAACGAGAATCTGGACGGGGAGCTGCCCCAGCTGGTGCACAAAGCAAAGGAACTGACCTGTGCAGGCAGCCGGACAGCCAGTTACTCCTTGTGCGACCTGAACGGACATGTGAATAACGCCTGCTATCTGGACATCGCCTGTGATGCCCTGCCGCTGGAGGTGGTCAAGGCCGGGCCGCTGAAATTCGTCTCCGTCAAGTACCACCGGGAGATCCCGCTGGGCAGTCAGGTCGAGGTGTTTTATGCGCCCTCGGCCGATGGCTGGTATGTGGTGGGCCGCCGCGAAGAGCACGCCGCGTTTGAATGCTACCTGGAATTTACAAAATAAATCCGGGAAAATTACAATTATGTTACAAAATCTGCGAAAAAGGTCTTGCAAAACGGAAACAAAAGAGTTACAATATGGTTACAGAAAGCGATGAGCGCTTTTTGAGACTGAAATCTTTTTCTTCTTGTTGAATAAGAGATATCGGGTGCAGAGCCTTCTCCTCCTCCGGCTGTTCTCCTTCACAGCTGTCGGCACTGTACCGCACAGGCGGTATCTCGCTTCGTGTGCAAAAAAGTCCGTCCGGTTTTCCGGTGCGGACTTTTTTGCATTCCACTTTGTGCCAGAAAACCTGCCTGTCAGGCGAAAAAGTATGACCTTGCACGTTTTTGGTGGTCAATTTTACTGTTTTTCCGCAAAGGACAGTTCTAAAGTTTGTTGCCGCTGGGGTTTGTATTCTGACGGGGTTTGTGGTAAAGTATAGTCAATCAATTTATAAGCAGCAAACATGAATTATTTTGATGCTGGCCCGTTGTTGATGCGTTAAGAAAAAAGGAGTTTAGAGTATGGCTTATTTCTATGAAGAACCTTCCCGCACCTTTGGCGAGTACCTGCTGGTTCCGGGTTATTCCTCTGCAGAGAATGTCCCCACGGCAGTCAGCCTGAAGACCCCGCTGGTCAAGTACCGCAAGGGGGAAGAGGCCTGCCCGCTGGAAATGAACATCCCCATGATCAGTGCCATCATGCAGTCGGTCTCCGGCGATAAGCTGGCCATTGCACTGGCACGTGAGGGCGGTGTGTCCTTCATCTACGGCTCCCAGAGCATTGAGAACGAGGCTGCCATGGTGCGCCGCGTCAAGAGCTATAAGGCCGGTTATGTGGTCTCCGATTCCAACCTGGCTCCTACCGCCACACTGCACGATGTGCTGGAGCTCAAGGCCCGCACCGGCCACTCCACCATCGCAATTACTGCCGATGGCACTCCTCACGGCAAGCTGATGGGCATTGTGGCCTCCCGTGATTACCGTGTCAACCACACCCCCGATGATGCTTCCGTTACCACCTTTATGACTCCCATCGAGAAGCTGGTCACCGCACCGGAGAATACCTCCCTGCACGACTGCAACAACATCATCTGGGACAACAAGATCAACACGCTGCCGTTGGTGGATGCTGAGGGCAACCTGAAATACTTTGTGTTCCGCAAGGACTACGATTCCCACAAGAAGAACGTCAACGAGCTGCTGGATGCCAACAAGAGCTATGTGGTCGGTGCCGGCATCAACACCCGCGATTATGCCCAGCGTGTGCCCGCACTGGTCGAGGCTGGCGTGGATGTGCTCTGCATCGACTCCTCCGAGGGCTACTCCGAGTGGCAGAGCCGTACCATCGCCTGGATCCGTGAGCACTACGGCGACACCGTGAAGGTGGGCGCAGGCAACGTTGTGGATGCCGAGGGCTTCCGTTTCCTGGCAAAGGCCGGTGCAGACTTCGTCAAGATCGGCATTGGCGGCGGTTCCATCTGTATTACTCGTGAGACCAAGGGCATCGGCCGTGGTCAGGCCACCGCAGTCATCGAGGTCGCAAAGGCCCGTGACGAGTACTTCAAGGAGACCGGCATTTACGTGCCCATCTGCTCCGATGGCGGCATCGTCCACGATTATCATATCACTCTGGCTCTGGCCATGGGCGCTGATTTTGTCATGCTGGGCCGCTACTTCGCCCGCTTTGACGAGAGCCCCACGAACAAGGTGCGCATCAATGGCCAGTATATGAAGGAGTACTGGGGCGAGGGCTCCAACCGTGCCCGCAACTGGCAGCGTTACGACCTGGGCGGTTCCACCAAGCTGAGCTTTGAGGAAGGCGTGGACAGCTATGTTCCTTACGCAGGTCCTCTGGCCGATGGTGTCCAGACCACCCTGTACAAGGTCAAGAGCACCATGTGCAACTGCGGCGCACTCTCCATCCCCGAGCTGCAGCAGAAGGCCAAGCTGACTGTGGTTTCCTCCACCTCCATCGTGGAGGGCGGCAGCCATGACGTTGTGCTGAAAAATGCAACCCCCAATATTATAAACGGCTGAGCCTGAACAGGCTTACAGGGCCGCTCCCGGAGCTTTCGGGGGCGGCCCTTTTGGCAGTACCAAAAAAAGATTTTTCTTTCTGCACGCAGGAAATTTACAAAAGCCCTTGCACCCGGGCGGCAAAGATGCTATCATGGTACAAACGTCCTGTCAAGACAGGGTGCAGGCCCACGCACTGCCGGAACAAAGGCAGGGGAGAAGGGGCTGTTTTTTCAGCAGCGGCAAGGCTTTTTCGCTGCTGCGAAGTACGAGGAGAGGAAACTTTTCATGGACGAGATCAAAGTTGTTCCGTACATTCCGGACGAAGATTATGATAACCCTGCCATGGTGGTGGATTTCTACGAATTCACGATGGCAAACTGCCTGTTCCTGCACGGCTTTAAGAACACCACCCTTGTGTTCGATATGTTCTTCCGTAAGAACCCGGACAACATGGGTTACTCCATCAGCGCAGGCCAGCGCAAACTGACCCGGTTCCTGCTGAATTATCACTTCAACGAGCAGGATATCCGCTGGCTGCGCACCAAGGGTATGAGCGAGGAATTCTGCGAGTATCTGCGCACCTACAAGTGGAAGGGCGATATGTACGCTCTGCCCGAGGGCACGGTTTGCTACCCCCATGTGCAGATGGTCCGCATTGAGTGCGACCTGGTGGGTGCGATCCTGATCGAGACCTACCTGCTGCAGACGATGAACTTCCACAGCCTGATCACCACCAAGGCGACCCGTGTGACCGGCCTGAACACCCATACGCCCCGCAGCGTCATGGAGTTTGGCACCCGCCGCGCACAGGGCGAGAGCGCAGGCAATGATGGCGCGTATGCCGCTGTTCTGGGCGGCTGCATCGGCACTGCCAACTGCCTGGCTGAGATGAAGTATGGCTCTGAGGTCAAGGCGGTTGGCACCGTGGCACACAGCTTCATCGAGTTCTTCCCGACGGAGTTTGATGCCTTCAAGGCCTTTGCGGATACCTACCCGGATTCCGTCAGCCTGCTGCTGGATACCTACAACATCATGGAGAGCGGCCTGCCCAACCTCATCAAGCTGGACGACTACCTGATCGAGAAGTACCCCAATGACCCCAACCGCCGCGTCAAGAGTGCCCGTATCGATTCCGGCGATCTGGCCCGTGGCTCCAAGCGCCTGCGCAAGGCACTGGATGCCGCAGGCAAGCCCTATATCAAGCTGGTGGCCTCCAATGGTCTGGACGAGCGGAAGATCGCCAACATGGAGCTCTATGAGCACGCTCATTTTGATTCCTACGGCGTGGGCGAGAATCTCATTACCTCCGCTTCTGACCCCGTGTTCGGCGGCGTGTATAAACTGGTGGCGGTCAAGCTGCCGGATGGCACCTATCAGCCCAAGATGAAGTGCTCGGATTCTGCCAGCAAGGCCATCATCCCGGGCAAGAAAATGCCCTGGCGGCTCTACGATGAAAATGGTCAGGCCCAGTGCGATCTGATCGCCATGGATGGCGAGGTCATCGAGGCAGGCAAGCCGGTAAAAATGATCAACCTTGACCCGGATGCCATCGAGCGCACCATTACCATCACCCCCACCAGGGTCAAGCGGCTGCTGGTGCCCCATATCCTGAACGGTGAGCTGGCCATCGAACTGCCCGGGATTGCCGAGAAAAAGGCCTATATCGCAAAGCAGCTGACCGAAGAGACCTGGGAGACCGAGCTGCGCATCGAGATGCCGCATAAGCATTATGTCAATATGACCCCCGCTGTGGCCGAATGCCGCGCCAAGATGTATTCGGAACTGCATGGCGGAAAGGTGTAACTTGACAAAGCAGGGTTTCTATTGTATTATAATAGCCGTTGTGTGAATCTTACATGTTTTGATGCATGTTTGCAACTCCGTAACGACGGACTTGTGATAAATGTTTACCTCATCACCTGTTATTCCCGGCTCTCTGTGAATGTCCAGAGCAGCAGGGCTTTGTAAGCCGGGTTTCTATGTGCCACTGTGGTGAAATTGGCAGACACGAGGGACTTAAAATCCCTTTCTGGCGACAGAGTGCGGGTTCAAGCCCCGCCGGTGGCATAAAAAATCCCCTTCAGCGTAAGCTGAGGGGGATTTTTTACTGTTGTATCGTGTACAAAGTGTGATTCTGCGCAGGCGGGAATGCGGATGCAGTTCAGCGGTTTTCCATAGCATTGAATCGTTCCAGGAAGCTGTGATCCACACCCTCGGATCGATAGCCCGGCATGGTATCAATGGCAACATTGTGGATGCTGCGGAAGATGCTGTTTTCAATATTGGGATTGTCGCGCTTCAGGCGGCGGAGCAGGATCTTGATCTCCTGCCGCTTGGAACCACCGCCGCCGTTGTCGCACATGGTGCAGTTCTCAGTAAAGCGGCAGGCACACTGGATGAATTCCAGATCATTGTAGCGCTTCCAGGCCAGGATATCTTCTTCCCGGATGCAGTACATGGGGCGGATCAGGGTCATGCCGGGGAAGCTGGTGCTGTGGAGCTTGGGCGGCATGGCCTGCATCTGGGAGCCGTAGAACATGCTCATCACGGTCGTCTCAATGACATCGTTGAAGTGGTGGCCCAGCGCGATCTTATTGCATCCCAGCTCCTTGGCCTTGCTGTACAGGTGGCCGCGCCGCATCCGGGCACAGAGGTAGCAGGGGTTCTTTTCGGTGTTGTTGGCAACGGAAAAGATGTTGCTCTCGAAGATGGTCACCGGAATGTGCAGCAGCTCGGCATTGGACTCGATCTTCTGGCGGTTGATCTCATTGTAGCCGGGGTCCATCACCAGAAAGACCAGCTCAAAGGGAACATCGCTGTGCTTCTGCAGCTCCTGCATCAGCTTTGCCATCAGCATGGAGTCTTTGCCGCCCGAGATGCAGACGGCGATCTTGTCTCCCTCCTGTACCAGCTCGTAGCGCTTTACCGCCACGATAAAGGGGGTCCACAGCTCCTTGCGGTATTTCTTGATGATACTGCGTTCGATCATCTGATAAGGTTCAAGCTCACGTTTCATGTTGGTTCCTCTTTTTATTTAATGTACGGCGGTCAGCTCACGGTAGCAGACATCGAACGCCTGCAAAAAGGCTTTGATCTCGTCCTCGGTGGTCAGATGGCTCAGGCTGATGCGCCAGGAGGACAGTGCGTTGCGGCGGTCGCGGCTGACCGCAAACACCGCACGCGAAGGCAGTCCATCCGAAGAGCAGGCTGACTTGACCGAGACGCAGACCCCTTTGGCATCCAGCTCCCGCTGGAACACGGTGCCCTTGACATTACGGACGCTCAGATTCAGCACATGGGGGATGGCGTGTTCCGGGCTGTTGATGCGCACCAGCGGATATGTGCTGAGGGCGGCGCGGAGCTCTGCATTCAGCTTTGCCACATGGTCAACGCGATTGGGCAGGTCGATGACGGCGAGATCGAGCGCACAGGCCAGCGAGGAGGCCAGCGCCACAGTGGGGGTGCCGCTGCGGTAGATGGTGGTACTCTCGCCGCCATGGATGAGAGGCTCCAGTGCCAGATTCCGCCGCTTGATCAGCAGGCCAATGCCGTTCAGTCCGTAGAATTTGTGGGCCGTCAGGCTCATGGTATCCACGCCCTCAAAAGAAACGGGGATCTTACCCACAGCCTGGGTCGCATCCACATGCAGGTGACAGTGAGGGTATGCTTTCAGGATGGTGGCAATCTCCTGTACAGGCTGCACCACGCCCAATTCACTGTCCACCAGCGTTATGGCAACGCAGATGGTATCCGGGCGAAGCAGATCCTTCAGGTGCTCAAGATCTACAGTACCGTCCTGCTTCACGTCCAGCAGGTCGATCTCATACCCCTGCTCCTGTAATGCCGTCAGGGTGCCGCTGACCGAAGAATGCTCCAGCGGAGTGGAGATGATGTGCCTGCCCGCATGGCGGGAGAGACGGGCCAGCCCCTTTAAAGCAAAGTTGTTGGCCTCGCTGGCACCGGAGGTATAGATGATCTCTGCTGGCTGAACGCCCAGCAGAGAGGCGATTTTGATGGTGGCAGCATCGATCTCTGCCTTGGCGGCAGAGCCTGCCTGGTGGTGAGAGTTGGCGTTGCCGATGCAGCGGCGCTCCACGGCACAGAACTGCTCCAACACCCGCGCATCCACCGGGGTGTTTGCAGAATAATCCAGATAGATCATAACATTCCTCTTGAAATACAAATCAATTCAATAGGTTATATTATAGTGCGGACAGGGGCATATTTCAAGATGTCCGGCCAAAAAGCTGAGGAAACTGCGGCAAACGGATTGCATCCGGGCAGGGTTTCTGGTATACTTTATAAAGTCAGACAGGGAAGGGGAGAGCAAAATGTTTCGTTCGACTTTGCGGAGCGCGTGTTTTGCCTTCCGGTCCCGTTTTTTGAATCTGCTCCAGAAGATTGAGGCACTGCCGTTGCTGCGGCAATGCCTCTTTTTTTGGGCAGCGATGAAAGGAGAACTTCTCTATGAGTGAAAAGATCGATTACTCCAAGGGCATTTACGATGCCCGGCAGCTCGGCACCGGACGGATGCTGATCCTGGGCTTGCAGCACATGTTTGCCATGTTCGGCGCAACTGTACTGGTGCCCCTGCTCACCGGCCTGAGCGTTTCCACCACTCTGCTCTGTGCCGGTCTGGGCACCCTGCTGTTCCACCTTGTCACCAAGGGCAAGGTCCCGGCCTTCCTTGGCTCCTCGTTTGCTTACCTGGGCGGTTTTTCCATTGTAGCCCCCATGCTGGCTGACGCAGACGGCAACCTGACCGTTGTCAATACCAAAATGCTGCCCTACGCCTGCGCGGGCGTGGCACTGTCCGGCATTCTGTACCTGCTGGTCAGCCTGCTCATCTCCACCTTTGGCATCCGCCGCATTATGAAATTCTTCCCGCCGGTGGTCACAGGCCCCATCATCATCTCCATTGGTTTGATCCTGGCCCCCTCTGCCATCACCAACTGCGAGTCCAACTGGCTGCTGGCTTTTGTGGCCCTGGGCACTGTTATTGTCTGCAACATCTGGGGCAAGGGCATGGTCAAGATCCTGCCCATCCTGATCGGTGTGCTGGTCTCCTATGCTGTGGCTCTGGTCACTGGTGCAGTCAACTTTGAGGCCATTGCTGCTGCCGACTGGTTCGGCATCCCCCTGCACAAGAGTGCCATGGGTCTGTTTGCCATCGACGGCAGCCCTGAGTTCATCAGCGCAATGTTCACCATCATCCCCATTGCGCTGGCAACCATGATGGAGCATGTGGGCGATATCGCTGCCATCAGCGCTACGGTCGGCCACAACTATATCAATGATCCCGGCCTGAACCGCACCCTGATGGGCGACGGCCTTGCCACTGCCATGGCAGGTCTGCTGGGCGGCCCCGCCAATACTACCTACGGTGAGAACACCGGTGTTCTGGCCCTGAGCCGCATCTACGATCCGCTCGTCATCCGCATTGCCGCTGTGATGGCTGTGATCCTGAGCTTCAGCCCCAAGTTTGAGGCCGTCATCAACACCATCCCCACCGGCATCATTGGCGGCATCAGCTTTGTGCTGTACGGAATGATCTCCGCGATCGGTGTCCGCAATGTGGTCGAGAACCGTGTGGACTTTACCAACAGCCGCAACCTGATCGTTGCCGCTGTCATCCTGGTCTGCGCACTGGGCTTCAACTCTGTGGGCGGTCTGACCTTCGCTGTGGGTGGTGTCTCCATCAACCTGTCCGGCCTGGCCATTGCCGCCATCGTGGGCATCCTGCTCAACGCCATCCTCCCCGGCAATGATTACGAGTTTGATGCTGCCAACGGTTCCGATGCTCCGAGCAGCGGCAACCTGCAGGTCTAAAAATAAATAGGAATAATTCTTAAAATTAGTCTTGACTAATCTGGGAATCATTGCTATAATAGGCTCAGAAGCAAGGCCCCCTGTACCAGAGGGGAGGCCAAGATCATAATGAAAAACAATGGAGGATATTCTTATGAAAAAGTATGTTTGCACCGTCTGTGGTTATATCGCTGAAGGCTCTATCCCTGAGCAGTGCCCTGTCTGCAAGGCTCCTGCATCCGCATTTGTCGAAAAGACCGGCAACACCTATGTGACCGAGCATGTGGTCGGCATCGGCAAGGCTGAGGGTGTGCCTCAGGAGATCGTTGACGGTCTGCGCGCAAACTTTGAGGGTGAGTGCAGCGAGGTCGGCATGTACCTGGCCATGGCCCGTGTGGCAGAGCGCGAGGGCTACCCCGAGATCGCTGAGGCTTACAAGCGCTATGCCTACGAAGAGGCTGACCACGCATCTCGTTTCGCCGAGCTGCTGGGCGAGGTCGTGACCGACAGCACCAAGAAGAACCTGATGATGCGTGCTGAGGCTGAGTGCGGCGCATGCTCCGGCAAGATGGACCTGGCCAAGAAGGCAAAGGCCCTGAACCTGGATGCAATCCACGATACCGTCCACGAGATGGCAAAGGACGAGGCTCGCCATGGCCGCGGCTTCGAGGGCCTGCTGAAGCGCTACTTCAACGTGGAGCTGTAATTCCTGCATTTTTCTGAACCTGTTATCATAAAGCTGCCGTGCGGTTCCAAAGCTGCACGGCAGCTTTTTTTGCTTGACGGAATCCATGGCAGGGAGTACAATGGAAAAAACATTCCGAAAAAAGGGGAAGTCTTATGAAATCAACTTCCACACGCTGTGCGCTGCTGGACGAGCTGCGCGGGCTGGACCTGATCAGCATGATGCTTTACCATGGCATGTGGGATCTGGTTTATCTGTTTGGTGTGCGTGCACCGTGGTATGGCAGCTGGCAGGGAGAACTGTGGCAGCAATCCATCTGCTGGGTGTTCATCCTGCTGTCCGGCTTCTGTCTGCCGCTGGGCCGCCACCCGGTCAAACGAGGCGCGGTGGTGTTTGGGTGCGGCGCACTTGTCACGGCGGTCACGCTGATCTTTATGCCTGCGGATGCTGTCTGGTTCGGCGTGTTGACCCTGCTGGGCTCGGCTATGATCATCACAGGACTGCTGGAAAAGTGGATGGAAAAGGTGCCTCCGGTGGTCGGCCTTGCAGGGAGCATGTTTCTGTTTTACTTCACCCGCTATGCAGCCGATGGCTATTTGCAGCTGGGCCATTGGCTCATCACGCTGCCGGGTTTTCTCTACGCCAACTACTTCACGGCCTATCTGGGGTTTTATCCCTTTGGCTTCTTCTCTACGGATTACTTCCCACTGACCCCGTGGCTCTTCCTGTTCTGGGCTGGTTTTTACCTGCATCATCTGGCAGAGCGAACAGCGCAGAGTCTCCGTCCGCTGCGTCGTTCGGTTTGCCCGCCGCTGGGGTGGCTGGGGCGGAACTCGCTGATGCTATATCTGCTCCACCAGCCGGTGATCTACGGCGTGCTGACGGTGGTGTTCCTGTTGCTGCGCCGGGGTGAAGGAGCGCTCTGAAAAATTCTGCAAAAGGTTCTTGACAAGGAGCCCGCCCTGTGGTATTCTTTTGGTGGTTAGAAAAGCCTAACCAAATTGTTCTGTCTTATGTCAGGCAGAACAATTTCTTGAAGATAAAAGTTAGAATATACTAACCAAAATTGAAAGAGAGGTTCTTCTTTATGAGCAAAGTAGCAGTTGTATTCTGGAGTGCAACCGGCAACACGGAGACCATGGCAAACTGCGTGGCAGAGGGTGCAAACGGCACCATCGTTCCCTGTGGCGAAATGAACGCCGCAAAGCTGGCAGAGTTTGATGCAGTTGCATTTGGCTGCCCCGCAATGGGCGCAGAGCAGCTGGAAGAGAGCGAGTTTGAGCCGATGTTCTCCGATCTGGAGGGCTCCCTGAACGGCAAGAAGATCGCTCTGTTCGGCTCTTATGGCTGGGGCGACGGCCAGTGGATGCGCGACTGGGTCGAGCGTGCACAGGGTGATGGCGCACAGGTGCTCAACGGTGAGGGTCTGATCTGCAACGAGGCACCGGATGAGGATGTTCAGGCTGCCTGCCGCAAGCTGGGTGCAGATCTGGCAGCGTGGTGACCGGATTAGAAGCACATTGCAAAATTTGACAAATGGGGTTTGCTATGTTAAACTCTAGAAGTTGCGCAGCAGCCCATTTGCCGGACAAACGAACTTGAGAGCAGCAGGGGAACAACAGGGGCTGAACCCGGTCTCCTGCTGCTTTGCTTTTTAGGAAAGGTGGTGTGTATGGAAATGGCTGTTGCTGTTGGAATTACGGCTTGTTTCGCAGTTTTGCGTCACGCGGTGCGTTGCGCGGCTCTGCGGATGGCCCGCAAGGAAAAAATGCAGGAGGAACAGTCCCAATGTCCAAAACCACCCCGGAAGACCTGGCAAAGAAACGTTCCGACGAAAAAATGCTTGTCAGTGAGATGATCGCGCTCTACTGCCGCAAGCAGCATCACACCCTCAGAGGCAGTCTCTGCCCGGAATGCCAGCATCTGCATGATTATGCGCTGGCCCGCATTGAGCACTGCCCCTTTATGGAGACAAAGACCTTTTGCTCGGCCTGCAAGGTGCATTGCTATCAGCCGGAGATGCGGGAAAAGATCCGCACTGTCATGCGCTGGGCCGGGCCCAGAATGCTGCCGGTGCATCCCGTTCTCTCCATCAAGCATGTGATCGTGACAATGAAGGCAAGGCGTGAAGCAAACGCAGGAAAATAAGCAGCCATGTATAATCGCCTGAAGCCGGGGCAACCTAGAGCCAAGGAGGCGATAGAAATGGAAAACACAGGTGTGACCTGCGATGTCTGCGAGTGCCGCCACAATGTGCAGAACTGCAAGTGTGATCTGCCTCAGATCAAAGTGACAGAGCACTGCTCCTGCACCACCCAGCAGGTGGAGACCCCGCACTTCTGCCAGAATTACGAAAAGAAATAATCTGTAATGGCAGAAAACTCCCCGCCCAGCGCCCCAAACAGGGCATGAGCGGGGAGTTTTTGTGTGTTGTTCAGTGGATTGCCACACTGCAGGTAGCAAGGCTGCGCACCAGTGTGCCAACGCTGTCCTTCATCTGGATGCCGGCAAAGCCCAGACGGAAAGCGGCCTGTACATTCTCCAGCCGGTCATCAATGAAAACACTTTCCCCGGCCTTGAGCTGGTATTTGTCCAGCAGGGCCTTATAGATGCGAGGGTCGGGCTTGTTGATGTGCACCTCGCAGGAGGCCACGCCGCCGTCGAACAGGCCCTTGAGGTCGCGCTCGGTCAGAAAATCCAGCACATCCTCGGGGATATTGCTCAGGTAATAGACGCAGTAGCCACGGCTCTTGAGTTTCCGCACCAGCTCCTGCATCCGGCGGCGGGGGCGGAGGATATGCATCCAATCGTCCAGCACGCCTTGCACCTCAAACGCGCGGCCATATTCCTTTGCGCGGGCCAGCATCCGCAGGTTGGCCTCGGAGCGGGTGATAAGCCCTGCATCCAGCAGCTTCCACTCCTCGCTTTCAAAAGTCAGCTGGGATACCTGCTCCTCTACCTCGGCATTGCAGAAGCGGTCTACCAGATAGGTCTTGGGGTCGAAATCCACCATGACACCGCCCAGATCAAAGATGATATTTTTATACATCGCTGTTTCCTCAATTCTGTATGGATGTTTCTGCCAGAAAGATTCTGCCCACAGTATAGCACAACTGCCCGCCCTGCATCAAGCACTGTGCTGCCGCATAGGATGAAACAGGCAAACTGCGGGGAGGGGATCACGATGAAATTCCGGGAGCTGTGCGCAAAGGAGATCGTTCAGCTGAGCAACGGGGCCTGCCTTGGCCGCGCCGATGATCTGGAGCTCGATCCGGCAACGGCGCAGGTCAAAAGCCTGCTGCTGCTCGGGCAGCCTCATCTGTTTGGGCTGCTGGGCCGGGACGAGACTCTGGTCATCCCCTGGACGGACATCGAAACACTGGGAGTGGACGCAATCCTGGTCCGCACGGAGCTGCCGGAGCCGGAAGCCAAAAAGCAGGGTTTCTGGCAAAAAGTGCGGCACTGGCTGGACGGCTGAAATTTTTCGTGAATTTTTCCAGCATCAGGGTTTGATTTTACAAAAAATCGGATTATAATAGAGAACCGTGAGCGGCAGAGCCTTGCCGCTCCGGCTTGAAATCTGATTTCCGGAAGTGAAAGGAATTTCTCTCTATGAACGCAAAAAAACATACGCCGCTTTCCCTGCATGGGCTGCGGCTGCTCTTCCCTCCACTGGCAACGCTGGGCATCCTGTTCCTGACGGAGTGGATCGCCCGCGGCAGCCTGACAGGGGAGACCTTTACCCAATACATTTTCCCCCATGCCGAAGCCTATCTGCTGGCGTGGGCCATGCTGTTCCTCAGCTGGCTGGCAGTGGACTGGCTGACCCGGTTTGCACCGTTGGCGACCCTGCTGGCGGCGGTGCTGGGCTGTGCCCCGGCGGCAGTCAATTTCTACACACTGCAGCTGCGCGGCGAGCCCTTCCTGCCCTGGGATCTGATGCAGGTGTCAGAGGCTGCGGGCGTGGCAGCTGCGGCCGGTATCCACATCCAGACCAGCATGGTGGTATCCATTGTTATTATCGTGCTGCTGGTCGTGGTGTCTTTCTTCCTTTATAGAGGGCGGCAGAAGCTGAACTGGAAGCCCCGAGCGGCAGGCTTTCTTGCCAGTGCAGCAGCTGCCTGCGGCCTGCTCTTTGGCGTGTTCCTGCAGCCTGCCGTGACACAGGCCATTGGCATTGTGCCGGATGCCTGGATGCAGGATCGCTATTACCGCTATTATGGTGTCATCACCAGCTTTCTGACCAATCTGACCAATCTGGAGATCTCCAAGCCGGAGGGGTATTCAGAGGAGGCTGTCAACGAGATCCTGGATGATACTGAAGCTGCACAGAAATATTCCACTGCTCCGCTCTACCCGGGATCTTACGGTGCCACCACCTCTGCGGACGAGACTGTGAAAAAGCCCACCATCATCTATGTGATGAACGAGTCCTACTGGGATGTATCGGAACTGGAGCAGTATGGTTTCCAGTTTGATACCGATGTCTCCGCCAACCTCCACGCCCTGCAGCAGACCAGTGCTTCTGGCCGGGCGTACAGCCCCAGTTTCGGCGGCGGAACCTGCGATGTGGAGTTTGAAGCATTGACCGGCTATTCGGCTTCCTTTCTGCCCAACGGCAGCAAGCCCTACCAGCAGCATGTGACCAAGCCTATGTTCTCGCTGCCCAATTACCTCAAGCTGACGCAGGGATATCAGACGGCGGCAGTTCATTGCTTCTGGGCCAAGTATTGGAGCCGGGACACGGCATACCCCAACCTGGGCTTTGACACCTTCCTGAGCCTGGAACAGATGACCCATGTCAACAAGGTGCGCAGGCACTACTGGACCAGCGGTCTGGTCACGGATGACTCCATGGCAGACCAGATCATCCAGCAGTATGAGAAGATGAAAGCATCCTCGGATGCACCGGTTTTCCTGCACGCGGTCACAATGCAGAACCATACCAATTATAATAAAGACAACTACCCGGACGATGTGCGGGTGAAGGTGACAGAGCACCCGGCGGGCCTCAAGGCCAGCACCATCGGCGCGCTGGAAGATTTCGCGACCGGCATCCGGGATGCCGATGCCATGCTGGGCAAGCTGACCCAATACTTCTCGCAGGTGGACGAGCCGGTGATCCTGGTGTTCTGGGGCGACCATTACAACCCCATTGATTCCAATTATGATGTCTTTACCAGCAGCGGCTATGCCAGCGATTCCAGTGCGGACCCACGCCTGCACCAGACTACCCTGTTGATGTGGTCGAACTACACCGACAAGCCCGTGGATCTGGGCACCATTGCCGCTTACGATATCTCACCGGTGATGATGAACCTCTACGGTCTGGAACAGCCGCTTTATTTCCAGCTGCTGAACCGCCAGCTGCAGGTGGCCGACCGCGCCAATACCCGGGGCACGGTGATGAATCTGGACGGCACCACCACCCAGACCCCAAGCTCCCTGCAGGAAAGCTGGAGCCAGAAGCACTGGCTGCTGCAATATGACCTGATGTTCGGCAAGGGCTATGCCCTCAGCCGGATGGGCATGGAGAGCCTGAACAGCACTCAGACGGACGAATAAACGAAAAATACGCGATTTTCTTGTAAAAAACAGAGAAAACCCCTTGCATCACACGCCTGTTTGTGCTATTATTATTCAGCATTACACACGCATCACTATGCCCTTTTGTGCTCTTTCGGGAGTGGAGGGCAGTCCAAAGCCATCCGATATGGCCGCGGATCACGGTGTGCGGAGGCAAAACAATATTGGAGGTATTTTTACTATGGCAGTCGTTTCTATGAAGCAGCTTCTCGAGGCAGGTGTGCACTTCGGTCACCAGACCCGCCGCTGGAACCCCAAGATGAAGAAGTATATCTTCACCGAGCGCAACGGCATCTATATCATCGATCTGCAGAAGACCGTGAAGAAGCTGGACGAGGCTTACAACTACGTGAAGGAAGTTGCAGCTGAGGGCGGCGACATCCTGTTCGTCGGCACCAAGAAGCAGGCTCAGGAGTCCATCCGTGACGAGGCTCTGCGCTGCGGCATGCACTATGTCAACGCTCGCTGGCTGGGCGGTATGCTGACCAACTTCCGTACCATCCGTAAGCGCATCGACCGTATGGATCAGCTGGCTAAGATGAAGGAGAACGGCACCTTCGAGCTGCTGCCCAAGAAGGAAGTTGCTAAGCTCGAGCTGGAGATGGAGAAGCTGGACAAGTACCTGGGCGGTGTCAAGAACATGAAGACCCTGCCGAAGGCTATGTTCATTGTTGATCCTCACAAGGAGCGCATCGCTGTTGCTGAGGCTCGCAAGCTGAACATCCCCATCGTGGCTATTGTTGATACCAACTGCAACCCCGACGAGATCGATTACGTCATCCCCGGCAACGACGACGCTATCCGCGCTGTCAAGCTGATCGCTGGCGCTATGGCTGACGCTGTTCTGGAAGGCAAGCAGGGCAACCAGGAGGCTCCCGCTGAGGAAGCTGCCAACGCCTGATTTCTGGCTGTACAGAACAAACCCGTGAAATAACGTGTAAGGGAGACTACAAAAATGGCTATTTCTGCAAAGGACGTTATGGAACTGCGCAAGCAGACCGACTGCGGCATGATGGAGTGCAAGAAGGCTCTGACTGAGGCTGACGGCAACTTCGAGAAGGCTATTGAGATCCTGCGCGAGCGTGGTCTGGCTACTGCTGCCAAGAAGGCAAGCCGCGTTGCTGCCGAGGGTATGGTCTACGCTGAATACTGCCCCAAGTGCAAGGTCGGTGTTGTCATCGAAGTCAACGCTGAGACTGACTTCGTTGCCAAGAACGACAAGTTCGTTGATTTCGTCAAGGAAGCAACCAAGGTCGTCATGCTGCAGAACCCTGCTGATGTTGAGGCTCTGATGGCTTGCAAGACCGAGGCTGGTGAGACCGTTGACGAGGCTCTGAAGAACCTGATCCTGGTCATCAAGGAGAACATTAAGATTCGTCGTTTTGTCCGTTACGAGGGCGTTTGCTCTGCTTACGTCCACGGTGGCGGCACCCACGGCATCCTGGTCAACTTCGAGACCACCAACGACATCGACAGCAAGGACGAGTTCACTGCTTACGGCAAGGACATCGCCATGCAGGTCGCAGCTGCTAACCCCAGCTACGTCGATGAGGCTTCTGTCCCCGCTGAGGTCGTTGCCAAGGAGAAGGAGATCATGCTGGCTCAGATGGCTGGCGATCCCAAGAATGCCAACAAGCCCGATGCTGTGAAGCAGAAGATGATCGAGGGCAAGATCAAGAAGTTCTTCAAGGAGAACTGCCTGGTCGATCAGGAGTTCGTCAAGGACGGCGATCTGTCTGTTGCTCAGTACACCGCTAAGGTCGCTAAGGATCTGGGCGGCGAGATCAAGATCGTCAAGTTCACCCGTTTCGTGAAGGGCGAGGGCCTGGAGAAGCGTGCTGACGACTTCGCTGCTGAAGTTGCAAGCATGGTGAAGTAATTCAGTCTGACTGAATGAATTTAAGAGCTGTGGTACCTGTAACAGGGTGTCACAGCTCTTTTTGTTTGTGTTTGAACGTGAAGTGTGTTATCATAGGAACAATTACAATGAAGAGAAAGCTGGAAGTGAAGAATCTCGACCAGCCGCTATACCGAAAAAAGGAAGGCGGCATCTGACAGGAGATGTTACGATGAAAACACAGAAACTGGAGATCAGCGGTATTCCTGCTTTGCTGTACGGGAAAGAAAGCCGAAAAGTATATCTCTATGTCCATGGCAAAATGGGTTGCAAAGAAGAAGCCCTGCCATTTGCAGAGCTTGCCTGCCCAGCAGGGTATCAGGTTCTTGCTGTTGATTTGCCTGAACATGGAGAGCGCAGGGGCAGCTCCGAGAAGCTGCTGCCGTGGGTGGCGGTTCCAGAGTTGGAAGCGGTTTATTCCTATGCTGCAGAGCGTTGGAAGAATGTCTCGCTGCGGGCTACAAGTATTGGAGCCTGGTTTTCCATGTTGGCCTTACAGGCAAAGCCATTGCGGGGTGCTCTTTTGCTCTCACCAGTGGTAGATATGGAAGATCTTATCACCAATATGATGCAGTGGGCAAATGTGAGTGAGGCCCAGTTGAAGGAAGCCGGGGAGATTTCCACGGATTTCGATGAGACGTTGTCGTGGCAGTATCTCTGCTGGGTGAGGGAGCATCCCTACCGCTGGAAAGTGCCCACGCAGGTGCTCTATGGCGCAAAGGATAACCTGACTTCCAGGGCAGTGCTTGAGCAGTTCAAACAACGGACAGGTGCGCATCTGACCATCATGGTAGAAGGAGAGCACTGGTTCCATACCGAGCTGCAATTGGCTGTTCTGCAGGAATGGGAGCGAGCACATATCTGAAAGAAGAGGAGAGAGAAACATGAAGATCGAACCCAGAACGTTCACACGGCCCAATGGGGAAGTGCTGACGGTGCGCAGCTTATGCGCCGATGATGCGGAGGCATTGAGTGCATTCCGCAATGCAATCTACAGCGAAACACATTTTATGGCCCGATACCCGGAGGAAGGAGCGAGTCTGGAAGCGATGCGGAACGGGCTCGCAGGCTGCGTGGAAAGCCCTGTGAACTTTGAGGTGGGCGCTTTTGCCGGAGAAAAGCTGGTGGGGGAGTTTGGTGTTGCACAAGTGCGGCCGCATATCAAATATCGCCATCGTGCCGTAATGGGCATCTCCGTACGGAAAGATTACTGGGGCTGCGGTCTGGGCAGTTATCTGATGCAGCTGGCCATTGACCAGACCCGCGCCAACGGCTTCGAACAGCTGGAACTGGGGGTGTACAGCGATAACGCCCGTGCCATCCATCTCTATGAGAAGTTTGGGTTTGAGCGCTATGGCATCCAGCCCCGGGCCTTTAAACTGAAAGACGGCACCTACCGGGATGAGATCATCATGGTGAAGATGCTGTGACCTGAAAAGGATAAAATAAAATCTCCCACTGACGGGGTTCGATGTCGTCAGTGGGAGATTTTTATCGTTTTACGGTCAAACCGTGAAAACCTCAGATTTTGGCCTCGCTGTTGTGCTCAGCCTTTTTGTAAGCAGAGAAGGAGTGGAACACAATGTTCAGACCCAGAACGATCAGCAGGATAGCCAGGATCAGCTGCAGGCCGTTGGCAATGAACACGGCACCCCAAGTGGTCTCGCCCGCAGGAATGCTGACAGAAGCGGCGGTGCTGATGGCCTTGACCATGGCGATCAGGCGCTGCACCAGAGCGGTGAAGGTGACGCACAGCATGATGATCAGCGGGGGGAACAGCATTTTGTTGCTGCGGCCGGTGACCTTCAGGAAGACGCACAGGGTGGCCAGAACCAGAGCGCTCAGCAGCTGGTTGGCGGAACCGAACAAAGGCCAGATGTTTGCGTAGCCGATCTTGGTCAGCAGGAAGCCGAAGGCCAGAGTGAGGAAGGTGGAGAAGTAGACGTTGCAGAACAGCTTGCGCCAGCCCTCAGCGTGCTCCATGTCGTCCACACTGAACAGCTCCTGGAAGCTCATGCGGCCGATACGGGCCACAGCATCCAGACTGGTCAGGGCCAGAGCGGAAACACACATCGTCATAAAGACCGTTGCTGCATAAGCGGGAACGCCGAACATCTCAAAGAAACCGGCAACACCACGGCTGAAGATCTGGAACGGGGTGCCTGCAGCGGGGGTGCCGTCCGCAGCAGCGGCAGCACCGGCAACGCACAGGGCCAGAACAGCCAGCAGGCTCTCCAGGATCATTGCGCCATAGCCAACCTTCAGCATATCCTTCTCATTTTCAACGGTCTTGGAGGAAGTACCGGAGGAGACCAGGCTGTGGAAGCCGGAAACAGCACCACAGGCAACGGTGACGAACAGGATGGGGAACATGGTACCCAGCTTCTCGTTGGTGAAGCCGGTGTAAACGGGCAGATTCATGGTGGGGTGTGCAACGACCAGACCAACCACAGCGCCTGCGATCATGGCAACAAACATGAAGGTGGTCATGTGGTCCCGGGGCTGCTTCAGCAGCCACATGGGAAGCACGGCGGCAAAGAAGATATAAACGAAGGTGATATAGCTCCATGCGGCCTTGCCCAGGATGATGGGCAGATTTGCGCCAATGGCAAAAGACAGCACGATGAAAACGATGCTGATGACGCTTTCCTTCCAGCCGGAGAAGTTGAACTTCTTCTGGATCAGGCCAAAGACCACAGCGAAGACCATGAACATGATGGAGACCATGCCGGCAGCGCCGTTGGTCTGAGCAGCGTCCACCAGAGCGCCGTCCGCGCCATAAGCATTGAAGGTGCCAGCGACCATGTCAGCAAACGCTGCAATCACGATGCCGCAGAACAGCCAGCAGAACAGCAGGAACAGCTTGCGGCCAGTCTTGCCGATATACTTTTCGATCAGCATACCCATGGACTTGCCGTCATTCTTTACAGAAGCATACAGAGCGCCGAAGTCGGTAACAGCACCAAAGAAGATGCCGCCCAGCAGGACCCACAGCAGAACAGGCAGCCAGCCAAAGGCAGCAGCCTGAATGGCACCGGTAACAGGGCCGGCACCTGCAATGGAGCTGAACTGATGTGCAAAAACGGTCCAGCCATTGGTGGGAACGTAATCCCGACCGTCCTCATGGACGACCGCAGGGGTCTTGGCGGTGGGGTCGATGCCCCACTTGTTTGCCAGCCAGCGTCCGTAGAGGGTGTAAGCACCAAACAGACACACGGCTGCGATCAAAACGATGACCAGCGTGTTCATTTCTTTTACCTCTTTCCTTTGCTTTTCATGCGGCAAAGAGGTCACGCTGTGGCTCCTTTGCCTGAAAATTGTGTATACTTTATCCCCATTTTCATAATTTGTCAATATTTTTCGGAGCAGTTCAGAGGATGTGCCAATTCGACAGAAAATCCGGCAAGAAATTTTAGGTGATTTTATTTCACTTGTGAAAAGAAAAAAACTGTTGACGTGCTGAATTGAAAACGATTCACGCAAAAGACTTGACTTTCGCACTTTCGTGTGCTAAAGTGATAACATAATATGATTCTTTCTGTCAGAAGTTCCGGCGTTTGCCGCAGAGGAGACCGCAATGACTGAGAAAAATTCCAGAAAAAACGAGACCGTAGATGCATTGTTCGATGCCATCCTGAGCCTTGAGAGCCGGGAGGAGTGCTATGCTTTTTTTGAGGATCTGTGCACAGTAAAGGAGATCTCCGATATGGCACAACGGCTGGAAGCGGCAAAGCTGCTGCTTGGCGGCCGCACCTATGACCAGATCGTAAAAGAGGTAGAGATCAGCACGGCGACCATCAGCCGCATCAATCGCTGCATCCAATACGGAACCGGCGGTTACCAGAGCGTAATTGAAAAGATCTCTGCACAGGAGAAAAAGCAGTAACGGCTGCACGGCAGGGGACATAGGATGGGGTACACCTTATATAGAAAGGATGAGTCCCCTATGGCAACGATCAATTGTCCCACCACGCTGGAATGTCCGGCCCTGCCCCGTGTTACCCTGAGTCAGGCTGTGATCGATCTGATGGAAAGTATCGCGCTGCAGGAAAGTGCTCTGAGCCACATCCTCTGCGCCGAGAGCCTGAAGATGAAAACCGCACTCGCCATGAACGAGATCGACCTGTGCAAGCTGCTGGAAGTGAACGATTCGGCCACCAACATGGTGCACGCCGTGGCAAATCTGGAGCTGGTGCTGAAGGAAAAGCTGGAGTTTATCTCCAATAACCTCTACTATCCCTCCGCTGATAATGGCGCTGCAGACCAATAAGCCTGCATGATCCCCTGCCTGTCCGCATTCTGGCGGGCAGGCATTTTGCGTTTTAAGGCCAGATTGTGACCGATTTGTATAAAAAGAATAAAAACGATTTGTTGGAATTGCTGAAAGCGCAATTCTGTGCTATACTATACCGTGTGTATGTGTGAAAGAGAGGGAAACGAACTTGCAGCACTATGACGTGATCTTATTTGACGTGGACGGAACCCTGATCGATTCCGCCCCCGGCATCCTGAATACACTGGAAGAAGTTTTTACCAAGATGGGCGTGGATGTCACCCATGTGAACCTGCGGCGCTATCTGGGGCCGCCGCTCCGCAAGAGCTTTGGAGAGCATTTTTCTGACCCTGCAAAAATCGAGGAGGCCACCGAGCTCTATCGGGAGAGTTACCGCGAAAAGGGCAGCCATGAGGGTACGGCCTACCCCGGTGCGGCAGAGATGCTGCGCCGCCTGAAGGAGGCAGGATTTGTGCTCTGCACCGCAACCTCCAAGCCGACTGTGGTCGTGACTCCCATTCTGGAAGAACAGGGACTGGCCCCTTACTTTGATTTCATCGGCGGCGCGTCCATGGATGAGAGCCGGGATACCAAAACGGAAGTGGTGCGCTACGTCCTCACCCAGCCCTGTGTACAGGGCAAGCGGGTGCTGATGGTGGGCGACCGCAACGATGATATGCGCGGTGCCGCCGATTGCGGGCTGGATGCCGCCGGAGCCCTGTATGGCTACGGCAGCAGGGAAGAACTGGAGCCCTTTGGCCCGGTGCTGCTGGCGGAAAGTTGTGAAGAACTGACGGACAAGCTCCTGGCCTGCCGTGCAAACGGTTGAACGATAGGATAAGTGGTGAATATAACATGAATCATAAGAATCAATCGGACAAACAGTCTATGACATCGCTGCAGCGGCAGGCCGTTCTGGTCTGTGTGGTCTGCGCACTGGCGGCTTTGCTGACCGTAGGCATCACCCTGACCCTGCTCAAACGGGGAAAGCCGGAAATGCCCGGCACACCCGCAGACTCCGTGCCGACGGACACCACCGGGGACGGTGAAAGCACAGATCTTGCCAATCACTATCAGATCGATAACACCTCCAGCGCGCTGCTGACTGAAACAGCGGATGCGGGCGCGGAATATCTGGACAGCACCCTGTTTCTGGGGGATTCCAACACCGTGCGTCTGTATAACAACGGCCTGATCTCCTTGCAGCAGTTCTGTGCCAAGGAGGGCATTGGCACCCATGTGGCCCTGAACGAAGGAATCGTCACCTTTAAGAATGACACCACCCACTACACCATCGCACAGGCGGTGGCAAAAATGAAGCCCCGCCGTGTCGTGATGACCTTTGGCACCAACGACACCGGCATGGAGGTGGCTGATTTTATCAGTAACTATACCGCGCTGGTGCAGGCCATTCAGGAGGCTTACCCCTACACTGATATCATCGTGAACACGGTGCCTCCTATCCCGGAGAATCACTCCAATTACCCCCACATGGATCAGGCCAAGGTCGATGATTTTAACATGGCGCTGCTCAACATGTGTGAACAGCTGGGGGTCAAATTTCTGAATACGGCTGAGGTTCTCAAGGGAGAAAATGGCTACGGCCAGCCGGATTACTACACGGATGGTGATATCCACCTCAAGAGCGCTGGTCTCAAGGCTGCACTGAGCTATCTGCGCACCCACGCCTACCAGACCGAGGATCGCCGCCCGGACACCAATAATATCCCCACCCGTACACTGGAATATGTATCCAACCCCAGCTCGGCGGTGCAGGCTCCCAGCTCGGAAGAACCCGCTTCTTCCAGCGAGAGTGAAAGCGTCAGCAGCTCTGAGACTGCCAGCGTTAAGTTTGAGGCCCGTTATCAGGTGGAAAAGAGCGGCGGCGGCACCCTGAGCTGTGGGAACGAGAGCGGCAAGACCAGCCTGACATACGGCATCACAGATGCATCCCAGTCGCTGACTGTCACGGCCACCCCTGCGGAGGGCCATGTGTTCGTCAAGTGGAGCGACGGCGTGACCAGCAAGACCCGTACCGATACCGGCTTCAAGCAGAATCTGGACGTGACAGCCGTGTTTGCAGCTGCTTCCGTTCACATCTCGGAAGGCAAGGCTTCCGCCGGCTCCTATGTCTTTAAGGCTGCGCTGGAGGGCAAATATGCCAAGAGTGAAAACCTGCATTGGTTCGCCAACGGTCAGGAAGTGAAGGAGGCCGCAGGCCAGACAACGGTCACCGTGTCCGCTTCGGCCATCACCAGCGGCAGCTATAAGATCTATGCGGTGGTCGTGTACAACGACTGCGCCGTGGCCAGCAATGCGCTGACCATTACGGTCAGCCCGGAGCCTGCTTCCAGCTCAAGCTCCGGCAGCTCTTCTACTTCTTCCGGCAGTACATCCGCGTCCTCTTCGGAGAGCAGCAAGTCTGAGAGCACGAGCAGCAGTTCTTCCCACAGCACGGCGGAAAGTGAGAGTAAGAGCGAATCCAAGAGCGAGAGCACCTCTTCTTCTCACAGCAGCTCAGAGAGCAAGGCAGAGAGCACTTCGTCCTCCGGCAGTGCTGCCTCTGAGAGCAAAACGGAATCCAAAGAGCAGACCAACAGTGAATCGGTCTCCGCTTCGGTTGAAAATGATATTGAACCCGCAGAGGGGGCTTCCGCTTCCACCGAAGCAGAAGCCAGCCGGTAAACCTTTTTCTGTCTGCCCGCATAGGCTGGGCAGAAGGGAGGGAGCCGGATGTTCTGTGAAGAGATCAAGATCCCCGGGCTGCCCGGTGAGGGAACTGTGACCGATGGCAGTGTGGATTGGTATGAGATGGACTGGGAGAATGTGGACAACGGCGTGACCGAGGAGCAGATGCCCAGAAACGTTGACAGACCCTGCGCCGCACAAGACCCGTGCACGGACAATTCCCCGGTGCAGACCGATGATGAAACCTATGAGATAGTTCAGGAATAACCGGAAGCCAGCTCTGCCGGGGCGGGGCTGGCTTCTCGCTGTTCTTTTGATCTGGGAAAAATTCCCCGGTGATCGGGGACAAGCGTCCCGGAAAATGACACAAGCATGAAAGAGGGGTAACGAACCATGGCAAAATACTATTGTGTTCTGTTTGATGCTGATAATACGCTGCTGGATTTTGATGCAGCGGAAAACAAGGCGCTGGCTGACACCCTGCGGGAGTACGGCATTGAGCCGGATGCCGAGACGGTGCAGACCTACCGCACCATCAACGAGGAGCTCTGGCGGCAGCTGGAAAAGGGTCAGATCCGCCGGGACAAGCTGATGGGGGAGCGGTTCACCCGCTTTCTGAAGGCAGTGAATGCCGCAGGCAACGGTGTGGAGATGAACAAATTCTATCTGGATCAGCTCTCTACCCACCCTGACCTGACATCTCCCAACGTGCTGGACGTGCTCCGGGAGCTTTCCGAAGTGGCAACATTGGCTGTGGTGACCAATGGCTTTGACCGGGTGCAGAGCCGCCGTGTGCGGGAATCCGGCATTCTGGATTTCGTGGAGGATGTGTTCGTTTCTGAAAAAATGGACAGCGAAAAGCCCAACCGCAAGATTTTTGATGCTGCGCTCCGTGCGCTGGGCGTGGAGAACCGTGAGCATGTGCTGATGGTGGGCGACAGCCTGAGCAGTGATGTGCAGGGTGGTGTGAACGCCGGGCTGGATACCTGCTGGTATAACCCCAACCACGCCGAGAATCCCGGCAAGGTCGTTCCTACCTATGAGATCAGCAGCCTGGAAGAGCTTTACCCGCTGGTGATGGAGCCGGAGGAACTGGCAAATGTGGGCCTGAAGAATCGCCGCCACCAGCTGTAATGCTGTGCGGCCTGTGTGAGAGATTGGAAAACGAACAATGCTGATACATTTGGAAAAGCTGGGCAAGAGCTTTGGCGAGAAGATCGTCCTGCATGATGTCACGGCCAGTGTCGAACGGGAGGACCGCATCGGCATCGTGGGCCAGAACGGCGCAGGCAAAACGACCCTGCTGAAGATCCTGACCGGCGAATATACGGACTACGAGGGTGAGTTCAGTGTGACCCATGGTGTGACGCTGGGCTATCTGGAACAGAATGCAAAGCTCGACCCTACGTTGGATATCTACGGCGAGATGCGCTCCTGCTTTGCCCATGTGCTGGATGCCATGGCCCAGATGCAGATCCTGGAGCGCAGAATGGCCGCCAGCCCGGAGGATGCCTCTCTGTTGGAACAGCACGATGCTTTGCAGAACATCATTGATGCCGCTGACGGCTACAATATGGACGTCAACATTAAAAAGGTGCTGTCCGGTATGGGGTTTGCGCAGGATACCTGGACGAAGAATATCGCTGTGCTTTCGGGCGGTGAGCTGACGCGCCTGCGTCTGGCAAAGCTGCTGCTGGAAAAGCCGGATGTCCTGATCTTGGACGAGCCCACCAACCACTTGGATTTTGCCACCATGGAATGGCTGGAGAATTACCTCAAGGGCTATTCCGGTGCCGTGCTGGTCGTCAGCCATGACCGCTATTTCCTGGACAATATCTGCACCAGGATCTGGGAGGTCTCCTTCCAGACCATGACAACTTATAAGGGCAACTTCTCGGCCTATCTGCCCCAGAAGGAAGCTGCCGATGCCCTGCGCCAGAAGCAGCACGATGCAGATGTAGCACTGGCTGAAAAGCTGCAGGATTATGTAGACCGCAATCTTGTGCGTGCTTCCACCACCAAGATGGCTCAGAGCCGCCGCAAACAACTGGAAAAGCTGGAGATCACGGAAGCACCAAAGGATGAAACGAACCAGCTCAAGTTCCGCTTTGAGTATGATGTGGAGCCGTGGAACGAGTTGGTGCTGATGAAGAACCTGACCATCAGGATCGGGGAGCGCACCCTGCTGGAACCCTTTACCTATACGGTCTGCCGGGGTCAGCGGCTGGTGATCGCAGGCCCCAACGGTGCGGGCAAATCCACCCTGATGCAGGTGCTGGATGGTAAGCGCCGCCCCTCTGGCGGCATGGTGCGGCTGGGTACGGGAGCCCGGCCCAGCATTTTTGCCCAGCAGCAAAACCGTCTGGGACAGGGCCGGGTGATCGATGTCATCTGGAACAAGTATCCCCGGATGACGGAGCTGGAAGTGCGCAGCCATCTGGCAAAGCTGGGTTTCCGGGGCGAGACAGTGTTCAAGCCCTGCGAGGCACTTTCGGGCGGCGAGCTGGCCCGCCTGCGCTTTGCTGAGATCGTGCTGGAGCGGCCCAATCTGCTGTTTCTGGACGAGCCCACCAACCACCTGGACATCTACACCCGCGAGAACCTGACCGAGGCCCTGATGGCATACACCGGGACCCTGCTCATGGTCACCCATGACCGCCATCTGATGAACAGTCTGGGCTGTCCCATCCTCTATCTGGAAGATGGCAAGGCCACCCTGTATCCGAGCTACGATGCCCTGATGGGCCGTGCCGCTTCTGCTGCCGCTCCGGAAAAAGCCGGGGAGCAGCCCGCCAAGGCCGGTTACGGCAAAGAGCAGCGCCGCCGCCGCGCGGAGCTGCGGGCCAAGATCAAGGCTTGCGAGGATGAAATGGAAGCCTGCGGGGCAAGGGAAGTGGAGCTTGACAATGAGATCAACTCCCCGGAGGTCTACAATGACCCCGATCTGCTCCGCCAAAAGAGCGATGAGCTCAGTGATCTGCGCTTCCATCAGGAGGAGCTGTTTGCTGCCTGGGAAAAGGCAATGGAAGAGCAGGAGCAGTACGAACAGGCTGCTGATGAAGAATAATCCGCTGCAAAGGAGAACAATGATGCCCTATAACCGCCGCAATTACAACAAAACGCACAGCATCGCCCTTTCAGGTCTGCTGTTTGCTCTGGCGATGGCGCTTTCCTTCATCGAGGGTACATTGGTCATCCCCGGGCTTTTGCCAGGCATGAAGCTGGGTCTGGCGAATATTGTGGTGATGTATGCCCTGTTCTTCATGGGGCCAAAACAGGCCCTTGTGCTGGATGTGCTGAAGGCGTTCTTCGTCTTTCTGGTCTCCGGCTGGACGGCAGGTTTTCTTTCCCTCTGCGGCGGCCTGCTCTCACTGCTGGTGATGTGGCTGCTCTACTATCACTGCCCGCTGCGGCCTACCTGGTTCATCCTGTCGGTCTGCGGCGCGCTGGCCCACAACATCGGCCAGCTGCTGGGAGCCAGTGTCATCCTTTCCACAGCAGTGTCCCTTTACTATGCACCGATTATGCTGGTGCTGGGTCTTGTGATGGGAATGCTCACCAGTGTCACCCTGCGGGCCATGCTGCCTGCACTGGGACGGCTGGGTTATAATATCCAGGAAAACCGCAAAGGATGAGCTGCCCGGTTGCAACCGGGGCCGGAATCCGATATAATAAATCAAATCTGAATTTTTACCCAACAAAAAAACTGCCCACGGGATAGCGCACTTTGGCGCGGGGCAGCTGGGAGGTATGAGTTTATGTCTGAAAAAGTGACTGTCAAGGTGGAGCGCAATATCCTCCATCTTCCCGCCATTGCCCTGCGTGGGCTGGTGGTGTTCCCCAACAACCTGCTGCATTTTGAGGTAGGTCGTGACAAGAGCATTGCCGCTGTGGAATGGGCCGTGCGGAATAAATCCGAGGTGTTCCTCATTGCGCAGAAGGATATGAAGGCTGAGGACCCCAAGGCAGAGGAGATGTACCAGTACGGCGTTGTGGCCGAGATCAAGCAGGTCATGCGTGTTTCGGATGATCTGGTGCGCATTCTGGTGGAGGGCAAGTTCCGCGCCAAGCGCACCGAGCTGGATACCGACGGCAGCTTCCTGCTGGCATCGGTGCGGCCGGCTCCTGTGCGCCCCATCAAGGCAGAGGAAGAGACCGAGGCGGAGGCCCTGCTCCGCAACGTAAAAACGAGCTTCGACGCGGTGCTTTCCATGAATCCCCGCATCAGCAAGGACGTGGTGTTTGCCGTTACCTCGAATAACGACCCCGCCTTCCTGTGCGAGTACATCCCTGCCAATCTGCTCTTCCGCTTTGAGGATAAGCAGGCTGTGATGGAGGAAAGCACCCTCATCGGCCGTCTGCGCCTGCTGGTGGAACGCCTGCATCGGGAGCGCCGGATGCTGGAGATCGACAAGGAGATCGCCCAGAAAGTGGACGAGGCCATGGACAAGAACCAGCGTGATTACTACCTGCATGAGCAGATGCACATGATCAGCCAGGAACTGGGCGAGGACGATGATACCACGGCAGAGGCCGAGGAGTACCGCCGCAGGATCCAGGAGCTGCATCTGGACGAGGAGCGGGAGAAGAAACTGCTCAAGGAAGTGGACCGCCTTGCCAAGATGCAGAGCAGCAACCAGGAGGGAACGGTCATCCGCACCTATCTGGATACCTGCCTGGATCTGCCCTGGAACAGCTTTACCGAGGACGACCTCGATATCGCCAAGGCACAGCGCATCCTTGACCGCGACCACTACGGCCTGAAGAAAGTCAAGGACCGCATTCTTGAGGTGTTGGCTGTCCGCAAGCTGGCTCCGGATGTCAAGGGTCAGATCATCTGCCTGGTCGGCCCTCCGGGTGTCGGCAAGACCAGCATTGCCCGCTCCATTGCCGAGAGCCTGAACCGCAAGTATGTGCGCATCAGTCTGGGCGGTGTGCGGGATGAGGCAGAGATTCGCGGCCACCGCCGCACCTATATCGGGGCCATGCCCGGCAAGATCATCAACGCCATGATCTCCGCCAAGAGTTCCAACCCCCTGATGCTGCTGGACGAGATCGACAAGCTGGCGGGCGATTTCCGGGGTGACCCGGCTGCTGCCCTGCTGGAAGCTCTTGATCCCGAGCAGAACACCACCTTTAATGATCACTTTATCGATATGCCGTTTGATCTGAGCCATGTGCTTTTTATCACCACGGCAAATGATCTGAGCGCCATTCCCGGCCCTCTGCGTGACCGCATGGATGTCATTGAGCTGCCCAGTTATACCCGGGTGGAGAAATACAACATTGCCCGCAAGCATCTGGTGCCCAAGCAGCTCAAGGCCTGCGGTCTGGCCGGGAAGGTCACCTTCTCCCAGAGCGCGCTCTACGGCATCATTGACGGCTACACCCGTGAGGCCGGTGTCCGCACCCTGGAGCGTACCATCACCAGTGTCCTGCGCAAGTGCGCCCGCAAGATCGCGTCCGGTGAAGCAGAAAACGTTTCTGTGACCGGCAGCAGCCTGGAAGAGCTGCTGGGGCCCCGCTTCGTCAAGCCCGATTTTCTCAACCGGACCAATGCCATTGGCATTGCCAACGGTCTGGCCTGGACCAGCATTGGCGGCGAGACCCTGCCCATCGAAGTGCAGGTCATGGATAATGGCAGCGGCAAGATCACCGTCACCGGTTCGCTGGGCGACGTGATGAAGGAAAGTGCCCAGCTGGCCATCACCTATGTCCGTGTCCACGCCGAGGAATACGGCATCGACCCTGAGCGGCTGAAGAAATGCGATCTGCACATCCATGCCCCCGAGGGTGCCGTGCCCAAGGACGGCCCCAGTGCCGGTGTTACCCTGACCACGGCTCTGGTGTCCTGTCTGTCCGGTATCCCGGTGCGCGGTGATGTTGCCATGACCGGCGAGATCACCCTGCACGGCAATGTGCTGCCCATCGGCGGTCTGCGCGAAAAGAGCATGGCTGCCTACCGTGAGGGGATGAAAACCGTGCTCATCCCCAAGGATAACGTTCCGGACCTGTACGAGGTGGATGACGAGGTGAAGAAGAATCTGACCTTCCTGCCCATGTCTGACCTCGCGCAGGTGCTCAATGCCGCTCTGCTCAAGCCCAAGAGCGTTTCTGCCCGTCATCCGCACCCCGCCAAAAAGGCAAAGCCGGTGGAAGCGGCCATCCCGCCCGCACCGGAAAAACCGAAGCCGGGGGCTGTCTGCTAATCAAAGGAGCAAACGATGAACTACAACAAAGCGGATTTTATTGCAAGCTACGGCATTTCCAGCCAGCTGCCCGAAAGTGACCGACCGGAACTCAGCTTCTCAGGCCGTTCCAACGTGGGCAAGTCCAGCCTCATCAACAAGCTGTGCAACCGCAAGAACCTTGCCCGCGTGTCCAGTACACCGGGCAAAACGGCCACCATCAACTTCTATGAGGTGGACAACTGCTATTTTGTGGATCTGCCCGGCTATGGCTATGCCAAGGTCAGCAATGCGGACCGTGAGCGCTGGGATGACCTCATCAACAGCTATTTTGAGGCTCCCCGGCATCATACCCTGCTGGTGCAGCTCATTGACTGCCGCCATGCCCCCAGCGCAGATGACCTGCAGATGCTGAAGTATCTGCACTACCATCAGATCCCCTTTGTTGTGGCATTGACCAAAGCCGATAAGCTCAAAAAGAGCCAGCTGGCCAAGACACAGGAGGATTTTGAAAAGGTCTGCCTGCCCTATGGCTGCCAGAAGGTGGTACTGACCAGCGGCGAGAACGGCTACGGCATCCCGGAGCTGCAGGCGGTGTTGAACGAGGCCGTGGCGGCTGAATTCACCGATGACGAGGAAGCGGAGTAAACCATGGCCTACAATGAATTTGCCTATTTCTATGATGAATTCAACGGCGAAGCCGACTATGATGCCCTCTATGAGCAGATCCGGCAGGAACTGAATGCCCACGATATCCGGGATGGCATTCTGGCCGATCTGGGTTGTGGAACAGGGGAGCTGACCTTGATGCTGACCCAGGCGGGCTATGATATGATCGGCATCGATCAGTCTGAGGAGATGCTCTGTGTTGTGCGGGATAAGGCGGAACAGCTGGGCCTTTCCGGCAAGCTGCTGCTTTTGCAGCAGGATCTGCTCAAGCTTGATCTCTACGGCACCATCCGGGGCGCGGTGTCTACCTTCGATACCTTCAACCACATCCCGGACCTGGATACCGCCATTGCCAACGCGGCTTTTTTCATGGAAGAGGGCGGGGTGTTCCTCTTTGATATGAACACCCCTTACAAGCACCAGAAGGTGCTGGGGGAGAATGTTTTCACCTTTGAGGAAGAGGATGCTGCCTGCGTCTGGCGCAACCACTATCACCCTGCGGACCGCCGGGTGGAGATCACAGTGGACATCGACTACCGCGAGACCGGCGAACACTTCCATGAACAGTTCTATGAATATACCTATGACCTGGATACCATCCGAGCCGCATTGGAAAAACACGGCTTTGTGCTGGAAAAGGTCTGCGACGGTGAGAGCTTCGGCCCCCTGACCGAAGAGAGCGAGCGCTATTTCTTCTGTGCCGTCAAGCAGTATACCCAATTGGAGGAAAAAGAAAATGTCTAATCTGATCCGCGGTATTTCTGAAAACGGCGGTGTTGTGTTTTGCGGTGTGGACTCCACTGAGATCGTCCGCACGGCCGAGCAGCTGCACCACACCAGTGCGACCTGCAGCGCAGCCCTGGGCCGCCTGCTCACCGGTGCGTCCCTGATGGGCTCCATGCTCAAGGACGATGACGATTCCATTACGCTGCGTGTGGCGGGCGGCGGTCCCACCGGCACGGTTGTTGCCTGTACCGATGGTACCGGCAATGTCAAAGGCTGCATCGACCACCCGCTGGTAGAGCTGCCTCTGAAAGCAAACGGCCATCTGGATGTGGGCGGTGCTGTGGGCAAAAACGGCGTGCTGACTGTCATCCGTGACAACCGCCTGCAGAAAGAACCCACTGTGGGCCAGGTGCCGCTGGTCTCCGGCGAGATTGCCGAGGACCTGACCAGCTACTATGCTTACAGCGAGCAGGTGCCCACCGTCTGCGCTCTGGGTGTGCTGGTGGATACTGACCTGACCATTGCCTGCGCGGGCGGCTTCCTGCTGCAGCTGCTGCCCGGTGCCACCGATGCCGAGATCACCCAGCTGGAGCAGAACATCGGCGCAATGCCTTCCGTCACTGAACTGCTTCGGGAAGGCAAGACCCCCGAGGATATGATGAACCTTGCTCTGGCAGGCTTCAACCCCAATGTACTAGATGAGCGCGAGGTGCAGTATAAGTGTGACTGCAGTGCCGAGCGCACCGAAGAGATGCTGCTGAGCCTGGGCCGCAAGGAGCTGGAAAAGCTCCGGGATGAGGACCCGGATTGTGAGGTCGTCTGTCATTTCTGCCACACCAAATACCATTTTGACCTGAATCAGCTGGTGGAGAAGGCTGCTTATAAAAAAGAAGCGGCCGAAGAGCCCGCCGAAAATGCATAAGATGTAACCTGAAAACGGCCTGGAGCGAGAAACTCCGGGCCGTTTTCAGGTGCAGATATCAGCAATGATGGTGTAGACTACCCGGTAATGCAGCGTATCGTTCTCGGTTGTGACATCCACTTTCTGCGCCACAAATTCTGCGTCCGGGTAATCATTTTGCAAGGCCTGTAAGCCATGCAGACGGGCCAGTGCGCTGGCTTCATCCTCTGAGGAATGTACTTCATTTTCTGCCTGTTCGTAATAGGTGGTTTCCTCGACGGAAAGCGGGAGCGTCAGCCCCAGAAGCTCCGGCTGAAGATGCCGTGTGACCGCCGTGGAATCGTCCGCAGGAGAGAAAAGGGAAGGCAATGAGAACACCTGCCCGGCAAGGAAAAGCCTTCGCTGAACGACAGTGTTCCCGGTCAGCTGGCATGTGGCAGCCGTCAGTGGAAGATCTTCCGTAAACTCCCACTCGAACTGCGCCCGGACGCTTCCGGCGGCAGGCTGAAAGATCAGCGTGCCGTCCCGTTCAGCCCGGGCAGTGCCGATGAGTCCCTGACCTTTTTCCACTGCCTGCCCGGGAACCACCAGCATCGTCCCACTGACAAGGTTTGTGCTGACAACCGTGCCTGCAGCCTTTGCCCGCAGGCCGTGGAGCGTTCCGGCGGCGATCTCCGGCACTGGTTTGGCTTCTGCCGCTTCCAGTACCAGCCGCCCGTCCTGAAAATTCAGGCTGACCCACGAGAATTCACCGCTTTGCAGCAGAGCATATTCCCCGGCGGCAAGTTTTTCCTGCGTGACGATACTGCCCGGCATCAAGGAAACGGTTTCCCGCAGCACGGAAGCTGCCCGCGCCTGCTGGCCGGTCGTCAGGCCGGAAGCATCCACAGCCCATACAAGGCCCTGTGACCAAAGCAAAAGCGGCACAAACAGCAAAAGCCCGGCCCACAGCCCCCGCCGCCGGAGGTAGGGCCGCAGAAAGAAAAACAGACCAGTCTTTTTGCGGATGCGCAGATGCACCCGCCGCTTGCGGGCAAGTTTTGCCAGCCGGAGGTAGTGCCATGCCGCGCACCGGGCCGTAAAGCCGCCGGGAGCAGGGAAGATGGCAGTGAGATGCAGGCCTGTCCGTGCAGCTTCGGAGAGCAGGCCATCGGTATCACCGTTCCGGGCAGAAAATGTTGCCCCGGCCCAAAGCTGTAAGATGCTGCATCCCTCCCTAATCGCTGGAAAATTCTGTGCGTAAAAACCGCCCCCGCAGGGTAATTCGGTGAGCGGCCAGTGTTTCGATTCTAAGCCCGTCCCCATACACGGTGAACAACCCGCCCGCGAATTCCAGGCAGAGCCTGCCCTCCTCATAGGTGCGCACCCTGCGGAAGTGCTCGATCTCCATCACACCGCCGCTCAGATAGACAGACGGCTGGCCGTAAAAGCCCCGGGGAGGCTGGCGCAGCATCCGGCCAAACCAGCCGCGCAGGGAGAGCCGCCCGGTTTTCTGCTGTTTCACACCCGCTCCCTCCCCGCCGGGCAAAACTGCGCCCCGTATCACATATATATGGAACCGGAGGGCGTGTGTATGAATCAGCTTTTCAGATGGGATCAGATGGGTTTGTTTTTGCTGGCACTGGCGGCAGGGATTCTGCCGTTTGCAGTGCCGGAGGTTTGTGCCGCTGCTCTGCGGGAAGGGCTGACCCTCTGCAGCGGGCCGCTGCTGCTCTCGCTGTTCCCGTTTCTCGTGGTATCGCGCCTGCTCGTCCAATGCCCGGAAAGCGACCTGCTGGCCCTGCCGTTCCGTCTGGCGGCGTGGGGCATCGGCATCCGCACACCCTGTGCGGCACGGGTGCTCTGCATCGGGTTCCTGGGTGGCTTTGCACCAGCGGCCAGTGCTGCGGCGCAGGCAGTCAGGACCGGTCAGCTTACGGCTGAGGAAGCGGATGCTCTGCTGCCTGCCTGTATCTGTTCCGGTCCATCCTTTGTGGTTCTGACGGTGGGGCAGAGCCTGCTGGGCAGTGCAGAGCTTGGCGTGCTGCTGTTTGCGTCACAGATCACCGCAAACTATCTGACCGCCGCCCTGCTGAACCGGTTTGCAGGAGTGCGTTCGGTCAAACCGGGATCTGCAGCGCCAGCATCCCCTGCACCGCCGCGGCTGGATGAGATCCTGGCCGATGCCGCTATAACGTACTGCAAGCTCTGCGGTTTTATCCTCTTTTTCCGGATGTTGGCTGCCGGGGCAGGGGCGCTTTTGCCTGCCGGTGCGGGCACACTTTGTGCCGTTCTGCTGGAGGTCTGCTCCGGCTGTGACCTGGCCTCCCGTACCGGACGATGGGGGAGCCTGCTCTGCTGTGCAGCACTGAGCGTGCAGGGTCTTTCCGTGTTGCTGCAGGTGCGCACCATCTGCCCGCCGGAAATGACTCTGCGCCCGCTCTACCGGGCCAGGATGCTCCATCTGCCGCTTTCACTGGCCCTGTTCTATCTGCTGCTGCCGGGCGGGGAGGCGGATGTGTTCAGCACCCTGCCTGCCCGGGTCCTTTTGATGCGGCGGGTGCCGCCGGATTGTGCCCTGCTCGTTTTTGCAGTGTGTTGTATGGCAGCCTGCACTTTGCGCAGTGGAATCCGTCAAGTTGAACAGAAACAGATGGCAAGAAATGCAGGTGGGTGTTGTATAAATTCCAAAACTTTGCTATAATAAGACGTAAGCATTCAATGACAGGGAAGCTTCCCTGAACAGATGGAAATAAAATAAATGAGCACACGCTTATTTTAGATGGAGGACCATAGAATGGATTTACAGAATATGGATCTTAAGGGCGGGAGCCTGCAAATTTCCACCGAGGTCATCGGCAAGATCGCACGCTGTGCTGCACTGGAAGTGGACGGTGTGTCCGAGGTCTCCTGCGGCAAGCAGAACAAAAAGGTCAAGGAGCTGCTGGCTGCTGCCAGCATCCAGCCCCCTGTTACCGTGGAGATGCGGGACGGCACCGCTGAACTGACCCTGAATCTGGTGGTCAAGTTTGGTGCAAAGATCCCTGCTGTGGCCGAAAAGGTACAGGAGAATGTCAAGTCTGCTGTTCAGAACATGACCAATGTCACGGTAAGCCGTGTGAACCTTGTCATTGTCGGCCTTGCGGCTGAGGAACAGGAATAAAAAGTAGAAGAGGAAGATTATGGAAAATATTTTGCCCCGTCGTGAAGCCCGTGAGAATGCGTTCCTGCTGGCTTTTTCCCAGACCTTTGGTGATGTGCCCCTGCAGGAAGCACTGGATACGAACAACGAGTGTGGGGAAGAGCGTCCTGTGGATGTGTTCGGCCAGCGCCTGCTGAGTGCCTATTACAGCCACTCTGCAGAGGTGGACGACCTCATCCGTGACCATCTGCGCAACTGGACCATGGAGCGCCTGCCCCGTGTCAGCCTGACTGTCCTGCGTCTGGCTCTGGCTGAGATGCTGTATGGCGACGAGCGTAAGCCCGGTGTTGTCATCAATGAGGCTGTGGAGCTGACCAAGAAATACGGCGCAGATGAGGACTATCAGTTCGTGAATGGTCTGCTGGGTGCTGTTGCCCGTGAGCAGGGTCTGGATACGGAGCCGGTGGAGTCGGAAGAACAGTGAGCCACTATACGCTGGGCATCGACACAAGCAACTATGCAACCTCTCTGGCGGTTTTTCACACAGCCGGAGAGGTTGTTTGCGCAAAGAAACGTTTTCTGCCGGTCAAGGAGGGCCAGCTGGGCCTGCGGCAGAGTGATGCGCTCTTCCACCATACCGCGGCTCTGCCCGAGATGCTGGAGGAGCTTGGCCGGGAGTTTGATCTGACCCAAATCTCGGCAGTGGGCGTTTCCCAGAAGCCGCGCCCCGTGGAGGGAAGCTATATGCCCTGCTTCCTGGCGGGTGTCAGCGCGGCCACAGCCTTTGCGCAGGCCCGGGGCATCCCGCTCATCCATACCACCCATCAGCAGGGACACGCGGCGGCAGCGCTGTTTGCAGCAAAAGGGGAAGAGCTCTTCCGCCAGAAAGTGCTGCTCTTCCACATCTCAGGCGGTACAACGGATCTTCTGCTCTGCAATGAGGTAAAGGAGATCACCACACTGGGCACCAGCACCGACCTATACGCCGGGCAGGCAGTGGATCGTGTGGGGGTCAAGCTGGGGTTTGGCTTCCCGGCAGGTGTGGAAGTTTCCCGTCTGGCTGCCTTGTGTGAGGAACCCATTAAGCCCAGATCCAGCGTGAAGGGGATGCAGTGCAGTCTTTCGGGGCTGGAAAATCAGTGCAACGCCCTGCTGAATGAGGGCAAAACCCCGGAGTATGTCTGCAAATACTGCCTGCTCTGTGTGGCAGACACCGTGGTCAAGATGACAAAAGCCGCCCAGAAGGAATATCCCGGCCTGCCGGTGGTCTGTGCGGGCGGTGTGATGAGCAGTGATATCATCCACGCCTGGGTGCAGCAGCGCCTTCCGCAGGTGTATTTCGTGCCCGGGCAGTATTCCAGCGACAACGCCATCGGCGTGTCCATTCTTGCCGCACAGGGGGCTGGATTATGGCTGAAGTGATCTCAGTCTCGGCCCTGAACCGGTACGTCAAGAATCTGCTGGACATGAATGATGTTCTGTTCGATCTGGCCCTGCGGGGCGAGATTTCCAACTTTGTGCAGAACGCCCGGAGCGGGCACTGCTACTTTTCCCTGCGGGACGAAGCCGCCAGCGTCAGGGCTGTGATGTTCCGCTCCGATGCGCGGCGGCTGGGTTTCCAGCCCGAAGAGGGCATGAAGGTGGTGGTACGCTGCCGTGTGACCCTCTACGAGCGGGACGGCGCGTTTCAGGTCTATGTCAACGACATGTTTCCGGACGGCATCGGTTCGACACAGCTGGCCTTTGAACAGCTGAAGGCAAAGCTGGACAAAGAAGGACTGTTTGCACCGGAGCATAAAAAGCCGCTGCCCCGGTTCCCGCAGTGTATCGGCCTTGTCACCAGCAAGACTGGTGCTGCACTGCAGGATATTCGCAATGTCATCGGTCGGCGCTGGCCCGCAGTGCGTCTGCTGCTGGCTCCTGTGAATGTGCAGGGCTTTGAAGCTGCAGAGGAGATCGCCGATGCCATTACCCGGCTGGACAAAAGCGGGCGGGTGGACGAGATCATTGTAGCGCGCGGCGGCGGAAGCCGGGAGGACCTGTGGGTATTCAACGCCGAGGTCATTGCCCGGGCGGCCTACCGCTGCAAAACGCCCCTCATCAGCGCCATTGGTCATGAGATCGATTTTACGATCCTGGATTTTGTGGCAGATCAGCGCGCGCCCACGCCCTCAGCGGCGGCAGAGCTTGCTGTGCCCGACCGTGCTGAACAGGAACGAAAATTATGCACTTTGGAAGAAAATATTCACAATTGTATCCAATTTAAGCTGAGTTTATGTTATAATAGACTGGAACAGACCGAACAGCTGCTTTCCCGTGCCGGTGTACAGGCAGCGCTGGAGGAGCGTGCTGCCTGCTTGGATACTCTGGCTGGGCGGCTGCAAACTGCCGTCAAAGACAAGCTGCAGGCCGGAGAGCTGCATCTGAAGCATACGGCAGCACTTGCCGCATCCCTGAACCCCTACGGTGTGCTGGCCCGCGGCTATGCCATGGTGCAGGACAATAGGGGAAGGATCTGCACGCCGGATGCACTCCGGCCCGGGCAGACCTGTAAACTCCGGGGCACGGAACACCGCGTGACCTGCACGGTCAACACAGTGGAGGAACTGGATGAGAGCACCCAAAAGCTTTGAGGATGGAATGACCCGGCTGGAAGCCATCCTTGAACAGATGCAGCAGCCGGAAACAACGCTGGCGGAATCGGTCAAACTCTATGCCGAAGCCGCATCCCTGATGGATTATTGTAACGGTACGCTGGAAAAGGCCACGCTGCAGCTGGATGAGATCGACGCGCAGCGGGCCCCCCGGCCGGATGCCGCACATTAAGGAGGAAGTTTCATGGATTACGCGAAGCAGTATCAAGAGTATCTTGCCAGGGCAAATCAGGCACTGGAAAAGGCCTGCGAGACTTTTTTGCCCGAGGAATCTGAGGTCTGCCGGGCTGCCCGTTACAGCCTGCTGGGCGGTGGCAAACGCATCCGCGCAGTGCTGGTTCTGGCCGTGTGCGATATGCTCAACGGCAGCGCTGAAGCAGCCGAGCAGTTTGCGGCGGCGGTCGAGATGCTGCACTGCTATTCTCTGATCCATGATGACCTGCCCTGCATGGACAACGATGACCTGCGCCGGGGCAAGCCCAGCTGCCACAAGGCCTTTGGTGAATCCACTGCTATGCTGGCCGGCGATGTACTGTTGACCGAGGCGTTCAACGTGGTCGCAAATGCACCGGCTTCGCCCATTGTCAGTGTGCAGGCCGCAAGGGCCTTGGGCGCTGGTGCGGGCAGCCATGGCATGGTTTATGGGCAGGAGCTTGACCTGAAATATGAGGCACTGGCTGCCACTGAAGAGCAGCTGCGGCTGATCCACCGGAACAAGACCGGTGCGCTCATCAATGCTGCTGTTCAGATGGGTGCTGCCGCTGCTCAGGCCAATGAGACCCAGTGCAAGGAGCTGGAGGACTATGCCTTCGGCATTGGTCTGGTGTTCCAGATCGTGGATGATGTGCTGGATGTGACCAGCACCGCCGAACAGCTGGGCAAACCCATTGGCAGCGACAGTGAGAACGGCAAGACCACCTTTGTGACCTTGTATGGGGCCGAGGGTGCCATGGAGCTGGCAAAAAAACTGAACAACGAGACCTGCGCCTCCCTGCACGCGGAATTTGGCGAAAAGGCCGCTTTCCTGGAGCAGCTGGCAAAAGAGCTGCTGGTGCGCCGCAGCTGATCCGAAAAAATAAGAAGGTGGAACTACCATGCAATTTATCCATAGCGTCCTGACGTTCAATGAGATCCTTACAGTATCCCTGTTGTCCTGGTTTGTGGCGCAGGTGCTCAAGACCATCATCAACTTTGTCCTGCTGGGCAGGTTCCAGCTGGAGCGGATGTGGGGCGATGGCGGTATGCCCAGTGCCCACAGCGCCACGGTAACGGCCATGGTCATTGCTACGGCACGCAGCGAGGGCATCAATTCGGCTATCTTTGCGGTGGCCGCAGTTGTTGCCATCATCACCATGCACGATGCTATGGGTGTGCGCCGCGAGACCGGCGAGCAGGCCAAGGTGCTGAACAAGATGCTGGAGCAGTGGATCGAAGTGACCGAGAAAAACAATCCCTTCCTGCAGAATATGCACCTGAAAGAGATGGTTGGTCACACTCCGCTGCAGGTTATGGCCGGTTTTGCACTGGGTATACTGGTCGGCTTCCTCTATCCTATGGGCCTTTGAGCGCCCCATTTCAAAACGTGAGAAGGACGTGAATTTATGAATTCGCCTTTGCTGGAGAAAATCTCTCAGCCCAGCGATCTGAAAAAGCTGTCCAGTCAGCAGACCGTGCAGCTTTGCGCAGAAATCCGTGAATTTCTTCTGGATAACGTATCAAAGACCGGTGGCCATCTGGCATCCAATCTGGGTGCTGTGGAGTTGACGGTGGCTCTGCACCGGGTGCTGACCACCCCCACGGATGAGATCGTGTTTGATGTGGGCCATCAGTGCTATACCCACAAGCTGCTGACCGGCCGCCGCGAGGGCTTTGCCAAGTTGCGGCAGCTGGATGGCATTTCCGGTTTCCCGAACCCCAACGAAAGTGAGCATGATGCTTTTATTGCCGGTCACGGCAACACCGCGCTCTCGCTGGCTGTGGGCATTGCCTGGGCCAAAAAGCTGCGGGGCGAGCCGGGACAGGTGGTTGCCCTCATTGGTGACGGAGCCTTTACCGGCGGTATGGTCTACGAGGGGATGAACAATATCGGCGGGCTGGACAATCTGCTGGTCATCCTGAACGACAACAAGATGTCCATTTCCAAGAATGTGGGCGCGTTGTCCCGCTACCTGAGCCATCTGCGCACCACCAGCCGCTATTACGATGCCAAGGAAAATGTGCGTTCCTTTCTGGATGGCGTTCCTGTCATTGGACCGCCGCTGAAATCTGCGATCCAGAACAGCAAGGCCATGGTGCGCAGGGCAATGTATCATTCGACCATGTTTGAGGATATGGGCTTCCACTATTATGGTCCTTTTGATGGCAATAACGAACCGGAGCTTGAAGGGATCCTGCGCGATATCCACAGGCAACCCGGCCCCCATTTCCTGCATGTCGTGACCAAGAAAGGCAAGGGCTATGCCCCGGCTGAGAGCAACCCCGGTAACTTCCACGGTGTTTCGACCTTTGATCTGGTCAACAGCATCCCAGACCCTGAGGTGGCTCCCAAGGAGTCTTTCTCGACGGTGTTCGGCAATGTCCTGAACAAGGAGGGCACGGAAAACCAGAAGATCTGTGCCATCACGGCCGCCATGAAGTATGGTACGGGCCTGCAGTTCTTTGCACACACCCACCCCAAGCGTTTCTTTGATGTGGGCATGGCAGAGCAACATGCTGTGACCTTTGCAGCGGGCCTTGCCAGCCAGGGAATGCTGCCGGTGGTCTGTATCTACTCCACCTTCCTGCAGCGTTCCTATGACCAGATCATCCATGATGTGAACCTGCTGAAGGAGAATGTTGTTCTTGCCATCGACCGTGCCGGTTTTGTTCCGGCAGACGGCGAGACCCATCAGGGAATCTTTGACCCGGCCTTCCTCAGTCAGGTGGGAATTCCTGTCTATTCACCCTCCAACTATGCCGAACTGCGGCACTGGCTGCCCATCCTGCTCAGTGATGAGATGCAGGGCCCCCGGGCAATCCGGTATCCCCGCGGTGGTGAGAGCGCAGCACTGGCGCAGTTTGGCTGTTCCGGCAGAGAATATGACCGGCTCTATACCGCACCTGATGCCAAGGCTGTAATGGTCAGTTACGCCGACGAAGTCGAGGATGTGCTGACTGCGGCGAAGCTTCTGGGCAAAGAAAACGTTCCCTGTGATGTTTATAATCTTGTAAAGATATATCCCTTTACACCTGAGCTTATTTCTGAAATTTCAAGATATGACGTTGTTTTGTTCGCAGAGGAATGCGTAGCCTGCGGCGGCATCGGTGAGCATCTGGAAATGGCTCTGCAGAAAGCAGGCTGGCAGGGTGCTTATATCCATCGTGGTGTGGAGGATGTGCGTCTGCCCCATGCGACGGTTCCGCAGATCAAGCAGAGCACCGGCCTGGATGCAGAACATCTGGCACAGGCCATCCGTACATGGAAAGGAGCAGAATCTTGAAGATTCGTTTGGATCAATATCTGGTTCAGCATGGTCTGATCCAGAGCCGTGAGCGCGCCAAGGCGATGATCATGTCCGGCGTGGTCTTTGTCAATGAACAGAAGGTAGACAAAGCCGGTGAGATGATCAAAGAGGATGCCAAGGTGGAGGTGCGCGGCCATGATATCGGTTATGTCAGCCGCGGCGGCCTGAAACTGGAAAAGGCGATGCAGTGTTTTCCGCTGACCCCCAAGGGGAAAGTCTGCATGGACATTGGCGCATCCACCGGCGGCTTTACCGACTGTATGCTGCAAAATGGTGCAGTCAAGGTCTACGCTGTGGATGTGGGCTACGGTCAGCTGGCATGGAGTCTGCGCACCGATGAGCGGGTGGTCAATATGGAACGCACAAACATCCGCAACGTGACCCTCGACCAATTGGCAGAGCCGATCGAGTTTTTTAGCGTTGATGTCTCTTTTATCTCGCTGCATCATATTTTCCCAGTGGCGCAGGCCATCACCACTCCGGACGCTATGGGTGTCTGCCTGGTCAAGCCCCAGTTTGAGGCTGGCCGCGAAAAGGTGGGCAAAAACGGCGTTGTCCGTGACCCTGTCACCCACCGTGAGGTGCTGCACAATGCCATGGGCTATGCTGCTGCCAACGGCTTCAAGGTCTGCGGACTGGATTTCAGCCCCGTCAAGGGCCCTGAGGGAAACATTGAATATCTGATGTTCGTTCAGAAGAGCGATGAACCCGGTGCACTGGATGATTCGGTTGCTGAACAGGTGGTGGCATCCAGCCATTCTACGCTGGACCGCTGAACCATAATCCACAAAATCAGGGAGGGCGCGGACGATGACCGTCTACATTTCCCCAAACCCCGGCAAGGCTATGGCCTACGGCATTTCCCAGCGTGCGGCGCAGATCCTGCTGACCCATGGGGCACAGGTGTTGATGCAGGACGGCCTGCAGGCCGAGTGCATGACCATGGGCGTGGTGTATCTGACCCAGAAGGAATGCCTGGAACGGACGGATGTCATCCTGACTATCGGAGGAGATGGCACCATCCTGCATGAAGCCAACCTCTCACTGGAATACCGAAAGCCCATCCTCGGCATCAATCTGGGCCGGTGCGGCTTTCTGGCTACCTGTGAGGTCGATGAAATGGAAGCCAAGCTCTCCGCCGTAGCCCGGGGGGAATATTTTCTGGATAACCGGATGCTGCTCTATGTCCGTGTGCTGGGGGATGACAGCTGGGAGGGCCATGCCCTGAATGATGTGGTTATGACCAAGGGCCGCCTGCAGCAGGCAGTGGATTTCAGCATCTATTGTGACGATATCCTGGTGGAACATTACCGGGGCGATGGTGTCATTGTGGCAACGCCCACCGGCTCCACCGCTTATTCTCTGGCGGCAGGCGGGCCGATCCTTGATTCTCAGACCAAGGGCATCGTTGTCACGCCCATCTGCCCCCACAGCCTTGCCAGCCCGGCCATGGTTTTTGCGCAGGAGCGCAAGATCAACCTCTGTGTAGGCCAGGTGGCAGATGAAGAAGTTTTTATCAGCTGTGATGGGGATGCGGGCTATTCCGTAAAAGCCGGAGCCACCGCGGAGGTGCGGCTGTCTGACCAGGTCGTGCAGCTCATCACCTTCAGCAAGGCCGACCAGTTCCAGGCCATTGACCAGAAACTGCGCGGCAGACGATGACACAAACACAACGAAGGGAGAAGATCACATGGGACGCACCAGCCGAGGGGATAACAAAAGCAAGCAGCAGCGGCAGCAGGCCATCCTGCGTCTGATCCAGGAGAATCCCATCAGCCGGCAGGAGACTCTGTTGGAGTACCTGAGCAAGGAGGGTTTTGATGCCACACAGGCGACCATTTCCCGCGATATCCGGGAGATGAACCTTGTCAAAGCTGCTACCACCACCGGCTACCGCTATGTTTCCAGCCACAGCGAGGCACTGAACCCCAAGATGCAGGCCCGGTTTGAGACCATCTTCCATGAATCTGTCCTGGGGGTGGACTTTGCGGGACATGTGGTGCTTGTCAAGTGCTATTCCGGCATGGCCAATGCGGCCTGCGAGGTATTTGACGCACTCAAGTGGAAAAATGTGGTCGGCACCCTTTCTGGTGACGATACCTTTCTGATCGTGGCCCGCTCAGAGCGGGACGCAAAGACCATTTGCACCGAGCTTGGGCATTACATCGGGCAGAAATAAAGGCAGGAGAGAACGAACATGTTGAGCAGTCTGCAAATTGAAAATGTTGCAGTCATCCAGAAGGCCAACGTGCATTTTGAGAAGGGCCTGAATGTCCTTACCGGCGAGACCGGTGCGGGCAAATCTATCCTGATCGACTCCATCAATGCCATTCTGGGCAACCGCACCTCCAAGGATCTGGTGCGCACGGGGGCTGCAAAAGCAGTCATCCGGGCTGCATTTGATGATGTTCCGCCTGCAGTGCTGGACAGCCTGGAAAAGGCGGGGTATGAGCGCTCAGAAGCGCTGACCCTGAGCCGTGAGATCACTGCCGAGGGCAAGAGCACCTGCCGCATCAACGGAATGCCTGCCACAGCAGCCATTCTGCGGGAACTGTGCGGTGGGCTCATCAACATCAACGGCCAGCACGATTCCGTAGGCCTGTTGAACCCGGCCCGCCATGAGGGTATCCTGGATGCCTACGCCCAGAACGGGGCGGTGTATCAGGAGTATTATGCTGTTTACCGGGAGCTTATCAAGGTCAAAAAGGAGCTGGATGCCATCATCACCGATGAGGGTGAAAAACAGCGAAAGATCGATCTGCTGAGTTATCAGGTACAGGAGATCGAGGATGCCAGCCTGACCGCAGGCGAAGAGGAGACGCTGGCGGCCCGCCGTAAGGTGCTGGCGAATGCCTCCACCATCCGGGAGCGCATCTCCCAGAGCTATGCGCTGCTTTCGGGTGGAGATGATGCCCCGGGTGCCGTTGATCTGCTGGGGGAAGCTTCCAATGCGATCGATGGTGCCGCCCAACTGGACAGCGGCCTTTCTTCTGCCGCCGGACAGCTGCTGGATCTTTATTACACCGCAAAAGACCTTTCTGCTGACCTGATCGGGCGGCTGGAGGGCTACGAGACGAATGATGCAGAGCTGGATGAGATCGAACAGCGGATGGATCTGATCTACAAGCTCAAGCGAAAATACGGTGATACTGTGGAAGATATCATCGCATTTGGACAGCAGGCAAGGGAAGAGCTGGACCGCATCCAATTCTCTCAGGAGCGGACAGAGCACCTGCAGGCTGAAAAGCATCGGCTCTATGTACTGGCCAGGGATAAGGCCGAGGTACTGACCCAGACTCGCCTGAAGGCCTTTGAGGAATTGAACAGGCGCATCTCCGGCACACTGGATTTTTTGAACATGCCAGGTGTCCGCATGACCCTGCGCCATACCCGCGGCCCGCTGGCCAGCCATGGCCAGGACAGCGTGGAGTTTTATATTTCCACAAACCCCGGTGAGGATCCCAAGCCCCTGGCAAAAATCGCTTCCGGTGGTGAGCTGAGCCGTATCACGCTGGCAATCAAAAATGCCATGGCCGATAAGGACGCAGTGCCTACGGTCATCTACGATGAGATCGACAGCGGTGTGTCCGGCAAGGCAGCCAGCCGCATCGGTGAGGTGCTCAAACAGAGCGCAAAAGATCACCAGATCCTCTGCATCACCCACACAGCGCAGATCGCTGCACTGGCCGACTGCCATTTGCTTATCCAGAAAAATATCACGAATGAACGCACCTATACCGAGATCCACCCGCTGGATACCGAAGGCAGAGTGGACGCGCTGGCGCATATCATTTCCGGTGACCATGTCACGGAGCTTTCCCGTGCCAATGCTCGAGAGATGCTGGGGCTGGCCGAGCATGAAACCGGTGATTGACAACCCTGCTGATTTGTGCTAAACTGATTTTTGTTGAAAGACGTTGAAGGGAACAAGTACCTTGTCAGTGTCTGCCCAGAGAGACCCCGGTTGGTGCAAGGGGTGTGCAGAACAGCAGGGAAAATACCTCCCGGAGTTGCAGGCTGAATGCTTTGGCTAGTAGGCTGTGCCGCGTGCGAGCGTTACAAACGCAGGAGTGTATCCCATCTCTGTGGGGCGCACTCGTGAGGCCGTTCCTGTGAGGGGGCGGCAAACAGAGGTGGTACCGCGATTTTCTCGCCCTCTGCCAAATTCATTTTTGGCAGGGGGCGTTTTCTTTTGTCCTCTGCCCGATAAAACAGGAGGATAATCCCATGACCCTTTACGAAGAACTGCAGGCTCGCGGTCTGGTGGCCCAGATCACCGACAATGAGATCATTGACCTCATCAACAACGGCAAGGCCACTTTCTATATTGGCTTTGACTGCACTGCGGACAGCCTGACTGCAGGCCATTTTATGGCCCTGACCCTGATGAAGCGCTTGCAGATGGCTGGCAATAAGCCCATTGCCCTGATCGGCGGCGGTACCACCATGATCGGTGACCCCTCTGGCCGTACCGATATGCGCAAGATGCTGACCAAGGAGGACATTGCTCACAATGCAGCCTGCTTCAAGAAGCAGATGGAGAAGTTCATCGATTTTTCTGAGGGCAAGGCTCTGATGCTGAACAATGCCGACTGGCTGCTGAACCTGAATTATGTTGAGCTGCTGCGTGATGTGGGCGCCTGCTTCTCCGTCAACAACATGCTCCGCGCCAAGTGCTATGAGCAGCGCATGGAGAAGGGCCTGTCCTTCCTCGAGTTCAACTACATGATCATGCAGAGCTACGACTTCTACTACATGTTCCAGCACTACGGCTGCAACATGCAGTTCGGCGGCGATGACCAGTGGAGCAACATGCTGGGCGGCACTGAGCTGATCCGCCGCAAGCTGGGCAAGGATGCCTATGCGATGACCATTACTTTGCTGACTGATTCTCAGGGCAAAAAGATGGGCAAGACTGCAGGCAATGCGGTCTGGCTCGACCCCAACAAGACCAGTCCCTTTGAGTTCTACCAGTACTGGCGCAATGTCGGCGATGCTGATGTGATGAAGTGCATCCGGATGCTGACCTTCCTTCCGCTGGAGCAGATCGATGAGATGAGCACCTGGAAGGATCAGCGCCTGAACGAGGCCAAGGAGATCCTGGCCTACGAGCTGACCAAGATGGTCCACGGCGAGGAAGAGGCTGAGAAGGCCCAGAACGCTGCCCGTGCCCTGTTCAGCGGTGCTGCCGACACTGAGCACATGCCCTCCACTCAGCTGACCGAAGCAGATCTGACCGATGGCTCCATCGGCATCCTGACCCTCATGGTCAAGGCCGGTCTGGCCGCTTCCAACGGCGAAGCCCGCCGCCTGGTTGTGCAGGGCGGTGTCCTGGTGGATGGTGAAAAGGTGGCTGCTCCCACTGTCAGCTTTACCGCTGATCAGCTGAAGAACGGTATCGTCATCAAGAAGGGCAAGAAGATCTACCACAAAGTGACCCTGTAATCTTTTAGAACCAGCGTATGATAAAAGCCCGGCGGCATCCAAAAATCGGATGCCGCCGGGCTTTTTACGTTTGTGTAATGTTTATAGAGAAGGGCACTTACAGCTCAAAGGCTTTCTTCAGCACATCGTAAGCGGAGTCCTCGTTCTCACTGCGCACCAGCAGAGAAATATCCAGATCGCTGGTGGTAATGAGCAGAACCTCGATGTCGGCCATAGCCAATGCATTCAGGGCCCGGGCAGCGACTCCGCAGCTGGTGACCATGTCCTCACCGAAGAGGTTCAGTTTGGAGTAACCGACGCTGATCAGCGGGGAAGCCTTGGCATCCTTGTCGAGATTGGCGGCAGAGATGGCCTTCATCACCAGCGTCAGATCGCTGGCAGATGCGGTAAAGCTGAAATCAATGTTGGTACCGTGAGGGGCGCTCTGACTGATCATATCCACCACAACGCCGGTATCGGCAAAGATCTGCAGGTAGCGGGCCAGGCTGTTGCCCTTGAACTCCACATCCTGCACACTGATCATCATCAGGCTGGGCTCAATATTGATTTTGGAAACACCATACATAATGAACACTCCAATCTGCCCCAAAGGGCTGCAAATTCAGGCGAGCGCCAAAAACGCGCTGTTGATGTTGGTCTGTAATACGTTCTGAATGTACTCTATCCCAAAGTTGGGGTAGGCGGCCCGGACACCGTGCGCCTGCGCCAGTTCCGACGTGTAATCCCGGAAGAGGTAGGTGCGGACATTGGATTTTCCTGCATCATAGTGGGTCACGGTGGGATGCAATTGCGGGGAAGCGACAGCGCAGTGAACGCTGCCATCCGGGTCCGTCGTCTTGTTCAGCTCCAGTGTCAGGATGGCACCGATGAGTTGATCCGGTTTGCTCTGGGTGCTGAGGAAATTTCCCAGGGAATAGGCCACAAAGGTCTGGCGGCCATCCACAGAGGTCTTCCACTCGGCATCCTGCACCACATGAGGGTGCGTGCCCAGAATAACATCCGCACCCCAGTCGGAAAGCTGCTGGGCGAGATCCCGCTGGGTCTGGGTGATCTTGTGGCTGTCCTCCACGCCCCAGTGAACTCCCACCACCACGAAATCGGCCAGCTCACGCGCCCTGCGCACCTGCTGTTCCATCACATCCCGCTGGCTGGTGTAGATGACATTGGCCGTCATGGCACTGCTCTGCGGGATGCCATTGGTGTGGTCGGTGTAGGAGAGGTAGGCAATCGTCACACCGTTTACCGTCTGCAGGGGGATGGTGCCATAATCACTCTCTCCGTACCACAGGCCGGTCGTGACCACATCTTCCGGCATCTCGTCCCAGAACCGCAGCGTTGCTGCAATACCTTTGGCACCTTTATCGTAGGTGTGGTTGTTGGAAAGACTGAACACTTGGATGCCTGCCCGGTAAAGAGCCTCTGCGCATTCACCGGGGGTAGAAAAGCAGGGATAGGTGGAAGGCTCCAGTTCCTTGCTGCAGAGCGTTTCCTGGTTGATCCAGTTTACATCCTGCGCGGCATAAAAATCCAGCAGGTGCTCGTAGCAGTAGTCAAAATTATATCGCTGGCCTTCCGCTGCCCGGCGGGCTGCCTGTTTGTAGATGGGAGCATGGATCAGATTGTCCCCGGTGGCCGAAAAACGCAGTGTGGTTGTAACAGGCTGCGGTTCCGGTTCGGGCGGGGAAACGCTTTCAGCGGTCGAAGGCTCGTCCTCAAAAGGGCCAAGCACGATGCCGGGAGTCTGGAAGCGCCAGAAGCCCAAGCAGGCCAATGCCGCACCAGCCACCAGCAGCACGCCCATCATCCTCAGAAAAACGGGTTTTCGTTTTCGCCGGTTCTGCAGTTCGTGCCGCGAATGTCGTTTCGTGGATGCAGCGTGTCTTGCCTGTTCCATTCCGTCAGCCCTCCTGCCACTCAAAATGGTGGAAGACGCAGAGACCTTACAGCTCTGCGATCATGTTACCCATATTGTACAGGCCCGGCTCTTTTTTTGCAAGATAGACAGCAGCATTTATTGCGCCATTTGCAAAAACACTGCGGGAATATGCAGTATGCTTGAGGGTGATGACCTCGTCCGGACCGCAGAACAGCACCTCGTGGTCGCCCACGATGCTGCCTCCGCGCACGGAGCTGATGCCGATCTCCTTGGGGTCGCGCTTCTGGCGCACAGAGGAACGGTCGTAAACATAATGATATGCGCCGTTGTTCTCTTCGTTGATGGCATCGGCCAGCATCAGGGCAGTGCCGCTGGGAGCATCCAGCTTGTTGTGGTGGTGCTGCTCCACGATCTCCACATCATAGTCTGCACCCAGAATGGCCGATGCACGCTTGCACAGCTCCGACAGCAGGTTGATGCCGATGGACATGTTGGCGCTCTTGAACACGGGCACAATGCGGGACAGCTGCACCACCTTCAGCTGCAGCTCTTCGGAAAGGCCAGTGGTGCAGACCACGATGGGCATCTTGTGTGCTTCGCAATAGGTCAGCGCTTTTTCCACAGCAGCAGGAGCGCTGAAATCAATGATGACATCGCCCTTGCCGTCCAGCTTATCCAGACTGTCGTATACGGGGATGCCGTTCTGCTCACCGTCCTGCTGGTCGATCCCGGCGACCACGCGGCAGTCACTCCGGTTTGCAATCATCTCGCAGAGGGCGTGGCCCATCCGGCCGCCAATGCCCTGAATGATAATATCCGTCATTTTTGTTTCCTCGTTTTCTGTTGTAACGGCAAATGCCCGGGAGAAACCATTTCCACCGGGCATTGTGCGTTGTTTCGTTTATTCCCGAATCAGACCTTCGGCCTCCAGTGCCTGCTCGATCTTCTCCTTGTGGGCATCACTGGGCTCGACCAGCGGCAGACGGCAGGGACCGGCCTCCCAGCCCAGCACATTCATGGCGTACTTGACAGGGATGGGATTTACTTCGCAGAAGAGTGCATCCGCCAAGGGCAGGATCTCCAGCTGCAGCTTGCAGGCAGTTTTGGTGTCACCCTCAAACCATGCCTTGCAGCAGTTGTGCACCAGCTCAGGCTTGACATTTGAGACCACACTGATGACACCCTTGCCGCCCAGAGACAGCAGGGGGACCACCTGATCATCGTTGCCAGAGTAGATGTTCAGCTCGTCGCCGCACAGCTGAGCGATCTTGGCCACCTGAGAGATGTTGCCGGAGGCCTCCTTGATGCCGTTGATGAGCGGATTCCGGCTCAGCTCCAGCGCTGTCTCGGGGGTGATGTTCAGGCCGGTACGGGAAGGCACATTATACAGGATAACAGGGATGCCGCCCGCCTCGGCCATAGCGGTAAAGTGAGCCACCAGACCTGCCTGCGTGGTCTTGTTGTAATAAGGGGTCACCAGCAGCAGGGCATCGGCACCGCAGGCAGCAGACTTTGCTGCCAGTGCACAGCCGTGATCGGTATCATTGGAACCAGCACCCGCAATAACAGGCACCCGGTGGTTGACCGTCTCGACCGTAAACTTGATGGCGGCCAGCTGCTCCTCATCGGTCATGGTAGAGCATTCGCCGGTAGTTCCGCAGATCACAATCGCATCGGTGCCCCGTGCAATCTGATTTTCAATGATGCGGCCCAGCTCATCAAAGTTGATGCTGCCATCTTCGTACATGGGGGTGATGATCGCCACCGCCGCGCCGGTAAAGACAGGATTCTTCATAGTATAAAACTCCTTTGTACGCTCCGTCAGGAACGTGTTGTTCAGTCAAAATAGCCCTTTGCCGCCAACAGCTCAGCCAGCAGCACGGCACCGCCGGCAGCGCCGCGCAGGGTGTTGTGGCTCATGCAGGCGAACTTGTAGTCAAACAGGGTGTCCTCGCGCAGGCGGCCGATGCAGACAGCCATGCCGTTCTCGGTGTTGCGATCCAGCTTGGGCTGAGGACGATCGGGCTCAGTGAAGTAGTGAAGGAACTGCTTGGGTGCGCTGGGCAGGTTCAGCTCCTGTGCAGGGCCGCGGAAGTTAGCCCAGGCCTCGAGCATCTGCTCCTGGGTGGGCTTTTTGTCAAAGCTTACAAACACGGCAGCGGTGTGGCCGTCAGAAACGGGAACACGGAAGCACTGCGCAGTGATCGTGGGCTTCTCGGCGTTGACGATCTGATCGCCCTCGATGTGGCCCCACAGCTTCAGCGGCTCGCGCTCGCTCTTCTCTTCCTCACCGCCGATGTAGGGGATAACGTTATCTACGATCTCGGGCATCCGGTCAAAGGTCTTGCCTGCACCGGAAATGGCCTGATAGGTGCAGACCAGAGCCTTGTTGACACCAAACTCCTTCATCAGAGGATGCAGGGCAGGCACATAGCTTTGCAGGCTGCAGTTGGACTTGACCGCAATGAAGCCGCGCTTGGTGCCCAGACGCTTGCGCTGGGCAGGGATGATCTCAATGTGGTCCGCGTTGATCTCAGGCACGACCATGGGAACGTCCGGGGTAAAGCGGTTTGCGCTGTTGTTGGAGACCACGGGACACTCAGCCTTTGCGTAAGCCTCTTCCAGTGCCTTGATCTCGGCCTTGGGCATATTGACTGCGCAGAAGATGAAATCGACCTGAGAAGCGACCTCTTCCACCTTGGCGGCATCCAGCACGACCATCTTCTTGACGCTCTCGGGCATTGGAGTGGTCATTGCCCAGCGGCTGCCAACGGCATCCTCATAGGTCTTGCCTGCGCTGCGGCCGGATGCGGCCAGCGTGGTCAGCTTGAACCAGGGATGATTCTCAAGCAGGGTCACAAAACGCTGCCCCACCATACCAGTTGCACCAACGATACCAACTTTATACTGTTTTTCCATTTCCAGCACCTTTCCTTTCAATAAAAAGCAAATTTACATCGAACACGGCTTGCAAACAAGCCGACCTTGCAATATAATAGATACTGTTTATACAGATTTTATGATAACATTGATACGGCACTCGTGTCAATCATCGGAAAGGCAAATGCAAAGCATGTTAAAAAAAGATTTTTGGTATGATTTACCCAAAGAACTCATTGCACAGGAGCCTGCAGACCCCAGAGATTCGGCCCGGCTCATGGTTCTGAGCCAGAAGGACGACAGCATCCAGCACCGGATCTTCCGCGATCTGCCGGAATATCTTGAGCCGGGTGACCTGCTGGTGGTCAACAACTCCAAGGTGCTGCCCGCCCGCATCGTGGGGGTCAAACAGCCCACCGGTGCTGTGTGTGAGCTGCTGCTTCTGCGGCAGGTCAAGGGAGATCAGTGGGAGTGCCTGGCAAAGCCCGGCAAGCGGATGCAGCCCGGCACCAAGGTTAGTTTTGGTGACGGCACCCTGACCGCTGTGGTGGACGAAACGCTGGAGGATGGCAACAAGTTTGTTACATTCTATTATGACACCGAGACCCTTTATGAAAAACTGGATGAATTTGGCAAGATGCCGCTGCCGCCCTACATCACCAAGCAGTTGGAAGATCAGAGCCAGTATCAGACGGTCTATGCCAAGGAGCTGGGCAGCGCTGCTGCACCCACGGCAGGCCTGCACTTCACCCCGGAGCTGATGGATACCATCCGTTCCAAGGGTGTCGGAATTGCTGAGGTTACCCTGCATGTGGGTCTGGGAACCTTCCGCCCCGTGCAGGAGGACGAGATCACAGATCACAAGATGCACAGCGAGTGGTATTCCATCAGCGAGGAGACTGCTCAGCGCATCCGGGAAACCAAGGCCGCCGGGCACCGCGTGATCGCCGTTGGCACCACCAGCTGCCGCACGCTGGAAGCCGCCGCCGCAAAATATGGCGAGATCAAGGCCTGCAGCGGCAATACCTCTATTTTTCTCTACCCGGGTGTCAAGTTCAACTGCATCGATGGCCTGATCACCAACTTCCACCTGCCGGAAAGCACCCTCATCATGCTGGTCTCTGCCCTCTACGGCTACGAAAAGACCATGGCTGCCTATAAAGTTGCCGTAGAGGAAAAGTACCGCTTCTTTTCCTTCGGCGATGCGATGCTGATCCTGTGATCCCTCAGCACCCGCTCTCCCAAAAGCCCAAAACACTGCCGGATCCGTTTCGGCAGCTCGGTATCCACCACTTCTGAACCTGCCGCCTGCCCGGCGGCACAAGGCTGTACGGCTGTTTTCCGTACACAGAAAGGAAAAAACTTATGCCTTCTTTGACCACTTTTAAGCTGCTCAAGCAGGAGCACAACGCCCGGCGGGGTGAGTTCAAGACCGTGCACGGCACGGTGCAGACCCCTGCCTTCCAGAATGTTGCCACCGCCGGTGCCATCAAGGGCGGCCTGTCCGCGCAGGATCTGCAGCGGATCGGCACCCAGGTAATGCTCTGCAACACCTACCACCTGCATCTGCGCCCCGGTGATCAGCTGGTAGCCGATATGGGCGGCCTGCACAAGTTTACCCGCTGGAACGGCCCCATCCTGACCGACAGCGGCGGATTCCAGGTGTTCAGCCTGTCCAAGCTGCGTAAGATCACGGAAGAAGGCGTGACCTTTGCCTCTCATCTGGACGGCCACCGCATCTTTATGGGCCCTGAGGAGAGTATGCAGATCCAGGCAAACCTGGGCTCCACCATCGCAATGGCTTTTGATGAGTGTGTGGAGAATCCTGCCCAGCACGCGTACTCCAAAGCCAGCTGTGAGCGCACCACCCGCTGGCTCAAGCGCTGTAAGGCTGAGATGGCCCGTCTGAAGCAGGAGGGCAAGGCCACCAACCCCGACCAGCTGCTGTTCGGCATCAATCAGGGATGCACCTTTGCTGACCTGCGTGTAGAGCACATGAAGCAGATCGCGGAGCTGGAGCTGGACGGCTACGCCATCGGCGGTCTGGCCGTGGGTGAGCCTGCTGAGGTGATGTACGAGATGATCAGCGAGGTGGAGCCTTATATGCCCAAGGATAAGATCCGCTATCTGATGGGTGTCGGTACCCCTGGCAACATGATCGAGGCTGTTTCCCGCGGCGTGGATCTGTTTGACTGCGTCATGCCCAGCCGCAATGCCCGCCATGGCCACCTGAATACCTGGGGCGGCATCATCAATATCAAGAACGCAAAGTATGAGCGGGACGAGCGCCCCATTGACCCCACCTGTGGCTGCCCGGCCTGCCGGAACTACTCCCGTGCCTATATCCGCCACCTGTTCAAGGCAGAGGAGCTGCTGGGCATGCGTCTGGCCGTTATGCACAACCTGTGGTTCTACAACCACCTGATGGAGCGTATCCGCGATGAGTTGGACGCAGGCACCTTTACCGCCTTCCATGACCGTTACGTCAAGCTGCTGGATACAAGAATTTGAGCTTTTTCATGCTTTTCCCTTGCAAGAGGGAGCAGAAGCGGTTATAATGAGTTTATCTGAATTTTGAGAGGAGACTTTGTCCCATGCAATTTCTGACTACTACCACTGAAAGCTATATCAGCCTGTTCTTCACCCTGGCTCTGATGCTGGTCCTGCTCTACTTTATGATCTATCGTCCCCAGAAGAAGCAGGAGAAGAAGGATGCTGCCATGCGTGCAGCTCTGGAGATCGGTGATCAGGTCGTGACCATCGGCGGTATTGTTGGCCGTGTGGTCGCCATCAAGGAGGACACCTTTGTTCTGGAGACCGGTTCCGACCGTGTGAAGATCCGCTTCACCAAGAATGCGATCAGCTCTGTTGAGAAGCTGAACATGGACAATGCTCCTGCCAACGCAAAGAAGTAATCTCTAAAAGCAAGGTCTTTTTTACCCGCCCCTCTGCATACAGTAGTGCAGGGAGGCGGGTTTTTATGTTGGAACAGAAGAAGTTACCCATCCTGGAAGCACTGGCTGCATTCGGCATTGGTGGGATATTCACCGCCGCCTGCATAGCCGGGCTGGCCTACCTGATGGCAAACCAGAGCCTTGCGCAGAGCACGGCCTGGCCCATGGTCAGTGCCATTGTCTGTGCCGGGAGCTTTTGCAGCGGCTGGCTCATGGCTTTTTTCTATCACAGCAGAGGTCTTATCTGCGGTGCTATACAGGGCGGGCTGTTTGTTCTGCTTCTGCTGGGGTTCGGCCTTTCGGAGGGCATTGAACCAACGGAAATGCAGCTGGCCCGCTTTGCACTGGTGTTTGTCTTTGGCTGTCTGGGCGGGGTGTTCAGCATCCTGCGTACAGAACGGCACCGGCATTGAGAATTTACAGCAGAAAAACAGGAGGACAGGGAAGTATGTGGGTCTATCAGGAAACACCGGAAACCGCAGCGGCAAAGGCACTGCCCGAAGCGATCCTGCCGACAGCACAGGAAGAGCCGTTAAAACAGAAGAACCGTGGAGTTCTTCCTGAGACAGCGCAGGAAGAAAGACGATCCATCCCGGCGGCGTTCTCTGAGAGTCGCGGAAATACACCGGAGAGAGCCGCTGCACGCCGCAGCAAGCCGAGTGAGGGGATTGCCCTTCTGGCGGCGGCGTACCTTCTGGGGACCTTTCTGGCGGGTGTGGCGGCAGCGCGTTGCGTGGCAGGCGATGCCGAAACGCTTTCTTATTACCTGAACTGCTGGCAGAACCTGTTTTCCGTGCAGGATGCCGCCGGAGCAGTGCGCCTGTTCCGAACGGAATTTCTCACTGTGGCAGGTGCGCTGACGGCAGTGCTGTTCCTGGGGCTTTCTGCCCTTGGGCCGCTGCCCATCTTCCTTTTTACGATGCTGTATGGGACAGGTTCCGGATTGCTTTCGTCCGGATTGCTTTCAGATTTGAACCCACGGACAACATTTGTGCTGCTCTGCGTCTGCGGTATCCCTGCATCCCTTGCGGCCGGAACGTTGTGCACGTTCGGCGCATCCGCACTGCAGGTAAGCGGAAGGCTCTGTTCAGCCGCCTTCGGGCGTGGAGGACAGGCCCCCAGCACAGGCTCGCTTTTGGGTCAGTTTGCCCGGATGCTGTTTCTGCTCCTGCCGCTTTGCGGTGCGGCAGTGGGGATGCTGTATCTGGCAGGGCAGGCAAAACTTATTTGAGCTGAAAAAAATCTCTGGCAAAAGAGTTTGTGAAGCTTACGATAAGAATTGAATAGGGCAAATCATTACGAAATGGCTTTCTGCAAAGTTCCGGAATTGTTTTTGCGTAGGGAGTACTTGACAGGTATTCTCTTTTATGCTAAACTATCTATCGTTGCAGAACGCGTGCTACTGTGGCTCAGCTGGTAGAGCAGCTCACTCGTAATGAGCAGGTCGCCTGTTCGAATCAGGTCAGTAGCTCCAAAAGTCCTATGAATCTACGATGAATTTCGTCTGGTTTATAGGACTTTTTTGTTATTCTGTTTCTGTACAAAAAAGATTCTTGCATCGTTTTTGCATCTGTCATCTGTAATGTGATTGTTTGCAGATTTCAGAGAATATGGTACAATAAAGCCAATCATTTTGAGGAAGGAGCTGAACACAGCGCAGAATGTACACGAACCATATCAACCCCGTTGCGCAGAAAAATCAGGATGCATTTTGCACGGCACTGTTTCAGCTTTTAATGAAAAAGCCGCTTGAAAAGATCTCCGTTACAGAGCTGTGTCACATGGCAGATCTCGACCGAACCACCTTTTACCGCAGCTTTGAATCCAAGGACGACGTGCTGGATTATTATCTCGACCGGCAGATGACCCTGCTTGCGGGGCAGTTGCCTGCATACAGTACCCTGGAAAAAAACCTGACTGCGCTGTTCCGCTGGACGTATGCGGAGCGAAAGAATCTTTGTATCCTGATGGATTGCCATCTGACCAGCTTTTTCAGCGATGCGTTGAGTGAGAAGATCATTCTTGTTCTGATCTCCAATATCGAATTCGGGGACGCAAGACAATTTGTGCCATGGCCCGTTTCATTGCCGGGCGAAAACCGATACTTCCGGAACTCGTTCATCGGTGCCTATATGGGTTTTTTCAACAGCTGGCGCTATGGAAACTTTGCAGAACGACCAGAGGATCTGGCCAAATGTATGGCTTCGTTCTATCTTCACTGAGGAGGGTGAAACGGGATGGCGGACTTGCGGAAAGAGGAGTTGTTCCCAGCGGATGCATTTGGTTTGTTCTACCTGCAGACCACACGCATCCCCGGCGGGTGGCACCGCCATGCAGAGTATGAGATCTTCTACCACATCAGCGGCCCCATCGTCTTTGAAGTCGCGTCACCAGATGCATAGAAAAATCCCCTCAGAGATTTCTGACAGCACTGTCAGAGCTCTGAGGGGATTTTGCGTGTCAAGAAACGGAGATCAGATCTCGACCATTCCGTTTTCGTCCTTCGGAATAGGGAGTACGATCAGGAGGTCAACCAGAGCAAATGCAAGGCCGAGACCGGTCCAGCCGACAAGCAGGTAGAGGATAAATCCTGCTGCTCTGTTTTTCGCTGCCAAGAAATCGAAGTCAAAGATGGACATTTTGCACAGTTTTTCTCCCTTTTTCACCCCACAAGATTGGTTTGATGCACCTTGTTTTATGATATGCAACAAAACGGAAAAATCTGTTGCACAACGTGCTAAAAAAACCGAAAAAGATTTGTGCGGCATTTTTTTAACAATTGTGATATATTACTTACAGTAAGGCTTGTATCCTACACAAAAAAGGAGATTTTTATGAAGGATATTTATATTTCCGGCTTTGCCGATGAGATCAGCTCTTCTTTTGATGAGCAGCTCAAGACAGTCCGTGAGCTTGGAATGCATTACATCAGCCTGCGCAGTGCAGATAAGAAAGGAATCGCCGACTTTACTGTTGAGGAAGTCAAGACCGATCTGCTGCCCCGCCTGCAGGCCGCTGGTGTTGGCGTTTCCAGCCTGGGCAGTCCCATTGGCAAGGTCAAGATCGATGATGAAGAGGGCTTTGAAAAGCAGTGTGCTCAGTTGGAAACGCTGTGCGAGATCGCTAAGGTCCTGAATTGCAAGTACATCCGCATGTTCAGCTTCTTTATGCCGGAAGGCAAGGATCCTGCCGACTATCGTGACGCTGTCATCGAGAAGCTGCGCAAGTTCATTGCTATCGCTGAGAAGCACGACGTAATTCTGATGCACGAGAACGAGAAGGATATCTATGGTGATGTTCTTTCCCGCTGTGTTGACCTGATGCAGACGCTGAACAGCGCACACTTCAAGTCTGCATTCGACTTTGCAAACTTTGTGCAGTGCGGCGAGGATACCGCCAAGTGCTGGGATGCTCTCCGTCCGTACATTGTATATATCCACATCAAGGATGCCGTTTCTACCGACAAGGAGAATGTGCTCTGCGGTACCGGTGAGGGAAAGATTCCTGAGCTGCTGCACAAGGCCATCGTGGAAGAGGGCTATACCGGCTTCCTGACCCTTGAGCCGCATCTGGTGCTGTTTGACAGCCTGCAGAGCCTTGAGACCACGGATGCAAAGAACATCATCCGTGAGAACAAGTACAAAAACGGTGCTGAAGGTTACGCCGCACAGTATCACGCACTGTGCGATATTCTGGCAAAATTCTAACGTAACAGAAAAAAAGGAGAAGATTCAAATGGAAAAGACTGAAGGAAAGATTCGTTATGGCCTGATCGGTATCGGTGCTCAGGGCGGCAGCTATGCTCGCTTCCTGACCAACGCTCCCGCTCCGTTCCCCGGCATGGTCTGCGCACCGTGCCCGGACAACTGCGCACTGGGCGCTCTGTGTGATATCGACCCCGAGAAGGAGAAGATGTGCAAGGAGCAGTACCCCGATGTTCCCTTCTTCAAGGATTGGAAGGATATGATCGCCAGCGGCACTGTTGATGCCATCATCACCACCGTTCCTCACTACCTGCACCACGAGATCTCCATCTACGCTATGGAGCATGGCATGAACGTTCTGTGCGAGAAGCCCGCCGGTGTCCGCAGCAAGGATGTTCAGAAGATGATCGCCTGCGCTAAGGCTCATCCCGAGGTTTCCTTCGGCATCATGTTCAACCAGCGTACCAACAAGCTGTATCAGAAGATCAAGGAAATCGTTGCCAGCGGTGAGCTGGGCGAGATCCGCCGCTCTCAGTGGATGATCAACTCCTGGTGGCGTCCGGACAGCTACTACCAGCAGAGCGCATGGCGTGCTACCTGGGGTGGCGAAGGCGGCGGTGTCCTGGTCAACCAGGCTCCCCATCAGCTCGACCTGTGGCAGTGGATCTGCGGTATCCCCGTGAAGGTCTTCTCCAAGAACATCAACGGCTGCCATCGTGACATCGGCGTTGAGAACGACGTGACCATGCTGGTCGAGTTCGCTAACGGCGCTACCGGCACCTTTACCACCTGCACCCACGATGCCATCGGCACCGATCGTCTGGAGATCGACCTGGACGGCGGCAAGATCGTTGTTGATAACAGCAAGACCGCTCACGTCTACCACTACATCGATAAGGAAGGCAACCCCTGCACCGAGGATTACCTGAACGAGCACATGAGCATGATGGAAGTTGCCATGCTGACCAGCGGCAACGGTGCAGGCTCCAAGCTGTACACTGAAGAGACCTTTGAGAACAACGATGGCTGGGGCTTCCAGCACACCACCGTTATGCAGAACTTTGCTGCTCACATCCTGACCGGCAGCCCGCTGCTGGCTCCCGGCGAGGACGGCATCAACGGTGTCAACCTGGCAAACAGCAGCCAGCTGTCTGCATGGACCGGCCGCGAGGTCTCCAACCCCTGCGATCCCGAGGAGTATGCTGCTGAGCTGAACAAGCTGATCGAGGCTGAGGGCAAGTTCCCCGTCCGCGAGTAATCAGTATCCCTGAAAAAAGCAATGCCTGTTCCAGGCTTACAAGGAGTTGCGTTTCCATGAAAAGAGCTGCGATCATTGGCTGCGGCACCATCTTTCAGGTTCATCTGCCCATCATTGTGGCAAATCCTGAGATCGAACTGTGTGCCGTGTGCGATAACAATCCCGCTGTGCAGGAAAAGCTGCCTGCTGCAGCAAAGGCCGTGCCGTTCTATACGGACTATGAGGAGCTTCTGGAAAAGGAGCATCCCGATGTGGTACATCTCTGCCTGCCGCATTACCTGCATGTGCCCGTGTCGGAGTACTTTGCTTCCCACGGTGTGAATGTCTTCTGCGAGAAGCCGGTGGGTCTGAACACCGCACAGGCCAAGGAGTTCGTGGAATTTGAGGCTGCGCACCCTGAGGTCAAGATCGGCATCTGCCTGCAGAATCGTCTGAACCGCACCACCGTTGAACTGAAAAAGATCATCGATGGCGGCGAATATGGCAAGGTCATCGGCTGCCGCGGCTTTGTGCCCTGGTTCCGCGGCAAGGCTTACTATGACGAACAGCCCTGGCGCGGCCAGCTGGAAACTGCTGGCGGCGGCTGCATGATCAACCAGAGTGTTCACACGCTGGATCTGCTGTATTATCTGTGCGGCGATATCGATGCCATCCATGGCTCGGTGAATCAGCTGGCAGATTACGGCATTGAGGTCGAGGACACCGTAGCTGCCCGCCTGCACTTTGCTAATGGTGCAAACGGTGTGTTCTTTGCCACCAACTGTGATTACACCAACGAGAGCGTCCAGATCAAGGTTGCCTGTGAAAAGGCCTCCTTCCTGATCGAGGATGATGCTCTGTTCCGGATCGACGCAGATGGCGTGCGCACCAAGCTGTGCGAGAATGAGAAGCTGCCCGGTGCCAAGTTCTATTTTGGTGCTTCTCATGGCATCCTGATCAACAAGTTTTACCGCGCCATTGAGAACAACACAGACGATTATATCCATGTAAGAGATGCGGAAATGAGCATCCGGCTGATCGATGCCATCCATGCAAGCAGCAAGGCTGGCCATCCCGTTGCTCCGTGACCGCAAAACACAAATAGAAGGAGAAATGAACCATGGCAAACAAAGGTTTGATCGGTGTTCAGATGAGCACCATTGCCCCCGCTAAGATGCCTCACTTCGACGCATACGAGAGCATGGGCAAGCTGGCTGATATCGGCTATCACTGCGTTGAGATTTCTCAGGTCCCCATGACTGCTGAGAACGTTGCAGGCTTCCGCAAGGCTATCGACGAGCTGGGCCTGAATGTCTCTTCCTGCACCGCATCCACCTCTCCCATGCTGCCCGGTATGCCCGGCGAGTTCCTGTGCAATCCCGACGACTATAAGAAGATCGTTGAGGACTGCCGTAAGCTGGACTGCGATATGCTGCGCATCGGCATGCTGCCCATGACCTGCATGGGCAACTACCAGAAGGCTGTGGATTTCGCCAAGGAAGCAAATGAGTATGCTCTGAAGCTGAAGGAAGACGGCATTGACCTGTACTACCACAACCATCACGTAGAGTTCGTTCGTTACGACGGCGAGTTCCTGCTGGACATCATCCGCGCAAATGCTCCGGCTCTGGGCTTTGAGCTGGACAGCCACTGGATCCACCGCGGCGGCCAGGACCCTGTTAAGTTCATCAAGAAGTATGCCGGCAGCATCCGTCTGGTCCACCTGAAGGATTACCGCATCGGTGAGATGCCCATCCCCGAGGGCGGCGTGGACTTCACCAGCAAGGAAGGCATGATGAAGTTCATGAGCAACTTCACCAACATTGTGCAGTTTGCTGAGGTTGGCGAAGGCACTCTGGATATGCCCGCTATCATCCAGGCTGGCCTGGAGGGCGGCGGCGAGTACTTCCTGGTGGAGCAGGATGACTGCTATGGCCGTGATCCGTTCGATAGCCTGAAGATCAGCCACGACAACCTGGTCAAGATGGGCTTCGGCGACTGGTTCTAATTGAAAAGTTTCTGAGGAGTCGTTTTTTACGATCCGGTAAAATGAAATCGATGCTGTTTTGCGGAAATGCAGAGCAGCATCGATTTTTTATGTTTCAGGGTTCTGCTTTGTAACACGCTCCAAAATGTTGAAAATATTTTGTGCAAGTTTCACAGTTTTCTATTTGAGCCTTTGGTGGTACAATAGATGTGGAAATTCATAAACCGCTGGAGGAGCTACATGGCCGAAAAAAGTATTGAGTTAGATAGTGTGGAGATCGCCGCTGCCATCTTTGGCAACTGTGACCGCAACATTCGTCTATTGGAAAAGGAGTTCTCTGTCACGGCAGTCTGCCGGGGTACGATGCTTCGCCTCTCTGGCGAGGAGGCCAATGTGGCCGCTGCTGTGCGTGCCGTGGAGGGGATGCTGCTTCTGATCGAAAACCACACGCCGCTGGAGGATCAGACGGTGCGCTACTGCCTGAGCCTTGCTCACGATGGAAAGGAGCAGCGTGTCCGGGAGCTGACTGAGGATTTTGTCACGGTCACGGTCAAGGGCCGCCCCATCCGCCCCAAGACACTGGGCCAGAAGGAATATCTGAATGCTATCCGCAAGAATGCTGTGACCTTTGGCGTGGGTCCCGCCGGTACCGGCAAGACCTATCTGGCCGTTGCAATGGCGGTCAAAGCGTTCAAGGCCAAGGATGTTTCCCGCATTGTGCTGACCCGCCCCGCCGTGGAAGCAGGCGAGAAGCTGGGTTTTCTGCCCGGTGATCTGCAGCAGAAGGTGGACCCTTACCTGCGCCCTCTCTACGATGGCCTGTTCGATATGCTGGGCGCTGAGACCTATGAGCGCCTGGTGGAAAAGCAGATCATTGAGGTTGCTCCGCTGGCATATATGCGCGGCCGCACGCTGGATGATTCCTTTATCATCCTGGATGAGGCGCAGAACACTACACCGGAGCAGATGAAGATGTTTCTGACCCGTATGGGCGTAGGTTCCAAGGTGGTTGTGACCGGCGATGTGACCCAGATCGATCTGCCGGACCGTACCCGCAGCGGCCTTGTGGATGCGCTGCATATTCTCAAGAACGTGGATGGCATTGCACAGTGCTATTTTACGGAGAAGGATGTTGTCCGCCATCGTCTGGTGCAGGAAATCATCAAAGCCTACGAAGCGGCTGCGCACCCGGCCAAGCGTTGAAACCGACGCGGAAAGCTGCAATTGCAGCATAAAATGAAGGGAGAGGAATGTTATGTCCAATAAAGTTTTGATCACCAATTCACAGAAAGCCGTAAAAGTACCTTCGGGCCTGCGGATCCTGATCCGCCGTGCCTGCAACGCTGTGCTGGAATATGAGCACTTCGATGAGCCTGCTGAGATCAGCGTGACTTTTGTGGATAACGCTGCCATTGCAGAGCTGAACAACCAGTACCGCAACAAGCCGATGCCCACCGATGTGTTGAGCTTTCCTCTGGGAGAAAACGGAATTTACGATGTGGATGAGAACAACGGCTGCAAGATGCTGGGGGATATCGTCATCAGCATGGAACGTGCTCAGGAGCAGGCAACGCTCTACGGCCATCCACTGCAGCGTGAGGTCGCTTTCCTGACCGTTCACTCCATGCTGCATCTGCTGGGCTACGACCATGAGAACGGTGGTCTGGAAGCCATGCGGATGCGCGAAAAGGAAGAGGCTGTGCTGACCCAGCTTGGCCTGCCCCGCACCGTCAGCTATACGGAATGATCAAAGATACTGGCAAAGGATAGGAGTTCTATTTTGAAAAACGCAGCACCCATGCAGCAGCATTACGATACCTCATCTGTGTTCGTGGCGGTTATCGGCCGCCCGAACGTGGGCAAATCCAGCCTGACCAATCGTCTGGTGGGGGAGAAGGTGGCCATTGTCACCTCCAAACCCCAGACGACCCGCACCCGCATCACCGGCGTTGTGACCCGCGGCCCTCTGCAGTATGTTCTGCTGGACACCCCGGGCGTGCATAAGGCCCACAATAAGCTTGGCAAGCGGATGGACAAGACGGCCAGCGATTCCATCGCGGATGTGGATGTCTCTATGATGCTGTTTGAGCCATACGGTGCCCTGAATGAGCCGGAAATGGTTCTGGTGGACGCTCTGCGCAGCAGCGGTGGCCCGGCCATTGCAGTCATCAATAAGACCGATCTTGTCAAGGAGCCTGCTGATCTGGAAGCCCGTAAGGCTGAGCTCAAGGAGCTGGGTGTGTTTGATGCCATTTACACCGTAAGCGTCCGGGCAGACGACCACTGTGAGGAACTGTTCGATGCCCTGAGCCAGTATGCTGTGGAGGGCCCGCACTACTTTGACGATGATGCCTACACCGATATGCCGGAAAAGGAACTGGTGTCGGAGGTCATCCGTGAAAAGGCACTGCTGTATATGCGGGATGAGATCCCGCACGGCATTGCAGTCGTGGTGGAGCGCTTCAAGGAGCGCCCCGGTACAGATCTGGTGGATATTGATGTAAATATCTACTGCGAGCGCGAGAGCCATAAGGGCATGGTCATTGGCAAGGGCGGTGCGATGCTGAAAAAGATCGCCAGCTCTGCCCGTGCAGACTGTGAGGAATTTCTTGGCTGCCGGGTCAACCTGCAGTGCTGGGTCAAGGTCAAAGCAGATTGGCGGGACAATGAGTTTCTGCTGAACAACTTTGGCTTCAAACAGAACCCGAATAATCGTTGATTTTTCTCTTTACATTGCCCGGGACACTGCTCGGGCAGGGAGAATATGCAGATGGACACGATCGTAACACCTGGGCTTGTGTTAAAAGAGACCCGGTACAAGGAATCTGACCGGATTCTGACCATTCTTACACCGGAGCTGGGGGTCATTTCGGCCTCAGCACAGAGCAGCCTGCGGCTGAAGAACAAATTATTCAGCGCCTGCGGGCTTTTTTGCTACTCTGAATTTGTGCTGCTGCCAGGCCGGAATATGTACACCATCCGAGAAGCGGAAGTGCGCAACGTATTTCACGGCATTTCCTCCACCATCGAGGGGATGAGCCTTGCCATGTATCTTGCCGAGATGGCGGCGGCACTTTCTCCTACGGGGGAGGAAGCTGCCAAGGAACTGCGCCTGCTGCTGAACTGCCTGTATATGATCAGCGAGGGTAAAACCGACCTGCATGTGGTCAAGGCTGTGTTTGAGTTGCGCACCATGAGCGAGTGCGGCTTTCTGCCGCAGCTGGTCTGCTGCAAGATCTGTGAAAAATACGATGGCCCCGCGTTTTATCTTGACCCGCAGGAGGGCATTCTGCTCTGTGAGGACTGTGCGAAAAAGGCGGGCAAAACCTGCAATCTGGACATGGGTGCCTTGTATGCCCTGCGTCATATCTGCCTTGTAGAAGATAAGAAAATATTTGCATTCAAAATCTCGGTCGGCAGTCTGGCAAAGCTGTCTGCGGTGGCAGAGCGCTACGCTTTGACCCACCTGGACAAACCGCTGAAAAGTTACGACTTTTTACAATCCGTTCTGCCTTGACCGGGATAAACAATTTTGATATAGGGAACAAACATGGAAACAAGCTATTTGAAAACTTTAGAGCTTGATAAGATCATTGCGCGTGCATCCGAGGGCTGCGTGTGCAAGGAAGCTAGAGAGCAGCTGCTGGCTCTGGAGCCTCAGTGCGACCCTGATGAGGTGCGTTACGCGCTGGAACAGACCGATGCCATCAACAGTCTGCTCATCAAAAACGGGTCTCCGCGCTTTGGCGGGGTAGAGGGTGTCAGCTCTCTGGCAGCCCGTGCGGTCAAGGGCGGTGTGCTCTCCATGGGGGAACTGCTGATGGTGGCCGGCGCTCTGCGCAACTTTCAGAACCTGACCAGCTGGTATGGCTCCTCGGAACATGATGCTCTGCCTACAGATGATCTGTTCTACGCGCTGGCACCTCAGCCCGGGCTGGAGCAGCAGATCTCCAGCGCCATTCTGGCTCCGGATGCCATGGCAGACACGGCTTCCCACACCCTGAACGAACTGCGCAAAAAGATCCGCGCTACGGAGAACAGCATCCGCGACCGGCTGGAAAGCATGGTCCGCAATATGGATACCTCCAAGTATTTGCAGGAGAGTGTGGTCTCCATTCGCAATGGGCGGTATGTTGTGCCCGTTAAGAGCGAGTATCGCGGTGAGGTGAGCGGCATCATCCATGATGTCTCGTCCACCGGCGCTACTGTCTTTGTGGAGCCGCAGGCGGTTGTGGAAGCAAATGCACGCATTCTGCAGTACCGTGCACAGGAGGCGCAGGAGATCGAACGCATTCTGGTGGCATTTACGGCACAGGTAGCCGCCATTGAGCCTCAGTTCCAGTACAGCTACAAGGCAATGCTGGAAATTGATGTGCTGTTGGCAAAGGCTCGTCTGGCTCTGGATATGAAGGCATTCAAGCCCTCTGTCCGCACCGACAGCTCCTTTTCGCTCATTCGGGCGCGTCATCCGCTCATTGACCCCAAAAAGTGTGTACCTGTGGACATTGCGTTGGGTAAAGAGTACGATTCGCTCATCATCACCGGCCCGAACACCGGTGGTAAAACTGTTACCCTGAAAACGGCGGGTCTGCTGTGTGCAATGGCACAGTGCGGCTTTCTGATCCCTGCCGATGAACGCAGTGAGATCTGCGTGTTCGATGAATTTCTTGTGGACATCGGTGATGAGCAGAGCATCGAACAGAGCCTTTCCACTTTCTCCGGCCACATGAAAAAGATCACCGGTATTCTGGAACTTGCCATGCCGCACACGCTGGTGTTATTGGATGAGCTTGGCGCGGGTACTGACCCTGCCGAAGGTGCAGCGCTGGCCGTGGCCATCATCGAGGAACTGCGCCGCCGCGGTGTGCTGCTGATGGCAACCACTCACTACGCCGAACTGAAGGTGTTTGCGCTGGAAACCAAGGGTGTAGTCAATGCCAGCTGTGAGTTTGATCTGGAGACACTGCGCCCGACTTACAAGCTGAGCGTAGGTGTGCCCGGCAAGTCCAACGCCTTCCTCATCAGCGAGAAGCTGGGCATCCCGGAGCGTGTCATTGAGGCAGCCCAACAGCATCTGTCTGCCGAGGATAAGCGCCTGGATGCAGTTTTGGGCCAGCTGGACGACCTGAAGCTGCAGCTGAAAGAAAGCCAGGACGAGGTGGAGGAGCTGAAGAACGAGGCTTCTCATCAGCTGGAGGCCGCTCAGAAAAAGCGGGATGAATTGATCCAGCAGGGCGAAAACGAGTTGGAAGCTGCCCGTGCCAAGGCCCGTGCGCTGGCACAGCAGGTGGAAAGCAAGGCGTATGCACTGACCGATGAGCTGCGCCAGCTGCAGAAGGACGAGCGCCTGAGCACCCAGCAGAAAGCCCAACGTGCCCGCGAGATCGCAAAGAAAGAGTCTGAAAAGCTCTTTATCGGTACCGAGGTGGTGCATAACCCTGTCAAGGAGTTTGTCCCGCTGAAAGAAGTCAAGGTAGGGCAGGAGGTCTGCATTGCAGAGCTCAACCAGCTGGCCACCGTGCTGGCACTGCCGGATAAAAACGGCGATGTTCTGGTGCGTGCCGGCATCATCAAGACCAAGGTCCCGCTCAAGGGCCTGAAGCAGCCGGATAAGCTCATCAAAGAGCCTCAGCCCAAAACCAAGGCACAGCAGCGCTATTCCCGCCTGACGGGCGATGCAAACCGGCCCAACGGCAGGGTAGAGCGTGTGCAGCGTTCGGCCAAAATGGAGCTGAATCTGCTGGGCCTGACTGTGGATGAAGCTCTGCCTGAGGTGGATGCTTATATCGATCGCGCCATTCTGAACGGGCAGACAGTGGTGTACCTGATTCATGGCAACGGCACCGGAGCTCTGCGCACTGCGATCCACAAACATCTGCGCGGAAACCGGATGGTAAAAAGCTTTCGGCTGGGCCGTTATGGTGAGGGCGAGAGCGGTGTGACCGTGGTTGAATTGAAGTAAAAACATACCGGGAGTTTCCCGGCAGCGCCCGTCCGGAAGATCATTCTTTGGGCGGGCGTTTCTTATAAAACGGCAGGGAAGTCATCATGGCAAAACATTCGGTACAGCGCAAAAGAAAGAAAAAGGGCAATAGTTTTTCCTTTGGCAGAGCAGTGGTTCTGGTTCTCTGTTTTATTGGTGTCAGTTTTGGGCTGTATCTGTGGCAGGCGGCTTTCTCCATTGGACAGCCAACACCGACCGTGGACGATGATGATTTTCGTCCGACCATCGGTGAGCCGCCGTACCGTATTGTGATCGATGCAGGACATGGCGGCTCAGATCCGGGGGCAAGGGGAGTGGTGCAGGAAAGTGAGATGACCGCTGCCACAGCGGAGGCTTTGAGCGCCTGGCTGGAGCGTGACCCCAATTATATCCCGCTGACCACCCGGGAAAGTTACGACAGCACCGCAAAACCTGCTGAACGCGCCGCTGCCGCCAATGCACAGAATCCGGATCTGTTGTTGTCTGTCCACGGCAATTCAGCACCCGAAGGCTCCAGCGCAGCCGGGTTTGAATGTTATCCGGCTGTTCCGGGACGAGCATACCATCAGGAGAGCTATTATTTTGCAAAGCAGCTTTCCGGGGCTATGCAGGCGGCAGGGGCCAGCTTGCGGGGACGCGGGGGAATCCGATACATTTATTACCAAGGGGAAGTAAAACAGCTGGTGGAGAGCAGCCACAAGGAAGTGCGTGTAGAGCGCAGCTTTACGATTCTGGAAGATGTAAATTGTCCAGCAGTGCTGGCGGAGCAGTGTTTTGTGACCAGCGATACGGACGTAGCCCGGTTCGGCAGTGAGGATGGATGCAAGCGGACTGCGCGTGCATACTATGAAGCAATCTGCGCATACTTTGAAACCACACCATTGCCGGAAGAGTGATAGGTACATATTTTCTATATCAACAGTTGATCGGTCAGACCCTCTGAGATCTCAGAACCCGCAGCGGGAAGAGAGAGGAGGGTCTGATTTTTTGATTATTATATTTTCGTATAATGCGGGTTATGCGAAACACAGGGGAGTGGAAAAACCCTCTTTTCTGGTTTTGGGCGTTTTTAAGGCCGCCTCGGCTCGATTTGAGCTCTGGCGGCCTGTTTTACAATAACTGTGTATTTTGCGTTTTTTACACACGTTTTTCCTGTTATTGATCTGTTACAGCATCCGGTTCATTACAACGACCGTATAGTCCTGCGAGTGATTTCTCAATCCAGTATCTGTGAACTGATTCTTTTTCCAGAACGATTCACTTTGCTTGTTGCCATCCACGTAACCCAACCGGATATACTCGTAGCCCAGACTGTGCAGATACGTACACAGCTCTGTGATGATCCTGCTCCCAATGCCATGTCCCTGTACAGAACGCTCCATCATAAAGAATCCGATGAAGCAGCTTCGTTCCGTTGGATAATGGTCAATAAAGTCCATCACAGCCACAAGCTGCTCGGCACCATCAAAAAATCCGAGATAATACTTATCCTGAGGTTCGTCCATTTTGCGCTGCGGCAAGGCACACATATCATCCCGAATGCTTTCCGCAGTTACAAATGGCGGACAATGTTCATAAAACTGTGTGTTTTTCTCACAAAGAGCTAAAACCAGCGGAATATCGCGTTCTGTCAACATCCGCACATGATAGCTCTTAGAGAAGTTGATATAGTTCATACAGTTTCCTTATCCCCGGTCATAGAAGAGATATCCACCCGGATGCCATCATTGGCAGCACCCTCAAAAGCTTCCATCGGGCTGGCAGCTTCTTCAACATCCATCGAATCGGCGTTATTTTCCCCTCTGTTCTCCCCTGCTGCCCGTTTTGTTGTATCCAAGCGTGCTTTTTCGGGTGTGACCGTGCCCAGCGGGTTCTGCTCAATGGCAGCACGCACCTGAAATTCTTGCAGATGCGTATAAATTTGCGTTGTACCCACACTGCTGTGACCCAGCAGCTGCTTGAGGGTCAAAATATCCACATTGCCGGTCTGATACATCAGCGTTGCCGCAGTGTGACGCAGCTTATGGGTGGAAAAGCCCTTGAGCCCGGCCGCTTTCATGGCACCGGTGACGAGCTGCTCCACCCTGCGGTTGGAAATGCGCTCCTTCCGGCGGCGCGTCACAAACACAGCCTTTTCCTTTGGATTCAGGCCCTCCATCGTGTTGCGTTTGGCCAGGTAGAGCTGCAGGGCTTCGACGCAGGCCTCATTCAGATAGACCATCCGTTCCTTGTGACCCTTGCCAAAGAGCCTGATCTGCCGTTGTTCTAGGTCGATATCGCCCAGATCCATGCCCACCAACTCAGAAAGCCGCATTCCGCAGTTCAGGAACAGAACCACCATGCAGTAATCCCGCTCCGGAAAATCGCTCTGATATTGCGTGCTCTCCAGCAGATCCATGGACTGTTCCGCTGTCAGATATTTGGGCAGGACTTTATCCTGCTTGGGCGGCTTGATGGAGGCAGTCGGGTTCTCTGTCAGCTTATTGACCTGATTGACCAAGTAATCATAAAAGCCGTGCAGGCTGGCCAGCCGCCGGGCGGTCGAGGATTTCTTGTTGCCACATTCGCGGTTTAGGAAATAGAGATATTCATAGATGTCCTCTTTACTCACACTGCCCCAGAAGGCTGTATCCAGACCCTTGGGGTCAATATCCTTGATCTCCGTATCTGCCGGAACCAGCCCGCGGCGGCGTTTCATAAAACGGGAAAAACCGCGCAGATCGCAGTAATAACTGAAGGCCGTGTTGGCGCTTTTGCCCGCGATCACCTCCAGGTACCGCACATATTCCACAATATCCGGCGAAGCATCATCAAACGGCGGATGCTTGCCCGGATTTTTTTCATCAAGATAGATTGACATAGTTTCTCCGTAAATTCGTTACAACCGGTCTGATTTCAACGCATGGATCGCATCCGAGATATAAGCCGCACCTATCAGCTTCATGCCCGGATAATCTGCCGGGTTCAGGTGGGCAAGGCTATGTTTTGGCACCACAGCCCGCTCAAAGCCGATGCGCTCGGCTTCCCGCAGGCGTTGTTCAAGGTTAGGCACACTGCGCACCTCACCGCCCAGACCCACTTCTCCAATGGCAATGAGCTTATCGCTCACGGGGCAGTCCAGCAGAGACGACACCATACACAGGCAGACCGCCAGATCGCAGGCAGTATCCCGCAGGGCAATGCCGCCCACTATGTTGATATAGACATCCAGATTGCCAAAGAAATACCCTGCCCGCTTTTCCAGAACGGCAATGAGCAGATTCATGCGGTTATAATCATAGCCGCTGCAGGCACGGCGCGGTGCCGGGAAATTCGTTTTGGTGGCAAGGGCCTGGATCTCGCTTAGAATGGGGCGGCTGCCCTCCATCGTACAGGCGACGCAGTTACCGGAAACCCCCAGCGGACGGCCTTCCAAAAGCATCTGGGAGGGATTTTCGATCTCCTCCAGCCCCTGCCCTGTCATATCAAACATGCCCAGTTCATTGGTGGAGCCATAGCGGTTCTTGGCGGCCCGCAGAATGCGATAAGGCAGCATCTTGTCGCCCTCAAAGTAGAGCACAGTATCCACGATGTGCTCCATGACCTTGGGGCCTGCAATGGCTCCGTCTTTGTTGACATGGCCCACAATGAACATGGGGATCTCCTGCTTTTTGGCTACCGCCAGCAGACGGGCGGCGCTCTCCTTGACCTGACTGACCGTACCGGCCGAGGAAGAAAGATCCATACAGCGCATCGTCTGGATAGAGTCGATGACTACAAGCTCCGGCTTTTCCTTTTCGATCAGGCCGCAGATCTCGTCCACATCGTTCTCCGCAGCAAGATAGATGTTCTCCTGCGGCACTTTCAACCGCGCAGCACGTAGTTTGACCTGACGGACAGATTCCTCACCCGTGATATACAGAACAGAATGCTGGTTGGAGATAGCACCGCAGAGCTGCAAAAGCATCGTAGATTTGCCAACACCCGGTTCGCCGCTGAGCAGAACCACGCCGCCCAGCACGATGCCGCCGCCCAGTACCCGGTCGAGTTCCGAAATGCCGGTCAGGATGCGGCTTTTCTCTTCCGTAGTGCTGATATCGGCCAACCGCCGGGCCGTCAGCGAGGTGACACCCTCCTGCCGGGCAGGTACTGCCGCTTTGCTGCCGGAAAGCCCTGCCTTGGGCGCTTCCGCAACAACATCCTCATTCATGGTATTCCAGCTTCCGCAGCTGGGGCAGCGGCCCATCCAGCGCGGGCTGGTTTCGCCGCAGTTGGAGCAGACGTAAACAGTTTTGAGCTTTGGTTCCTTCATGGTGCACTCCCTGCAAAAACGCCGCTGGAAAAGCGGCGCTCAATTTCATTGTTCTGTTTTAGTTTACCACATTCTGTTGTCTGCCGCAACTGCTCCCTTACTTTACCTCAACAACGGTGATATTTTGGGCTGTCACACTGCTTTTGCTCAACACAATGTCACGGATCTGCGCTACCTGTGCGGCCGTTAAGGCATCGCCCGAGGTCATAACAGTCAGATCGGCCCGACCTGACTGCAGAAAGCAGAGACAATCCGCAAACCCCTTGGCCTTGACCAGTGTCTCGATCTCGTTCTCCGCGTTGAGATCCGCAAGGTTTCCGGTCAGCTGGCTGGTGTACTCCTTCTTTTCTTCCGTGGAGAGAGAAGCGGATTTCAGCGCTCTCTGAATGCTGTCCATGGCTTCATCGTGGGCCTTGGTCCGTTTGAGCCGTGCTTCCTCAAAGAACTTGGAGCCGCTGTTGTTTGCAACGCTCACAAGCTGAGCTTCGCCATAATTCTTGTTGGCACTGGAAACCGCCTCGGCTTCGGTCATCAGTTCATCCGTAACGGGAACGGTCTCCTGACTGACGGCAGAAACGTTGACTGCATCCTCTTCCAGCGTCACACCGGTGCGGGCATACTGCCAGTTCAGGTAAACGGCAATGACCAGTGCCGCTGCCAGAGTAATGGCTGTTGCCTTGCGGGTATTCTTCGAGATGGCTCTCATAGCTGTTTCCTCCTTATATTACATGGTGCGTTATCCTTTGCGCTGTTCTACACAAATTCGATTGGCCGAAAGATCCAGCACTGCCCGGACAAGCTCTGTGATACGAGCGGCGACCCGGACATCTCCCCCACCATCACAGACAACAGCCACACCGCAGACGGCAGGCAGATAGGTCGTCTCTTCCAGGGCGGAGCCATCCTCCAGCAGAACATGGGTCTCCTGGTTCTGCATCTGGCCGGACTGCGTATCCACAGCATAGATCGTTTCTTCCCCACTTTCCAGTGTCACCATCACAACGGTCTTTCCTGCCCCATCGAGCTGTTCGATCAGCTCTGTCAGCTGTGTTTCCAATTGCTCCCGGTAGGCAGTTTCTGAAACAGCAGCAGAACTGCCTGCATTTGCTGCGGTTTTTGCGGGGGTCGAGAATAATTCTGAGAATAAGATCAGCAGCATTGCCGCCGCGCCCAGAATGATTGCAAGCTGGGTGCGGCTTTGCTTCTGGAGCAAACCGGCAAAGAGGCTCTGTTCCCTGCTCTTCATCCGGAAAGGTCCCCCTCCTTTGCTTCCTGTCCGCTGCTGCGGGCATCCAGTTCAGCCCGAATGGCATCTTCCAGCGTGCCCATGGATATGGGCGAAAGATCCGGCACAGAAAAGGACTGAACTTCTGTCCGGAGCTGAGGGATGACCTGTAAAAGCACCACTAAAATATATAGTCCAGCCACGGCTTTTATGCACCGTCGGGCCCAGCTGTTTCCTGTGAGCCGGGCCAGCAGCTCTGCGCAGATACAGGCAGTGCAAAAGACCACGGCTGCGCTTTTCAATGTCTGCATCAAACGCCTCCCAGCATAAAAAGAAGTGCAGTTCCTGTTACGGCCAGCCCGAAAAAGAGTGCGATACAGGCCATCATACACCGGACAGCGGAAGCAAAACAGGTAAGCAGTGCCTGTCCACGGTTGTTTCCGGTCAGGCTGCACAGCGTCCCGCAGAGAACGATACATCCCAGATGTGCAAGCATCCCGAGATACAGTGGCAGAAACTCAGCCAATAAAATCAGGATAGCGGCCATTCCAAGGCCGCTTTTGAGCAATTGGATGCCTGCCAGAACAGCCTCGGAAGCATCGCTCAAACTCTGCCCCACAATGGGAATGGTGCCGGTGAGAAACTGTCCTGTGCGAAGCGCCGTTCGGTCGAGCTGTGCGGCAGAGATGCGCTGGAATCCCAGCAGTGCAGCCAGCAGCTTTCCAGTAAGGGAAAGTCCCTTTTGCAGCAGTGTCCCTGCCGCTTTGCACAGGTTCCCCAGGCAGCTCTGTTCCGTGATACAGCAAGCCATGCTCAATGCAAGGTAGCATTCCAGAATGGGCGGTACAAAGGCCGTCAGGGCCTGTGCCAGCAGACAAAGCAATGTCAGAAAAAAGCCGCTTGCGGCGGCCCCGGCACTTGTCTCACCGCCCATGATCAGAACACCGGCATAGACAGGAAGAAAACCGGAGAGAAAGCGGTTCCAGCTTTCAATCTGCGCACACAGCTGCCGGGCAATTTCAAGCAATGGCTCCCACAGAAGGATCCCGCACCCACCGGCGCAGACAAGGTCACACCAGCTGTGATCACCTTCCTCCCCAAGAAACAGACTGACTATGGCAGACAGGAGCAGAAACAACAGCAGTGCGGCATAACCGCGGATGCTTTCCCGCAGTGTCTGGAACAGCGACGAAGTGCAAAAACTTTGCAGAACGCTCCACGGGTCTTCTGCTACCTGCAAAGCATCCACAGGACTTTGGTCGAGATAAGGCTGCCAGAGCTCTGCTCCCGGCAGCTGTGTGTGCAAACCGGCACTCTCTGCCGCAAAAGCTGTCGGGGCGCACAGGCAGAAGCTCGTCCCCACCAGCAGAAAAGCCCACCACTTCCAGTTCTTCATCTTGCAATGCTCCCAATCGTCTGCAGGATCTCTTCCAGCAAGGGCCACGCCGCCGCCAGTACAAGACACCGACCTGCCAGCCCAACACACCACCCTAAAGATTCTGCCCCGGCTTCCTCACACAGGGTGCGGGTATAATCTGTCAGCAGAACGATAGCCGCACTCCGTACAAGGCAGGAAAAAGCCCCGCTGTCAGCTTGTCCAGCCAGGCGTGCTATGCCGGAAAGTACTGTCCGGATGCTTGTCCCGGCCCGCACCAGCAGCACCAGCGCTGCCCCAAGGGAGAGCAGGAGTGCATAGGCGGGGGCCTGCTTTTCCAGAACCGCATAGAGCAGTGCCGCGAGCAGCGCAATGCCGAACACAGCCACGGTTGCACTCATAGTGCAAACAGCGACTTGATGGTAACGAACAGCACACTGATCTGTTTGACCAGGATGGACAGCACGACCACCAGACCTGCCAATGTCGTCATCATTGCCTGATCCTCCCGCCCGGAGCGGATCAGCAGTTGGTTCAGCACGGCAACAATGATGCCAATGGCCGCAATTTTGAAGATAAGGTCAATCTCCATCCGCGTCCTCTCCTTTTGAGCTGATTCATCCCAGCAGAATGGCAGCTGCAAGCCCGGCGGCCAGGCCCAGCTTGTGCGAAAGCATCGACTGCGTTCGGGCCGCAGCTTCACCTTCCTGCAAGGCTGCCTGAAACTGTGCCTGATACAATTCAAGCCGTCTGCACTCCTGCTCCGCTTCCAACCGTCCCAGGCCTGAAAAACATTCTGAGAAGCGGGTGCGTTCTTCTAAGGTCAGGGAGGGAAAGGGCTCCAGCGTTTGTAACGAAACCGTTTCTGGTGGAAGCTGCCCATCCTGTATCAGCTTCCGGCAGAGAAGATTCAGGTCACTGCGGCGGAAGCTGATTTCCTGATGCAGCGTTTCCAGCAGATCCAGCGTTTTGTGCAGGGCTTCCAGATGCGCCTGCGCCTGCTGATGAAAGCTGTCGCCTGCGCACCAGCCGCAGACGACAAAACAGCAGACACTCAACCAGCGCAGAGGGCTCATAGAAACCGCACCTCCCCGATGCAGCCGGGTGCTTGTCTGCCGGTCAGCCAGACGAGCACCCGCACCGCGCCGCGCTCCATCAGATATTTCACCTGTGGGCGCATGGTCGCCTCTTCAGGTGTGGCAGCATGAAGGGTGGCGATAAAATCCACCCCGCTGAACAGGCCCTGCTCCAGCGCTGTGACCTCATCCAGACCTCCCAGCTCATCCAGCAGGATCACCTGTGGCGAAAGGCTGCGCAATACCATCTGCACTGCTTGTCCCTTGGGGAGCCCGGCAAGAACATCCAGCGCCTCGCCGGGCGCATTCCCGGCAAAGAGCTCCCGCCGTTCATCAATGACCGAAAGGATCTTCTGCTGCCGGACGAGCTCCCGGGCAATACTGCGCAGCAGTGTGGTCTTGCCGCTGCCCGGCTCTCCAACAAGAAGCATCCCGATGAAATGCCCCCGCAATGCTGCGGTCAGTTCCTGTGGAAGCGGAACGGTCTTTTCCCGGGCAATGCGCAGGTTGACAGAGGTGAGCTCCTGCAGAACCGTGCCCTGTTCCGGGTTTTGCAAAAAACGCCCGCCAAGCCCTGCCCGACATCCATTTTCCAGTGTGACATAGCCCTGTGCGATCTCTGTCTGATGGGTATGGACTGAACCGCCGCAGAGGGTGAACAGGATCTCTTCCATCTGCAACGGGGTCAGCTGCATCGTTTGCAGTGCGTTCAGTTCAGGTGCCAGCTGTGTCGGTGTGCAGCTGCACCCCTGCACCGTAAACTGTGGAGCACAGCCCAGCCGGAGCCGCAGCTCATGTACAGTCTCTGCGTCTTCTGATGGGAGCTGCCCCAGCGGCCTTGCCAGCCATTGGGGCAAAGCCTGCACCACCTGATAATACTCGTCCATCTTCTGTTCTCCTTCCGTGTCCTTTGCCATCAGTTTATGCACCGGCCCGGAGGTTAGAACCCACAGGACACAGAAAAGCCCGCACAGCATCCAAACTGTACGGGCTTTATAGAACAGGTTTTCTGATTATTGCTGGGACTTATCCTCTGCGATCATAGCAAGGAACTCTGCTTCGGTCAGCACAGGCACACCCAGTGCCTGTGCCTTGGTCAGCTTGGAACCTGCAGCGGCACCAGCCACCACATACGCTGTTTTTTTGGAAACAGAACCGCTTGCTTTTCCGCCATTCTTTACGATAAGTGCCTCGGCTTCGCTGCGGGAGAGTGTTTCCAGTGTTCCGGTCACGACCAACGTTTTCCCGGCGAGCTTATCGCCCTTGGGCTCTCCCTTCCACTGCATGTTCACACCGGCATCGGCCAGGCGGTGCACCAGATCGGTAGTGCCATCCTTGGCAAAGAATTCAGTCACGCTCTGGGCCATCACGCCGCCAAAGCCATCAATCTCGCCGATCTGCTCCTCGGTTGCTTCCCGGATGGCCTGCAGAGAGCAAAAATGCTCTGCCAGCAATGCGGCGGCTTTATCGCCGATGTTGCGAATTCCAAACGCAAACACCAGCTTATCCAGATTGTTCTGCTTGGAAGCTTCGATCGCCTGCAGAAGATTGTTTGCGCTCTTTTCCTTGAACTTTTCCAGTGTGAGCAGCTGCTCTATTGTCAAGTCATAGAGATCTGCCGCAGAGTGTACCAGCCCTTTATCCACCAGCTGCGTGGCGACCATGGTGCCCAGACCGTCGATGTCCATGGCATCCCGGGATGCAAAGTGGATGATATTGCGGAGTGCCTGTGCAGGGCATTCCGGGTTGACACAGCGCAATGCGGCTTCATCTTCCAGGTGCACTGCCGGGGCACCGCAGGAAGGGCAAAATTCCGGCATCTGGTAAGGCTGAGCGTCCGGTTCGTGGCGGGTCACACCGATGACCTCCGGAATGATATCACCCGCCTTGCGCACCTGAATGGTATCTCCGATACACAGACCCAGTTGACGGATAAAATCTTCATTGTGAAGGGTGGCACGGGAAACCGTGGTACCTGCCAGAAACACCGGGTCAAAGCAGGCAGTGGGAGTCAGAACGCCGGTGCGTCCCACGCCGACTTCAATACTGCGCAATGTGGTCTCCTTGACCTCGGGCGGATACTTGAACGCAATGGCCCAGCGCGGGAATTTGTTGGTGGAGCCCAGCAGTTCCCGCTGTGCAAAGTTGTTCACCTTGATCACGGCACCGTCCATATCAAAATCCAGTGCGGCACGGTTCTGGCCGATCTGCTCGATCTCTGCAATGGCATCCTCGATATCGTGCACGATATGATAACGCGGAGAGACTGGCAGGCCCAGACTCTTGAGGTAATCGAGGCTTTCGGCATGGCTGGTCAGTTCCCTGCCCCGCACCTGCTGGACGTTGAATACGAAGATGGACAACCCCCGGCTGCCGGTAATCTTAGAATCCTTCTGACGCAGAGACCCTGCGGCAGCATTGCGCGGATTTTTGAACGGTGCCGCACCCTGTAATTCCTGTTCCGCACAAAGGTGCTGGAAGGCATCGTGCGGCATGTAGACCTCGCCGCGCACTTCCAGATATTCCGGGGCATTTTTCAAAGTCTTTGGAATACGCTTGATGGCCTTGACATTGGCTGTCACATCTTCACCCACCACGCCGTCACCGCGGGTGGAAGCACGCACTAGCACACCGTTTTCATATTCCAGGCTGCAGGAAAGGCCGTCGATCTTGATCTCGACGACATATTCCGGCTCGATTCCGGCTTCCCGTACCCGGCGGTCAAAATCACGCAGTTCGTCGTAGGAAAACGCATCCAGCAGGCTTTCCATCTTTACAGCATGCGTCACCTTGGCAAAGCGCCCGCTGGGTGTGCCGCCCACTTTCTGGGTCGGAGAATTCGCAGTGACCAGCTGCGGGAATTCTGCCTCCAGTGCTTTCAGTTCCCGGGTCAAAGCGTCATATTCAAAATCCTCCAGCTCCGGGGCATCCTGATCATAGTATAAACGGTTGTTCCTTTCAATGATCACGCGCAGCTCTTCCGCGCGTTTGCGTGCCTGTTCCAGTTCCACGTTCGTTTACTCTCCTTTTCCCAATACCAATACTGTAATTATACCATATTTCAAAAACAAAATACAGCAAAAAGTGCTGCCGGTGGCTCGGGAGTGAACGTGTCGAATCCTAACAAGACAGTCACTTTATTTTGCCCAGGTGGGTTCCTCCGTGCCATCATAATCGAACAGGCCATCATTTTTCTCTTCCATGGCCTTGATCATGTGGTAGGTGTACTCGTTATACGGCGTGGGGATACCAAGCTCCTTTCCCATCCGCATCAGTGCTCCCGAGAACATATCGATCTCTGTATGCCGTCCGGCATCCAGATCCTGCAGAGTGGAATAACGGGCCGTGGCAGGAACAGCGCATCCGTGGCTGACGGCATCTGCAATGCGCAGATCAATGCCCCGTGCAGTTGCAATGGCTTCCAGTTCCCGGCGCAGGCCATCGCTGATGGCTTTCATGTGGACGCTGTCACGGTAGCAGCCCACACCGGCTCCCAGAATCGCCTGCGGCAGATTGTTGCAGACGTTCAGCCGGAACTTGCTCCACATCTCTTCCTGAATGTGCTCCGTGACCCGGAAGTTGACCCAGGAATCCGTGAACAGTTCCCGCACTGCCTCGACACGTTCACTCTCAAACGGTGCAAATCGCTCGCCATAGATCACGCCAAGTGTTGCATCCGGGTCAAAATGGTAACCATCCGCTTCCTTGTGAGATGTAACCTTAATGAAGGAATACAGCAGATGCTCTGCACCTACCTGTGCGGCGATCAGCTCTTCGCTGTCCACACCGTTCATCAGACTCATCACAACGGTATTGCTGCCGACAGCGGTCTTGATGCTTTCCAGAGCTCCGGGCAGTGAGCCATATTTCAGTGCAACGACCAACAGGTCTACACCCTGCGCTTCCTGCGGGGTCCAGACCTCCGGGCGGTAAACTGCTCCATTGATGGCGCAGCCGCTTTCTTTTAGCCGCCGGGCACGGTCGCCTTCCGCTATCACACCCAGACGGATATTATCCTTTTTAGAAAGCCCCCAGATGATGTAAGAGCCCACCGCTCCAGCGCCCAAAATGGCAACAGATTGTATTTTCATGTTAGATTCTCCCTCTTTGATTTGTCCGATTCTATTGTAGCACGAATTCGATTTACTGGAAAGAGAAATGAAAATGCGAAGCCACTTTTGCACATAGATTTTACAGCAATTAGATTGCAGCGGATGCTGATGTGCCGCGGGGCAGCGGATATGCTGGGCGCAACCTTCAATTGACCGCAAACGGTGCCAAAGTGCTTTAAAGCGGGACACAAAAGCCCCCGGAGAACGTTTCACGGCTCTCCGGGGGCTGATTTTACGCATTATAAAACGTAGATACGTCTGTTATTCTCAAATAGAAATGGTGTTGCACACGTCAATAAGCACGGGGTCAAGCGTCTTAGTCATCTCAAGCGCCTCATCCACGGGGTAATCCACAAGGTGCTCACCCTTCATACCAACGATGCGGTTGTACTTACCCTGCTCCAGCAGGCAGACAGCGTGATAGCCCATTGCGGAAGCATTCACGCGGTCACGCAGAGTGGGAGAGCCACCGCGCTGGACATGGCCCAGAATGGTGGCGCGGGTATCGATGCCGGTACGGGCCTGGATCTCGTTGGCAATCTCCTGAGAGTGGCCAATGCCCTCGGCAACGATGACAATGAAGTGGCGCTTACCGGTGCGCTGCGTCTCGGTAATCTTATCCAGAATATCGTGCTGCATATCGAATTCCTTCTCCGGCAGCAGCACAGCCATGGCACCGGAGGCAATGGCGACGTTCAGAGCGATGTAACCCGCATTGCGGCCCATGACCTCGACCACGCTGCAGCGGTCATGGCTCTGGGTGGTATCGCGCAGCTTGTCGATCATTTCCAGGGCGGTGTTCATTGCAGTATCGTAGCCGATGGTGTAATCGGTGCAGGCGATATCATTATCGATGGTGCCGGGCAGACCGATCATCGGAATGCCGCGGTGTGCCAGCTCACGGGCGCCACGGTAGGAGCCGTCGCCGCCGATGACCACCAGTGCGTCAATGCCCAGCTCACGGCACTTTGCAGCGCCCTTGTCCTGACCCTCCTTGGTCTTGAACTCCAAGCAGCGGGCCGTATACAGGATGGTGCCACCGGCAGAGATGATATTGGAAACGCTGCGCAGGTTCATTTCAAAGCACTCGCCATCCAGCAGGCCATTGTAGCCGCGCTGAATGCCGATCATACGGAAGCCCTTATGCAGGCCTGCACGGACAACGGCGCGAACTGCAGCATTCATGCCGGGAGCGTCGCCGCCGCTGGTCAGCACACCAATCGTTTTGATTTGCTTTTCCATGGAAAGATTCCCTCCAATTGTTTCGTCATTTACCTATGGAGCACTTACCCTCTCTCTTTGGGCACCGGCTCCATCGCCTTGCTCAGATCAAAACTTGCCTTTAGACATTATAACACAGTTCCCGCTTGAATCCAATACCTTTTTGGCACTTCGTTAAAAGTTTATTAAAATTCACAGGCGTACGTCTTGGTGTTGTTTTTGGCACACGTGCACCTGGTTTGAATCGTTCCTGCGCATGTCATTTTGTTGCAACATTCCTTTCGCCCACGATGCGCTGCAGTTCCTCAAAGAACAGCGGATGCCCTGACGTATACAGCCTGCGGGGAGCCGCCAGCTTCTGTTTTGTGTCCTCCAAATAGAAGATCACCGGCATATCACCGTCAAAAATCTCCAGCAGATTGACCACCTTGGCGTACTCCGGGCTGGTGCGGGAGGGCAGCCGGACGTAGAGCCGACGGGCTGCATCCCGCATCTGATTAGGGCGGTTGGCCTGCGGCCTGACGGGATTATAGCCCTCAATGGGCGAAATACTCTCGGCGACCAGGCGGGCAGGTTCATCCTCTCGGATAGACAGGCGGCCCTCAATGACCACGACCGCGTTATCGTGCAGCACGTCCCGGAATGTTTCCAGTGTGCGCGGGAACACGATGACCTCCATGGTGCCGGTCAGATCCTCTACGCTGGTATAGGCCATCATGCTGTTGGTCTTTGTTGTCACCATTTTGCTCTTGACGATGGTGCAGACGATGCGGACATGGCTATTGTCCGGCACATTGGCATCCTCACCGGTCAGAGCTTTGATGGTGTGGGTGGCAAACTGAGCCGACTGCTCCCGGTAAGCATCCAGCGGATGACCGGAAAGGTACAGGCCGCTGACCTCTTTCTCCTGTTGGAGCAGCTCGGCGTGGGTATACTCAGGGCAGGGCTTGATCTCATAGCTGTCGGTGGCAGACGTATCGTCCGTGCCGCTCATCATCGAGAAGAGGTCGATCTGACCATCCAGATTCTTCCGGCTGTCACTCTCGATGCTCTTGAGCACGCCCTCAGTTGCTTCGACCAGACTGCGGCGGTTGGAGCCGAGATTATCAAAGGCACCGGCCTTGATGAGGCTTTCCACAGTGCGGCGGTTCAGCTCGGTGCCATGCATCCGTTTGCAGAAATCATACAGGCTGGTATAAGGCTTTTCCTGACGCTCCTCTACGGAGCGCTCGATCAGCCGGGTGCCGACATTTTTTACGGCATTCAGACCAAAACGGATCCGGCCACTGTCCTCTGCAGTAAAGCCGCTGCCCGAGATATTGATATCCGGCGGCAGGACCTTGATTCCCAGCCGGGCGCACTCGCCGGAATACTCGATGACCTTGCCGGTGTTGTCCAGAACACTGGTCAGCAGAGCAGCCATAAACTCGCTGGGGTAATGGCACTTGAGGTAGGCTGTCTGGAATGCCACATAGGCATAACAGGCGGCATGACTCTTGTTGAAGGCGTAGGATGCAAAGCTGGACATCTCATCGTAAATTTCGTTTGCAACCTTTTCCGAGATGCCGTTTGCCACACAGCCCGGGCACTCGTTGCCGGGGTCTGTGCAGCCATGGACAAAATGTTCCCGCTCCGCCTCCATCACAGCGTGCTTTTTCTTGCTCATGGCACGGCGGACATTATCTGCCTGCCCGAACGAAAAGCCCGCCAGCTCCCGGAAGATCTGCATGACCTGTTCCTGATAGACGATGCAGCCATTGGTCACATCCAGAATGTGGGCCAGCTGCGGGGTCTTATAGCTGATTTTGTCCGGTTCATGGCGGTTGCGCAGGTAGGTCGGGATGGAATCCATCGGGCCGGGGCGGTACAGGCTGATCAGAGCGATGACATCTTCCAAATTCTGCGGCTGCAGGCCCACCAGCACCTGCTTCATACCCGAGGATTCAAGCTGGAACACGCCTTCGGTCTCACCCCGGGAGAGCATTTTGTAGGTTTCGGGATCGTCATAATCCAGCTTGGCGATGGAGAAATCCGGTTCTTTTTTCTGAATGGCCAGCTCCGCATCCCGGATGACCGTCAGGGTGCGCAGACCGAGGAAGTCCATCTTCAGCAGGCCCAGCTCCTCGATCTCCGTCATGTTGAACTGGGTCACGGGCAGGCCATCGTTTGTGGCAAGGGGCAGATAGTAATCCGTTGGTTCCGGGGTAATCACAACACCGGCTGCATGGGTAGAAGCGTGGCGGGGCATTCCCTCCACCTTCATGGCAGTGTCGAGCAGTTCCGTCACCTTCGGGTCCGTTTCATACATCCGCCTGAGCTCCGGTGAGACCTCCAACGCATGTTTGATGGTCATTTTGAGCTCCGCCGGGACCTGCTTTGCTACTACATCCACTTCCTGATACGGCATTCCCATCACACGGCCCACATCGCGGATCGCATTGCGGGCAGCCATGGTGCCAAAGGTAACGATCTGGGCTACATGGTCAGCGCCATACTTGCGGTTGACGTAGTCGATCACTTCCTGGCGGCGCTCGTAGCAGAAGTCTACGTCGAAATCGGGCATACTGACACGTTCCGGGTTCAGAAAGCGCTCAAAGATCAGGTTATAGCGGATGGGGTCAATGTCAGTGATGCCCACGCTGTATGCTGCGATACTGCCCGCACCGGAGCCACGGCCCGGGCCCACCGGGATTCCCTGGCTCTTGGCATAGTTGACGTAATCCCAGACGATGAGGTAATAGTTGGTATAGCCCATCGTCTTGATGACACTGATCTCGTAGTTCAGGCGGTCTTTGTTGGCCTGCGGCACATTGGAACCGTAGCGGCGCTCCAGACCCTCCCAGCAGAGCTTTTCAAAGAACGCCTGGTTGTCCATGCCGCCAGGGGCCTTATAATACGGAATTTTGGTGTTACCAAACTCAAAATCAAAATTGCACTGGTCGGCAATGATCCGTGTGTTGGCACAGGCATCCGGCACCATGGCAAACAGATCGTACATCTCATCCGTTGTTTTAACGTAGAATTCGTCGGTCTGGAACTCCATACGGTCGGCATCCTGCATGGTTTTTCCGGTCTGGATGCAGAGCAGGATCGCCTGCATCTTGGCATCCTCCTTGCGCAGGTAGTGGGAGTCGTTGGTGGCTGCCATAGGGATGCCGGTCTCCCGTGCCAGCTTGATGAGCTGGGGCAGCACAATGTTATCCTCTTCCAGCCCGTGATCCTGCAATTCAATGTAGTAATTGCCCTCACCAAAGAGGTCGCGATACCACAAGGCAGAAGCCTTAGCGCGCTCGTAATCGCCGGACAGGATCGCCTGCGGGATCTCACCCGCCAGGCAGGCAGAGAGGCAGATGAGGCCTTCGTGGTATTGCTCCAGCAGCTGCTTATCCACACGCGGCTTGGAGTAGAAGCCCTCGATAAAGGCGGCAGAAACCAGCTTGGCAAGGTTTTTATAGCCTGTCTCGTTCTTGCACAACAGGATCAGATGATTGTTGCCATCGATCTTGTTCACCTTATCAAAGCGGGTGCGGGTGGCCACATAGACCTCACAGCCGATGATGGGCTTGATGCCCGCCTTTTTGGCTGCCTTGTAGAACTGCACACAGCCGTACATCACACCGTGGTCGGTGCAGGCAATGGCAGTCTGGCCACACTCCTTCACCCGATCCATCAGCTGGTCGATGCGGCAGGCACCGTCCAGCAGGCTATATTCTGTATGGATATGGAGGTGGACGAAGTCTCTTCCCTGCTTATTGCCCTCACTGGGTTCGATCATTTCGTTTCCTCCTTTTCCGCGTTTTCTTCCAATCTTCTGCGCAGATCCTCTGCCAGCGCTTCCAGCTTCTTCATCCGGTGCGAAAGTCCCGATTTGCTCACGGGCGGGTCAAAGCAGGCACACAGAGCTGTCAGGGACAAGTCCGGATTTTCCATTCGAATGGCCGCGGCCTGCTGCAAGACCTCGGGCAGTGTTTCCAGCGCACCCTGCTCCTGCAAAAAACGGATTGCACGGGTGGTCTGGGCATTGGCCCGGGCCGTTTTGCCCAGATTTGCGGTATCACAATTGGTCTGACGGTTGATCTGGTTGCGCAGCTGCTTGACTGCCTTCTGGGCATTCATCCGGGCCGAAGCTTCTGCCGCTCCCATAAACGCAAGGATGCGCTCCACGCTGGCGCTGCTTTTGACGTAAATCAGGTTTACGCCGTTGCGGCGGGTACGGTGGGGCGCAAATTCATGCTCAGCAAGCAGGGCCTCAAAATCCTTTGCAAGGTTGGTGCGTCCGGTCAGAAATTCCAGATTATACTCCTTCTGTGGGTCCGTCACAGTGCCGCCGCACAGGAACGCCGTGCTGATATAGGCACTCACGCAGGTCTGACACCGGATGAGCCCCGGGTCGATCTGCAAGCTTGTCTCGCTGCCCGTGGTGCCGAACAGCTCGTGCATCCGGCGCACCTGCTCCGGTTCCCGGATGCCGAACTCATATACCACACCGCTGGGGCGGGGCTTTTCCAGCACCGCGCCCTGCACGCCGCAGCGGGCAAACAACTGTTCGGCCACACGGGCGGTCAGCTCCTGTTCAGTCTGCAGCACAAGGCCCCGTGCATCAAAATATTTGGCAAAGCAGGCGATGCCATAGGCTGCCGCCCGCACACAGCAATCCTTTTGCAGCTGCAAACTGCGCTGTGCGATCTCTTCCCGTGCCTGGGATGCAAAACTCATGTCGCTCTCATTTCTGTTCTCACGGGCTCTGCCGGGTCAGCGCGCCGCATCACGGTGCTGAATGCCGGTCTGATAGCCCAGTTGTTTGCAATATTCCGCGATTTTCCGCGCAAAGGTGATCGAGCGGTGCTTGCCGCCCGTGCAGCCCACTGCAATGGTCAGCTGGCTTTTCCCCTCCTTGACATAGAGGGGCAGCGCATACTCCAGAAAGCTTTCGTACCTGCGCAGCAGTTCCTTTGCCTCCGGGTGACCCATGACAAAATCCACCACTTCCTCATCCAGCCCCGTTTTATGCTTGAGCTCCGGGATATAGAAAGGGTTGGGCAGGCAGCGGACATCCAGCACCAGGTTCGCATCCTCTGGGATGCCGAACTTGAAGCCGAAGGACATCACGGTGAGCCGCATTGCTGCCTTTGCCCCGCCATCTGGCGCAAACAAATTACAAATGCGCTCCTTGTTCTGGGCCGTGGAGAGAAACTCCGTGTTGATGGTGTAGTCTGCCCGCTCCCGGAAGGGCTGCAGGATCTGCCGTTCCTTTGCCAGCGCTTCCCGGGTGGAAATGCCCTCGGCAATGCTGATGGGATGGCGGCGGCGGGTCTCGCTGTAACGGCGCATCAGTACATCATCCGGGGCATCGATGAATAAGATCTCATACTCGATGCCCTGCTCATCCAGCTGGTGCAGCGCCTGTTCGATCTGCTCGCTGGTGTGGCAGCCGCGCACATCCATGGAGAGCGCTACCCGCTTGAGCTGGTTATCGCCTGCCTTGGAGAACGCCGTGATGCTGGGCAGAAGCTCTGCCGGAACATTGTCGATACAAAAAAAGCCGATATCCTCCAGTGCGTTCATCGCAACCGATTTTCCCGCACCGGAAAGCCCGCTGACGATCAGAAGATCCATACCATTTTCCCTCTTATGCCTTGACCACTCGAATTTCCTTTTCCAGGTCGTACCCGGTCTTTTCCTTTACGACTGCCCGCACCTCATCGCACAGGGCCAGCACATCAGCGCAGGTCGCGCCGCCCAGATTCACCACAAACCCGCAGTGCTTCTCGCTGACGGCAGCACCGCCGTGGCGATAGCCCCGCAGGCCGCACTGGTCGATGAGGGCAGCCGCAAACGCTCCCACCGGCCGCTTGAAGGTGCTGCCGGCGCTGGGCTTATCCAGCGGCTGCTTATCGATGCGCTTCTGCATCAGCTCATCCATCCGGGCCTTGATGGCTGCCGAATCTCCACGCTTCAGGTGGAACTTTGCGCTCAGGATGCAGCCGCCGTTTTCCTCAAAGATGCTGTGCCGGTAGGAGAGGTCGAGGTTTGCGGCATCTTCTGTCACGATCTCACCTTCTCTGGTCAGATACGTCACAGAGACCAGCACATCCTTCATCTCTCCGCCGTAGGCACCGGCATTCATATAAACTGCACCACCCACTGTGCCGGGGATGCCATAAGCAAATTCCAGGCCAGTCAGGCTGCTGTCCAGCGCCGCCTTACACAGAGCAGAAAGCTTCAAGCCCGCACCTGCGATGACTGCATCGTAGACCGCCCCAGGCTCTGCACCCGGATGGCTGACGTTTTCCAGAAAACCGATTCCCATTTTCAGAGCCGTGGTATCCACGACCACGCCCCGGTAGCCCCCATCCTCAAACAGGATGTTACTGCCGTTGCCCAGCAGGTAATATTTCACGTCGCACGCTTTGCACAGTGCGATCACGCGGCAGAGCTGTTCCTCCGTCTCCGGCCGGGCAAAAACATCCGCCGGGCCGCCAATTTTAAAGGTGCAGTGGGCAGCAAGGGATTCGTTCTCGGCAAAGCGGATCTCCTCCGCCTGCAGCTGTTGTTTCAATCGTTCCATAAAACAGGATTCCTTTATCTGTAATCTTCATTCAACGGTGCCGTCCAGACCCAGACGGATCAGCAGCTCCTTGGCGGCATTATAGCCCATCCGCTTCTGGCGGTTGTTGATGGCGGCGGTTTCCAGCACAACGGCCAGGTTGCGTCCCGGGGAGACCGGGATGCTGGTGCTGGGGATGTTCACGCCCAAAATCTCGTAATATTCGCTCTCCAGTCCGGTGCGCTGATAGTTCTTGGTGGGGTCCCATGCTTCCAGCTGGACCACAAGATCCAGGCTCTCGCTCTCCTTGACCGCACCCACGCCGAACACACGGGCCACATTGACGATGCCGATGCCGCGCAGCTCGATAAAATGGCGGATGTTCTCCGGAGCTGTGCCCATGATCTGGCGGTTGGAGACCTTGCGCAGCTCCACCGCGTCATCCGCCACCAGACGGTGGCCGCGCTTGACCAGCTCAATGGCCAGCTCACTCTTGCCGATGCCGCTGTCGCCCAGGATCAGGATCCCTTCACCATACACCTCCACCAGCACGCCGTGGCGTGTGATGCGGGGTGCCAGCTCCAGATTCAGCACGCTGATCAGACTGCCCATCAGGGTGCAGGTCATCTCGTTGGAGCGGAGCAGGGCCACCCCGTGCTTCTGAGCCAGTTCCAGCATCTCGGGAAATGGTTCCAGTTCCTCACTGCGGCAGACGATGACAGCCGGAGGCTGCTGGCCGAACAGCTGGTCCAGCCGCTCGTACCGCTTCTCGGCAGAAAGACCAGAAAGAAAGTTCATCTCGGCCAGACCCAGGATCTGCAGCCGGAGCTTATCAAAGTAATCATAGTATCCGGCAAGGAACAGGCCCGGGCGGTTGACCTCCGCAATCTCGACATTGATCTCTTCCAGCCCTTTCGGGGTGTAGACCACATCCAGACTGACCTTTTCCGTCAGCTTCTTCAGCGAAACATTGAAATTCGCCATCGTTCTTCCTCCTGCACAAATGTTTCCTCTCCCTGCCCGGCAGCACACCGGGTGCGGGGCACGCTTTTTCTTTCCCTTATTATAAACGAGATGGTTTCGGATTACAATGATTCTGCCGGAAAATCTTCATTCTGGAGCCTGCATCCCGTTGCATCCTCCCTCATATCCCTTTATAATAGAGATGGTACATCCCTGCACCGGGAAACAGTCATTCACTTTACACGCTTTTTACATTCTCTGGATTTCCGATTTTACATTCAGGCTCTATACTCATAAATAGGAGAACATTCCGTCAAATAAACGTGTCAAACAAAGCGAGGAACTTCAAATGACTGTTTTTAATGTATTTTCCCTGCTGGGCGGCCTGGCCTTGTTCCTGTTCGGTATGGACATCATGGGCAAGGCGCTGGAAAAGCAGGCCGGCGGCCAGCTGCAAAAGGTCCTGAGCAAACTGACTGACAACCCGCTCAAGGGCTTTTTCCTGGGTCTGTGCGTCACTGCCGTGATCCAGAGCTCCAGCGCCACCACCGTTATGGTGGTCGGCTTTGTCAACAGCGGCATCATGGAGCTGCATCAGGCCATCGGCGTTATCATGGGCAGCAATGTGGGCACCACGGTCACCAGCTGGATTCTGAGCCTTTCCGGCCTGCAGGGCGACAGCTTCCTGATCAATATGCTCAAGCCCACCTCCTTCAGCCCGGTGCTGGCCTTTATCGGCATCCTTCTGTACATGGGCAAAAGCGAAAAGCGCAAAGGTGTTGGCACCATTCTGATCGGCTTTGCTGTGCTGATGACCGGTATGACCACCATGTCCAATGCTGTGCTTCCCCTGCAGAACGAGGCGTGGTTCACCAGCTTGTTTATCCGCTTCTCCAATCCTCTGCTGGGCGTTCTGGTGGGGGCCGTTGTCACCGGCATCATCCAGAGCTCCAGCGCCAGCGTTGGTATCCTGCAGGCACTGAGCGCCACCGGTGTCATCACCTACGGCAGTGCCATCCCCATCATCATGGGCCAGAACATCGGCACCTGCGTCACCGCGCTGATCTCCTCTGTGGGTGCCAACAAGAATGCCCGCCGCGCCGCCATGGTGCACCTGTACTTTAACATCATCGGTGTCACCCTGTTCCTGGCTATTTTCTATGGTGCAAACCTGCTGCTTGACTTTGCCTTTGTCAATGAGACAGTCACTGCCTGGGGCATTGCCGTGGTCCACTCCATCTTCAACCTGACGGCCACCGCTGTTCTGCTGCCCTTTGCAAATGGGCTGGAAAAGTTGGCCATCCTCACCATTCCGGACGATGCCGAAAAAGAGAGCTTTGCTCTGCTGGATGAGCGCCTGCTGAACACTCCCGCCGTGGCTGTGGAGCGTGCCCGCGCCGCCACTGCAGACATGGCCGAGCTGGCCCGTGTGGGCGTGGTGCAGGCCATGAGCCTGACCCACAAGTGGGACGATTCCCTTGCCCAGAAGGTGCGGGAGGAAGAGGAAAAGGTGGACAAATATGAGGATGCACTGGGCACCTATCTCGTCAAGCTGTCCAGCCGTGAAATGAGCCATGCCGACAGCCAGAGTGTGAACACTCTGCTCCACACCATCAGCGATTTTGAGCGCATCAGCGATCACTCTGTAAATGTTCTGAGCTCCGCCGAAGAGATCCACGCCAAGAGCATTGCGTTTTCCAAGGATGCACAGGAGGAGCTGCAGGTGCTGGAGGGGGCCGTGCAGGATGTGCTGAGCCGCACCACCGATGCATTCCGCAAAGGCGATCTGCATCTGGCCGGCAAGGTCGAGCCGCTGGAGACCGTTGTGGATGAACTGGTGCGTGCCATCAAGGCCCGCCATGTGGCCCGCCTGCAGACCGGCAGCTGTTCCATTGAATATGGTTTTGTTCTGGAAGATCTGCTGACCAACTATGAGCGTGTCTGCGACCACTGCAGCAATGTGGCTGTTGCCCAAATCGAGGTGGCACAGGACAGCTTTGATACCCACGCTTATCTGAACGACCTGCGCTACGGTAACGAGACCAAGGAAAGTGAACAGTTTCAGCGCCGTCTGGATCGTTACCGTGAGCGCTATCTCTTCCCTGACAGCGACACTGCACCCGCAGACGCAAAGGAGGAACCCAACAAATGATCTACATTGTAGAGGACGATGCCGCCATCCGCGAGCTGGAGCAATATGCACTGCAATCCAGCGGATACGAGGTGCAGAGCTTTGAAACCTCTGAGCCTTTCTGGCAGGCCATGCGCACCGCAGAGCCTGAGCTGGTCATTCTGGATGTGATGCTGCCCGGTGAGGACGGTTTCTCCATCCTGAAAAAGCTCCGCAATACCCCTGCTCTGCGCCGCCTGCCCATCATCATGGTCACTGCAAAATCCAGCGAGCTGGATACCGTGCGCGGGCTGGACTGCGGTGCAGATGATTACATCACTAAGCCCTTTGGCATCATGGAATTTCTGAGCCGGGTGCGGGCCGCCCTGCGCCGCTCTGCCCCCGAGGAAAAGCAGAATGTTTATGCCTTCCATGAGATCCTGCTGGACAACGCCCGCCACAGCGTGACTGTGAACGGCACCCATATTGACCTGACTTACAAGGAATACAGTCTGCTGCGCCTGCTGCTGGAGAACACGAACCTTGTCGTGACCCGCGAGACCATTCTGCAGGTGGTATGGGGCACCGATATTTCTGTTGAAAGCCGCACCGTGGATATGCACATCCGCACCCTGCGCAAAAAGCTGGGGGACGCGGGCAGATATATCTGCACCGTGCGCAAGGTCGGCTACAAGCTGGCCGACAATGAGGAGGGCGAGGAAGAATGAAACCGCAGAGCATGGAAGAAAAAATCAGTTACCGGCTGTTTTTCATGGGCTTCGTCGGTCTGGTCTGCACCGCCGTGCTCTGTCTCTTCGTCTTTCACAAAGCGTTCCGGGAACAGGCGTGGACCTCGCTGGAGCATCAGGCCGATCTGGTTTCCGCCGGATACGAGCAGCTTTCCTCTCCGGATCAGCTCTCCGTGTTCGTCAACGGAGACCTGCGCATTACCCTGATCGCAGCAGATGGCAGTGTGGTGTTCGAATCCGCCACTGACCAGCAGATGGAAAATCACCTGTCCCGCCCGGAGATCCAACAGGCCATGCGGGAGGGTGTAGGCCGTAACTGCCGCGATTCCCAGACCATGGGGTACGAGACCTACTATTACGCCATGCTGCTGCCCGGCGGCGATATCCTGCGTGTGGCCCAGGATTCTGAGACCATCTGGTCGATCTACGACGCGGCCCTGCCCGCCATCATCCTGAGCTGCATTCTGATGATGGGTGCGGCAGCGCTGATCGCCGGGCTGCTGACCCGCAGTCTTGTCCAGCCCATTCTGAAAATGACGGATGATCTTGAGCACATTCAGGAAAACGTTCCCTACCGGGAACTCATCCCCTTTGCTGAGAGCATCCACTCTGACCGGCTGCTGCGGGAAAACAACGAGAAGATGCGGCAGGATTTCACGGCAAACGTCAGCCACGAGCTGAAAACTCCTCTGACCAGTATTTCCGGCTATGCGGAGCTCATTGAGACCGGCATTGCCAAGCCCGCCGATGTACCCGAGTTTGGCCGGAAGATCCATGTAGAAGCCAGCCGGATGATCCAGCTGGTGAACGATATCCTGCAGCTGTCGCACCTGGACAGCGTCAGCGAGACCCATGCACAGCCCGACATGGAAACGGTCGATCTGCTGGACGTGGCCAAGGATTGTGTGGAACGTCAGAAGCTGAACGCACAGCGCTCCTTCATCTCCCTGACCTATCTGGGCGAGAGCGCCAGAGTGCTTGGCAACCGGGATCAGCTGGATGAGCTGTGCCAGAACCTGTGCGACAACGCCATCCGCTACAATCGACCCGGCGGCAAGGTCCAGCTCATCACCTCCTGCACTCGGGACGGCCATTGTACCCTGACCGTCAAGGATAACGGCATCGGTATCCCGAAAGACGCGCAGTCCAGCGTATTCGAACGCTTCTACCGGGTGGATAAGAGCCGGAGCAAGGCCACCGGCGGCACCGGTCTGGGGCTGGCTATTGTCAAGCACATTGCCCGCATCCACAACGCCCGCATCAAGTTGGAAAGCGAAGTAAACGTTGGTACCAGTATCACCGTCGTTTTTGAGACCGCCCACTAAAACTGCAAAAAGCTCACGTCTGCCTGCACCTGCGGGCAGGCGTTTTTTGTTGTAAGCATTTCTCGCTCTGTTCCCTGCTTCAACGCCCGGACTGCTCCCAGAGAGAGCAGATCGTACCCGTTTTCCCAGCAGCGCTGAACGGTCTGCACGCAGAGTTGCTCCAGCGCCGCACACTGTGCTGCTGTGGGCAGAGCTGTGCCCGCCCTGCGCTGGCCGGTCAGGGTCACGGCAAAGCCATCTTCTACGGCTTCCACCGATACCACACAGCGCCGGAACGTCACCTGCCCGCTACCCAGCGAAAAAATGTGTTCTCCGCTCTGACCCAGCAGCAATTGTGCCATCTGGCTCTCTGCCGGGGTGAGCCGGGTGTTTTCTGTTTCGGTGAGCAGAAGCATTTCCTCCGCATTCTCAATGGCACCATCCGTCAGGATAAGCACCGGAGCCAAAAGAGCGTTCCGGCGGCTCTCGTATAGGTGCGGAGCCTGCGGTGCGGCTTCCTTCACGGCCTGCAAAAGCTGTTCCGGGAACAGTTCGTTTTCTCCGTCTGCTGCGGCCAGTTCTTCTCCGGAAAGATCCATGCAGAGGACCCGGGCAGACAAGCCCTGCACCGGCTCCTCTTTCAACACGGTCTCCGCCTGTCGAATGGTTTTTAAAGTTGTTTCGGCATTCAAAAGCAGATACTCGCACAGCCGGTAGCTTGCTTTACGGGGCAGGCCACGCTCGGCTTCCGTCAGAGCCGTTTGCAGGGTGTTTCCCCGCCCCGTGCAGAGCTGTACCTTTGCGGCGGCATCAGAAGCATCGGCAGCGGCTTCCGGAAACTGGTAGAGCAGACCCACTGTCCAACTCTGTGCCACCACTGTGGGAGGAGTCAGGAGCAGGGCACGCACCATGCTTTTTTCGGTGTTCTCTGCCCGCAAAAACACCCCACACCAGAGCACCAGCACACCCGCTGCCAGCCACCGGAGGGCACGCTGTCGGCCCGTCATGCGTTTTCCTCCGCAGGCGCAGCCCTGCCCCACAGCCGGCCGGCCAATTGACGCACCACCTGCACCAGCACGCAGAACCGGAACATTGCCGCTGCCAACCAGACCAGCAGCACAAGGGCATCAAACCGGGAGATGCTGCCCAGTCTGCCCGCCCGCAAAAGCTCGATGCCGGGCAGGGCATTCCCAACCCCAAACACCAGTTCCATACAGAGCGCAAAGCTGCCAGCCAGTAAAAAGGCTTTCACCGGAAGCCAGACAGCGCCCCGCACCTGCTTTGCCGGACAGAACAGCGGCAGGGCAAAGTATTCCGGATACAGGGGCAGAGTGGGCGTTAAAGGTTCGGTGGGCAGCATCAGCTTTTCCCAGTGGAACTGGTCATTCAATCCCAGCAGGCAGAGCAAACCCGCCAGCGCCGCCGCCCAGCACAGGATCGGCGCACAGCGGACCAGTACGGCAGGTTCCAACTTCCATCCTGCCCAGAGCAGCAGCGGGAGAAGCCCCAGCATGGCCATGGAAGAAAAATTCCCCCAGCAAAGCTCCTGCGCCTGACGGAAGGTCTCCACAGCCTCCCAGACAAACCAGAGTCCCAGCCCGCCGCAGACTACCCGGGAACGCAAGTCTGTACCCAAAAAATTGTCTGCACGCTGCTCTGCCCCGGCTGTCAGGGCGGTGATCAGAACCAGCGCCAGTGCCATGGGCAGGCCGCGCAGCAGAAAACTGCGGGCTGAGACAGGTGCCCCTGTCTGTAATACACACCGAGCGAACTCCGCAGTGAGCACACTCAAGGTCAGTGTTTTTTCAGAGAAACAAGACTGCTCCAACTTCAACCACCTCGTTTTTGCCAAATGGTAAAGGGCTGCCGGGAAAGTTTTGGGTAGCTGCGCCGGGTCACACCGTCCGGCGAGAGCGGCACTTCAGGGAAGATGACATCCCGCAGGTAGGGCACACCCAACGCTGAGACCCGGGTCAGCCCGAATAACACACCCAGTGCGCAGGCGGCAAGTCCCACCGGGCCAGCCAACCCTGCTGCCAGCAATACTACCAGCCGCAGAACGGTTGCCACCTCGTAAAGCGAGGGCGTGACGAACACCGCAATGGATGCGGCAGCGGCGGTCAGAATGACCGGCGTACTCATCAATCCGGCGGCGATGGCAGCATCCCCGATAATAAGGGCCGCAATCAGGCTGACGGAGTGCCCCAGGGTCTGGGGCATCCGCAGACCAGCCTCCCGGATGATCTCCAACATCAGGATCACCAGCAGCATTTCCCCGAACAACGGCAGAGGCGTGGCCTGCTCGGCAGCCTCGATTTTGAACAGCAGCTGGGGCGGCAGAAGTTCCGGCAGGTAGACTGCCCAGCAGACGAACACGCCCGGCAGGAAGATACTCAGGTAGAACGAGATATATTTCAACATCCGCAGAAAGGATGCAAAATAGGCCGTTCCTGCATAGTCATCCAGACATTCAAAGTTTTCGCAGAACAGGGTGGGCAGGATCAGCGCTGACGGGCTTCCATTGACCAGAATGACGATTTTTCCCTCCTGCAGCTTAGCCGCTGCCACAATAGGCCGTTCGGTATAGCTTACAGGGGCAAAGGTGCGGATCCTACAGGGAAAGAGCCATGGCACAAAGTAGCTGGAATCCAAAAGCAGCTGCGGCCTGGCCCGCTGTAAAGTCTGCCGCACCTTTTGCAACGCTTTGGGGTCTGCCGTATCCCGGCAGTAACAGAGAGCATACTCCGTTTTCATCTCACAATCGGCCTGATCGATCTCGATGACCAGAGCATCATTGCGGAAGCACCGCCGCAGCAGGCTGGTATTTACCCGGAGCAGGTCCGCAAAGCCTTCCCGGGAGCCGCGGAGATTTCCCTCCGCTGCCGGTTCATCCACCGAGCGGGCGTTCAGGCTCTGCACCGAAAAGGCGATGCCTTTTGCACATCCGTCCAGCAAAAGCACTGCCATGCCCGCCGTCAGCCGCCGGATCAGGGCATCCCAGTTCTCCACAGGGGCAGGCTCTGCGGGCAGTGCGGAGTGCTCAAACAACAATGCAAACACCTGTTCGCCGGTCAGCTGTTCTGCCGGGCCGGGCGGTGTGCGGCGGCTGGCGGCATCCAGCAGCAGCTGCCACAGCCCTTTCAGGCTGGCCATTCCATCAAACAGAACGATGGCTCCTTTGCAGTGGTAAAGCTCAAGCTCCTTCGCATAAAAATCTGCCGATTGGCCAAACCTAGCGTTGAGCTCCGCAAGATTTGCCGCCAGATGGCTGGAAAGCTGTTCCATTTTGCCGCCCCCTTTCTGGTAGCTTGTCCGCCGGGGCGGCGGTTATACGCTGGGAGGTGTTCCGGTTTGAAACTCTTGATCTTCCGTACCATCCTGATCTATCTCTGCGTCCTGTTTGCCATGCGGCTGATGGGCAAACGTCAGCTGGGGGAACTGCAGCCTGAGGAACTGGTGTCCACCATCCTCATCTCCAATCTGGCTTCCATCTCCATTGAATCTGAAGAAGTACCGGTCACAGCCAGCCTGATCCCCCTCTTTCTCATTGCGGCGCTGGAGCTGCTGGGGTCGATCCTCAGCTTCAGGAGCCAGCGCTTTTTTAACCTGATGTCCGGGCGGCCCAAAACCGTTATCCTGAATGGTAAGATCGATCAGAACGCCCTGCGCACCCTGCGGCTGACTGCCGCCGATCTGATGGAGGCGCTGCGCGGCAAAGATGTGTTCGACCCCCGGGATGTCTCCTATGCGGTCGTGGAGACCAACGGCAGTCTCTCGGTGGCTCTGCGCCCGGAAAAGGAACCGGCTACCCTCGCCGACCTTGGGGCAAGGGTACAGCGGGCGCAGGCCACCATCCCCTTTGTGCTGGACGGTCAGGTGCTTGCCGAAAACCTGACCACCTGCGGCAAGGATGCTGCCTGGCTGGAACGCACCGCACAGGCCAACAGCCTGCTTCTGGAAGAGATCCTGATCCTGGCGGGCAACGATACCGAGGATTATTTTCTGCTGAAAAAGGAGCCTCGTCAAACGGCGGGGCTCCGGCAAGGGGGTGCGGCATGAAACGTATTTATGTCTGCATTGGCATCGTAGTCCTGCTGCTGGCGGCAGCCTTTTACAGCAGCTTCCGGGTACAGCAATTCGCCGAGGATATCTCCGATGACATCGACACCGCTATGGAGGATATCCGGAACAGCGATCTGACCGGTGCGCGGCAGGCACTGGCCGAAGGAGCCGAGCTCTGCGACACCATGCGGGAAGGCATGAACCACCTGCTCCGCACGCAGGACTTCACGGAGCTGGAAGCCGCCCTGCGCGCCGCCGATGGCCATCTGGAACTGAATGCACCCGAGGAAGCCTTCGGGGAACTGCGCCGGGCGCAGGTTCAGGTAGAGACCCTGGCCTGGCTCTCTCATCGTATTCTTTGAGGATGATTGCTTTGAGCTGAACGGATGAGGCTGTGCACAACAAAAAGCCAGGCTTTCTCGTGAAGTTCACGAAAAAGTCTGGCTTTTAACGCTGGGACCTTAGTTTTTCTCTTTGCGGTCGCCCATCAGTTTTTTCAGCTCCGTGAAAAAGCTCTCGACATCGGCAAACTGCTGGTAAACCGAAGCAAAGCGGACATAGGCCACTTCATCGATCTTTTTCAGCTCCTGCATGGTCAGTTCACCAATGCGCACACTGGATACCTCGCGGTCATAGGAGCTCATCAGGCTTTGCTCAATGCTGCTGACAGCCCGTTCCAGTGCATCGTAGCTCACCGGGCGCTTGGCGCAGGCCCGCAGCATTGCGTTGAGCAGCTTCTGACGATCAAAAGGCTCACGGGAGTTATCCTTTTTGATGACGATCAGCGGGACGGTCTCCACCACTTCATAGGTCGTAAACCGCATGCGGCAGCGCAGACACTCGCGGCGGCGGCGGATCCGCTCACCGTCTTCGGTCGGGCGGGAATCGATGACCTTGGATTCCTCATCGCCGCAATAGGGACATTTCATAAATCGTTCCTCCTGATGTTGGTTCTTGGCCTGTCGGGCAAAACACGGTCAGGCTTTTTTTGTTTCAGCCTTTTTGCTCTTGCGATCGTTCCACAGCACCCAGGCGGAGGTGGAAACACAGAGCGAGGTATACACGCCGCTCAGCATACCCATCATCAGCGGGAAGGCAAAGGTAAAGATGCTGTCCAGACCGTACAGCTTGGAGACCACGCACATCACACCCAGTGCCATTACAGTGGTCACCGTAGTGATGATGGTACGGCGGGCAGACTGGTTGACCGAGTGGTTGACCAGCTCCTCGAACGGGGTCTTTTTCCCCATCAGGGCACGGTTCTCGCGGATGCGGTCATAGACCACAACCGTATCGTTGATCGAGTAGCCCAGAATGGTCAGCATGGCGGCAATAAAGTTGCCGTCCAGCGGGGTGCGCAGCAGCACAAATGTGCCAAACACCACCATCAGGTCGTTCAGCAGAGCCAGCACAGCCATCAGGCCACCGGTCAGGCCGCCGATCTTCTTGAAACGGAAGCCGATATACAGCAGGATGAGCAGCAGGGAGAACACCACAGCCACCAGACTCTTCTGCAGGAACTTGGTGCCCATGGCAGCGCTGACATTGCTCAGGGACAGCTGGGCAAAGGCATTGTCCGGGTACTGTTCGTTCAGGGAGGTCAGCAGATTCTCCACCTGATCGGTGGTCACGGTCTCGTTGCCGGGCATGGAAATCTTCAGGGTCTGCTCCCCGGTGGCGACATTCTCGCCGGTCTGCAGGGTCAGGCCGTTGTTTTCCAGTGCGGTAGAGGCGGTCTTCTGAACCTCGGAGGTGCTGATCTCACCCTGATAGCTCAGGGTGATCATGGCACCGCCAGTAAACTCCGTATCCAGCCGGACACCGAACACTGCAGCACACAGGATGATGGCCGCCATCAGGCAGGTGGAGATGGTCAGGAAGCGCTTGCGCAGACTCACAAAGTCGATGGGCTTCTTTTCCTTGACTTCCTTGCCGGGCTTGACAGCACCATAGAGCCAGGGATTCCGCAGGGCCTTGATGGAGGCTGCACCGCGGATCATCACACGGGTGGCAAACACGCCGAATACAAAGTTCAGCAGAACGCCGGTCAGCAGCGTATAGCCAAAGGCGTAGATGGTGCCTGCGGTGGAGGGCCCAAAGGCGAAGAACACGAAGTGCAGGGCCTTGGCGAACAGGCCGTCCGAGGGGCCGAAGGCACCCATCAGCACGATTGCCACAATGACAATGGTCACGTTGCCATCAATGATGGGGGTCAGGCCGCGGGCAAAGCCGCTCTTAAGCGCGCCATCCAGAGATTTGCCGTTGTTCAGCTCCTCCTTGATGCGCTCGGCGGTGATGACGTTGGCATCCACGCCCATACCAATGGCCAGGATGATACCTGCGATGCCGGGCAGAGTCAGGGTAAAGCTCTCAAACACCGGGAAATAGCCGGAGACGAAAGCCAACGTTGCCGCCACCTGACCGGCCAGTGCAATGCAGGCCAGGAAGCCGGGCAGACGATACAGCAGAGTCATCAGCACCACGATGAGGGCATAGGCAATGAGTCCGGCCAGCACCATGGCGCTCAGGCTGTTCTCGCCCAGGCTGGGGCTGACAGTGGAATAGCTGTCCACAGTCAGGGCAAAAGGCAGTGCACCGGAATTGATCTGGCGGGCCATCTTGACCACGTCCTCCTGCGTGAAGGGATTGGACGCGGAACTGGTGATGATGGCGGCACCATCGGTGATGGCCGCATTGACCGTTGCGGTGCTCACGTTCTGATCATCCAGCCAGATGCTGATGGTTCCACTGCTCTGGTAGAGCTCCGTGGTGGCATCCCCGAAGGCCTTGGCACCCTCGTCGTTGAACTTGAGGGCCACATAATATTCGGATGTACTGCCGCTCACCGGGCCATACTGAGCAGCGGCGCTCTCGACCATGGAGCCGTCCAGGATCAGTTCGCCGTCTGCACTGCTCCCCTTGCGGAAGGTCAGGTAGGCGGTGCTACCGATCTCTTCAATGGCGGCTTCGGGATCAAAATCGGTCTCACCGGACTGCCACGGAAACTCCAGGATCAGGCGGTCGGAGTCATAATCCACATACAGCTCGTAGTCGGTCACGTTCAGGCCGACCAGACGATTCTCAATGACCAGCTGGGCAGCGTCCAGCTGATCATCGGTGGCATCGTAGTTGTCCGAGGGGGCAAACGTTACGTTGACACCACCCTTGATATCCACGCCAAAGCGGATATCCTGCGCTCCCTTGATGTAGGTCTTGGTCACATCACCGTACTTGACTGCCACACCAAAGAATGCCGTGTAGACAAACGCGGCGATCAGGAGCACTGTGACAACAAGCTGCCATGCTTTGCCTTTCGTCTTCATAAAAAACAGGAAACCTCCAAAATATAATAAACCTCCGCCGCACAGAAAAACCTCTGCACGGAGGAGATTTTTTACAGAATAAAACCCTTACTCTGCCTTTTCGGCCAGCAGCTTTTCGATGACTGCCAGCTTTACGCAGACGCAGAGCAGATCAGATGCGGTCTCCACCTCGTCCAGGCTGGGATAGGTGGGCGCGATACGCAGGTGAGAATCCTGCGGGTCCTTGTGGTAGGGATAGGCGGAACCGGCACCGGTCAGGGTCAGACCGCACTCCTTGCACAGCTGGGCCACACGCTTGGCGCAGCCGGGCATAACGTACAGGCTGATGAAGTAACCGCCCTTGGGGTTCGTCCAGTGAGCGATGTCGCCGCAGGGGGTCAGCTCCTCGGAAAAGGCCGTCTTGACCGCATCAAAGCAGGGGATCAGGCGGCGGCGGTGCTTTGCCATGTGGGCCAGCACACCCTCTTTGTTCTTCAGGAAGCGGACATGGCGCAGCTGGTTCATCTTATCATAGCTGATGATCATCACGGAGAAGCGCTTGCAGATATACTTCATGGAGTCCACGCTGCATGCAATGGCGGAAACACCTGCACCGGGGAAGGTGATCTTGCTGGTGGAGGTGAACATGAACACACGGTTCTCCGTGCCGTACTTCTTGCTCTCGTTCAACAGAACAGGGGTCTCGATGATCTCCTCGGTCAGGTGGTGGACGATGTAAGCCTCATCCCAGAAGATCTTGAAATCAGGAGCAGCGGTCTTCATCTTGGCCATCCGGTCAATGGTCTCATCGCTGTAAGTATAACCATCCGGGTTGGAATACTGGGGCACGCACCAGATGCCCTTGATGGTGTCATCCTCGGCCACCAGCTTCTCCACAATGTCCATATCGGGGCCATTGGGGGTCATGGGCACGCTGATCAGCTCAAAGCCGTACTCCTCAGTGATGGCAAAGTGGCGGTCATAGCCGGGCACCGGGCAGAGGAACTTGCGCTTTTCCACCTGAGACCAGGGGCAGGGAGACTCAGGGAAGCCGAACACATAGCCAATGTTGATGAGGTTGTACATCAACTGCAGGCTGGAGTTGCCGCCCACGAACACTTCCTCGGGCTTGACACCGAACACATCCGCAAACAGGACGCGAGCCTCGTGCAGGCCCTCAAGATCACCATAGTTGCGGGCATCGGTGCCTGCGTCGGTGGTGTAATCGTTCATCTGCAGCAGACCCATTGCCAGATCCATCTGGTGAGGGCCGGGCTTGCCACGGGCCATGTTCAGCTTCAGGTTCATGGCCAGAAACTTTTTGTACTGCTCATTCAGCTTTGCCTTTTCGGCAGTGAGCTCCTCACGATTCATCTCAAGATAGTTTGCCATTGAAAAACACACTCCTTTATCGTACTTCCAATTTCCCACAGTATCCGATGCCGGGTGTTTCAGGAGTTCCTGCCAGAGAGTTCTCCCACCACAGTCATCCAGACTTTAATATTATACCGCAACTCCGGGCGCGAAACAAGCAAATTGCAAAAAAAGCCCTGCCAAAGCCGAAGCATTTGGCAGGGCATCCCTTCCCTGCTGTCTGCAGAGTGCAGATATCAGCTCAGGGCGGTCTGGTTCTTATACCGTTTGCGCACAGCGCCGTATTCCAGATGGGCCTCGCCGCCCTCCACGGTGTCCTTGTCGATGGTGACACGGATGATGGTGGGGTCATTGGGCACATCATACATGACAGGCAGCAGGATGCCTTCCATGACGCTGCGCAGACCGCGGGCACCGGTCTTGCGCTCAATGGTCTTGCGGGCGATCGCGTGGAGGGCCTCATCGGTGAACTCCAGCTCTACACTGTCCATACTCAGCAGCTCTTTGTACTGCTTGACCAGGCTGTTGCGGGGCTCCTTGAGTACACGCACCAGTGCATCCTCGTCCAGATCGTCCAGCACAGTGATGACCGGCAGACGGCCGATCAGCTCGGGGATCAGGCCAAACTTGACCAGATCGTGAGGCTCCACCTTGCGCAGCAGGGCACGCTGGGCATCATCAGAGTTGTCCTTCAGGCTGCTGCCGAAGCCCAGTGCAGAGCGATCAGTGCGGCGCAGGATGTATTTATCCAGGCCATCAAAGGCACCGCCGCAGATGAACAGGATGTTGGTGGTATCAATCTGGATAAACTCCTGCTGGGGGTGCTTGCGGCCGCCGTTGGGCGGCACGTTGCTCACGGTGCCCTCCAGGATCTTCAGCAGCGCCTGCTGCACACCCTCGCCGCCCACATCACGGGTGATGGAGGGATTCTCGCTCTTGCGGGTGATCTTGTCGATCTCATCAATGTAGATGATACCCACCTGTGCCTTCTGCACATCAAAATCCGCCGCCTGAAGCAGCTTAAGCAGGATGTTCTCCACATCCTCACCCACATAGCCGGCCTCAGTCAGGGTGGTGGCATCCGCAATGGCGAAGGGCACCCCCAGCATCTTGGCCAGGGTCTGAGCCAGCAGAGTCTTGCCGACACCGGAGGGGCCCAGCAGCAGAACGTTGGACTTCTGCAGTTCCACATCCGCACCTTTGCCGCTCAGGATGCGCTTATAATGGTTGTAAACGGAGACCGCCAGCACACGCTTGGCCTCGTCCTGACCAATGACATACTGGTCCAGCCCGTTCTTGATCTCAGCCGGGGTCAGGATATTGATATCCAGACCATCCACAGCCTGCATCCGGGTACGGCTTGCGCCGCGGCCCGGGCGGCCGTTTGCTTCCGGGTGCTCCGGCTGATCCGAGAGCAGATCATGGCACAGGCCGATGCACTCGCTACAGATGTTGACACCGGGGCCGATGATCATCCGTTCCACTTCGTCCTGATGCTTGCCGCAGAAGCTGCACACCAGGTCTTTTTCATTTTTGCCGGAATTGTTGTTTGCCATAACTGTTATTCCTTATTCTGGGTCTTTGCGCGCAGGGCTCTCCCCCGCGCCTTTCAGTTTCAGCGGTGGGCGATGACCTCATCGATCAGGCCGTATTCCTTGGCTTCCAGCGCGGTCATATAGTTGTCGCGCTCGGTGTCCAGCTGGATCTTCTCCAGCGGCTGGCCGGTGTATTCGCTGAGCATGTGGTTCATCTTATCGCGGATATACACCATGTGCTCGGCGTGGATCTTGATATCGGTGGTCTGGCCGGAAAGGCCGCCGCCCTGACCGCCGATCAGCGGCTGATGGATCAGGATCTCAGAGTTGGGCAGGGCAAAGCGCTTGCCCTTGGTGCCGCTTGCCAGCAGGAAGGCACCCATGGAAGCGGCCATGCCCATGCAGATGGTGGAGACATCGCACTTGATATACTGCATGGTATCGTGGATGGCCATGCCCGCGCTGATGGAGCCGCCGGGGCTGTTGATATACAGGCTGATATCCTTGTCCGGGTCCTGCCCTTCCAGGTACAGCAGCTGCGCCACCACAAGGCTTGCGGAGGTGTCGTTGACATCCTCGCTCAGAACGATGATGCGGTCATTCAGCAGACGGGAGAAGATATCATAGGAACGCTCACCATGTGCCGACTGTTCGACAACGTAAGGAACAAAACTCATAAAGTTCGCCTCCTGATACGAAAAATGATTCTATTTGCAAAATTGACCGATACGGCAAAAGAAACAGGGCCGTATCGGTCAATTTTAACAACCTTTGTTTACAGGGTACGCTTCAAACAGCGTTTCCTGCAAATTGCGGCCTTGGCAGCTGGATTATTCAGCGTCCTCGGTCTTTTCAGCCTCAGCGGCCTTCTCTACGATGTTGGCGTGGCTCTTGATGAAGTCGATGGCCTTGTTGATTGCCAGATCCTTCTTCAGGTCGTCAACGTTGACCAGCTCACGGACCTTGTCCTCTTCCATCTTGTACTGGTCAGCGATGCGCTTGATCTCAGCGGAGACATCCTCCTCGGAAGCCTCGATGTTCTCAGCAGCGGCAACAGCCTCCAGAGCCAGGCGGATCTTGACCTGCTTCTCAGCCTGAGGCATGAAGGAAGCACGGAACTGATCCATGGTCTGGCCCATATACTTCAGGTAGTCTTCCAGGCGCAGACCCTGCTGCTCCACACGGAAGGCGAAGTCATTGACCATCTCGTCCATACGGGTATCGTACATAGCCTGGGGGATCTCAGCCTCCATGCTCTCGATGACCTGATCGACCAGAGCGTTCTCAACAGCCAGGTCATCCTGCTTGTCCAGCTGCTCCTGGTTGTTCTTGCGGATGGACTCCTTGAACTCTTCCAGAGTGTCGTACTCAGAGCAGTCCTTAGCCAGCTCGTCATCCAGAGCGGGCAGCTCCTTGTACTTGACCTCGTGCAGCTTGATCTTAAAGACAGCAGCCTTGCCAGCCAGCTCAGCAGCCTGATACTCCTCGGGGAAGGTGACGTTCACGTCGAACTCCTCACCAGCGGAGTGGCCAACGATCTGATCCTCGAAGCCAGGGATGAAAGAGCCGCTGCCCAGGGTCAGGTTGTAGTGCTCAGCCTTGCCGCCCTCAAAAGCGACACCGTCCACAAAGCCCTCGAAGTCGATATCAGCGATATCGCCATTCTCAGCAGCACCCTCGCGGGTCAGCTCACGGGCGTTGCGCTCCTGCACGCGCTTCAGCTCTGCATCAACGGTCTCGTCGGTAACAGTATGGACAGTCTTCTCAACGGTCAGACCGTTGTAGTTGCCGACCTTGACTTCGGGCATCACAGCGACCTTGACGGTCAAGGTCACGCCCTCGGTCTCGCTGGCAGCATCCACAGAAACCTCGGGACGGCCAACAGGCTCGATGCCGGCTTCCTTCACAGCTGCCTCGTAAGCAGCGGGGAACAGCTCATTGATGGCATCATAGGTAAAGACATCAGCGCCGTACATCTTCTCGATCAGAGAACGGGGAGCCTTGCCCTTGCGGAAGCCGGGCACGGAGTACTTCTTGCCCTCCTTCTTGAAGACATCGGCCACTGCGCCCTTAAAGGCCTCAGCGTCGATGGAGAACTGCAGCTCTGCCATGCTCTTCTCGAGCTTTTCGCACTTGATGAAATTCATTTTGTGTATCCTCCACTCAAAAATTCTATTGCGTTGGGGACAGGTTTTCTTCCCTGTCTCCTGCAACCGCGCACCGCGTCCTGTATTTTCTGTTTGCGAAATGCGGGGACGCGCGCGCTCAATTGGGTGCAACAATCGCGTCAAAACTTATTATAGCACGTTCCAGACACAATTGCCAGACCAAATTTTGACTTTTTGTTCTTTTTGCCCACACTTCCCGCCTTTAATTGATGCGGTAGGGGCAGAAACGCAGGCCATCGGCACTGACAAGCTTATACCGGATGCCGTCCACATCGCCCTGCACCGCGTACCGGATGGCGTTTCCGTGCAGATGGCCGTAGTAACAGCGGGTGATGCCGTAGGCCTTCAGGGTGGCCACGATCTCAGGGGCGCTGGTGCCGGTGTAGACCGGCGGGTAATGCAGGAACACCAGCTTCTCCAACCCCGGTTCCGCAGCATCCAGGCTCATTTTTAAGCGCCCGATCTCGCGGTTCATCACTTTTTCATCGTGGGGTTCTCCCACATCGAACAGCCAGCCCCGGGTGCCGCACAGCGCATACCCCTCCACAGAGTAGGAGTTGTTGTGCAGAATGTGCAGGGTGTCAAAGCCCTCAGCCTTGAGGTAAGCGTTCATCTTGTTGGCCGTGGTCCACCAGTAATCGTGGTTTCCCTTCATGATCAGCTTCTGGCCGGGAAGCTCCTGTAAAAACGCAAAATCCCTGCGCGTATCGTTTAGGCGCATGGCCCAGCTGATATCCCCCGCCAGCACGATGGTGTCCTCGGGTTTGATCAGTTTGCGCCAGTTGCGCTCCAACCGCTCCACATAGCCGTTCCACCCCGGAAAAACATCCATAGGTTTGGAAGCGCCCAGTGAAAGATGGGTATCGCCAAGCACATAAAGTGCCATTCATTTTTCTCCTGTTCTAAGTCCGGCAGGACAAGGTTTATTCCTGATAGCTCAGCGCCACCTGCGCGATCTGCTCCGGGTCGATGACGGTATTGAACCGCTCGGCCTTCTGCCGCAGGGCAGCAAGGCTTGCGGGTGCAGTGCGGCCGGTGGCTGCTTCCAACTCCTGCATGGCCTCAAAGTCGTTCTGCGGGGCAGTGCGGCCCAGAGCCTCCAGCACACTGCGGGGGAACTTGTAGGGGGAGGCAGTGGACAGCACCACCATGGGCACACCCTCGCGCTTGTGACAGCCCGCCACATGGAAGGCCACAGCGGTGTGGGTATCGCAGAGATAGCCATCCTGCTCATAGCGGGCACGGATCTCCCCTGCCACCTCTGCCTCACTGCTCCAGCCGCAGCCAAAGCTCTCCTGAATGGCGGCCAGCGTCTCGGGCCGGACGGTATAGCTGCCGGTTTCAGACAGGCTCTTCATCAGGCCCGCCACCTCGGCATCGCTGCCGGTGACGTGATAGAGCAGGCGCTCCAGATTGGAGGACACCAGAATATCCATGCTGGGAGAAGTGGTCTTGAAGAATTCCCGCTTGGCAGTATAAGTACCGGTGGTCAGGAAATCGGTCAGGACGTTGTTCTCATTGGAAGCGCAGATCAGTCTGCCCACCGGCAGGCCCATCTGTTTTGCATAGTAGCCCGCCAGAATATCGCCAAAATTGCCCGTAGGCACACAGAAGTCCACCTTGTCGCCAAAGCGCACCTTCCCTGCCTTGAGCAGCTGGGCGTAGGCGGCAAAGTAGTAAACGATCTGCGGCACCAGACGGCCCCAGTTGATGGAGTTTGCACTGGACAGGCGGATGTTCCGCTTTGCCAGCTCGGCAGCAATGGCCGGGTCTCCAAAGACCTTCTTCACGCCGGTCTGGGCATCATCGAAGTTGCCGCGCACAGCGTAGACCGCCACATTTTCGCCTTCCTGGGTCACCATCTGCAGGCGCTGGATCTCACTGGTGCCGCCCGTGGGGAAGAACACTGCGATCTCCACACCCGGGATATCGTGGTAGCCATCCAGCGCGGCCTTGCCGGTATCGCCGCTGGTCGCCACCAGGATCAATGTTTTCTCAGTGCGGTCAAGATTTTTCTTTGCCTCCACCAGCAGCTTCGGCATCAGCTGCAGGGCGTAATCCTTGAAGGCGCAGGTCGGGCCGTGCCACAGTTCCAGAGAGTACACCTCATCCGAAACAGAGGCCAGATAGCCCGCCTTTCCGCCAAAGGCCGCACCATAGGTGGCCTTGGCGGCCTCCTGCAGGAACTCCTGCGAATAATCGGTCAGATACTGCCCCACGATGGCAGCAGCCATCTCGGGGTAATCCAGCGCACAGATCGCCTTGACATCCACCTGCGGGAAGCTCTGCGGAACAAACAGACCGCCCTCATCCGACAGGCCCTGTGCAATGGCCTGAGAGGCACTTACCACGCGGTTATGATCTCTCGTGCTGAAAAACTGCATTGTCGTCGCTCCTTTTTGCCAGCGGGACCCGCATTGGCCCCATGTTTGTGACAGCGGCAAAAGCCGTTTTCTGCCTTTTCCCACCAATGCATCCCGCATTACGCGGTAAATGCACCCTTTATAATATGTACCATCCAGCGCCCGCTGTCAAGAGGGGTCACTTCGGCAACGTCAAAACGAACCGGTTCATCACTCTGTCCGGTGTGCTGGAGATAATATTCCGCGGTGCGGATGAGCCTGCGCTGCTTGGCAGGGGTCACGGCCGCAGCAGGTGCGGCCAGCGGGTCGGGGCTGCGGGTCTTGACCTCACAGAGCACCAGCGTGCCGTCCGGCTCCCGCAGGATGAGGTCGATTTCCCCCATCCTAGTGCGGTAGTTGTGGGCCACCAGCTCACATCCCTGCTTCTGGTAATACCGCGCGGCCACAGCCTCGCCGGTGCGGCCGGTCTCGGCCCGATCCATCACTTGCCCTCCGGCCAATAGCCCTGCTTTTTCAGGAAGCTGCGGCGGTAGAAGGGCTGGATCCCGTACTGCTCAATCAGTTCATAATGGAGCCTGGTCGGGTAACCCTTGTGTTTTGCCAGCTGATACTGCGGGTACTGCTTGTCCAGCTCCATCATATAGCGGTCACGGCTGACCTTTGCCAGGATCGATGCCGCGCCGATGCTGGCGCTGGTGGCATCGCCCTTGACCACCGGCTGGGCGGGGATCTCCAGCGCAGCCGGGACACGGTTGCCGTCCACCAGCACAAGATTCGGCACAATGTCCAGCCCTTCCGCAGCCTGCTTCATGCCGCTCATGGTGGCGTTCAGGATATTATCCTGGTCGATGATCTCCGGGCCTACAAAGACGATCTTATAGGCCAGCGCCTTGTCAAGGATTTCATCAAAGAGGGCTTCCCGTTTTTTCTCGGTCAGCTTCTTGGAGTCGTTGATGCCGTACACCGGCTTCTCCGGGTCAAGGATACAGGCCGCCACAACGACCGGGCCGCACAACGGGCCGCGTCCCGCTTCGTCCACACCGGCAAAAAAGCCGTACTGCGCACGGATGGCGGCATCATACTCGTACAGAGGGGCAGAGATCTCCTCGTCAGAACGCCGTTTCATTCGTCGTCCTCCTCGGCAAAGTCTGCCAGATCATCTCTCTGGGGTGGGCGCTCCAGAGAGATGCGGCCCCACTTGCAGGCACGGAACTCGTCCACCAGCATGATGGCACAGCGCTCGGTGTTCACCTCGCCGCCGCGCACCAGCAGACCGCGCTTGCGGCCGATGGCCTCCATCAGTTCGTAGGGCGGCAGGGCCAGCGTCTCTGCATCCAGCTTGTAGCGCTGGGCCACGAGGTCGGGGTAATTGCGGCGCACCTCATCCAGCAGATTCATAGCCAGCTCTTCCACATCCAGGATATCATCCTTGATGGAGCCGATGAAGGCCAGATTAGAAGCAATGGTCTTGGAATCAAACTTTTTCCAGAGCACGCCGGGCATATCCAGCAGGTCAAACTTTTCGGTGCTGACCCACTGCTTGCCCTTGGTCACGCCGGGGTGGTCGGCCGCCTTGGCACGGGCAGAACCTGCAAAGGTGTTGATGAAGGTGGATTTGCCCACGTTGGGGATGCCGCAGAGCATCACCTGAGTTTTGGCACCACCCATACCACGGTTCTGGCGGCGCTCCAGCAGCGAGGCCAGCTCCCTTTCAATGGCGGTCTGCACCGCCTTGGCACCGCCCTTCTGCTTGGCGCTGATGGCCACACAGCCTGCATCGGCGGCGTGGAAGTATCTGATCCACTCCTCTGTCACAGCAGGATCGGCCAGATCTGCCTTGTTCATCACATAGAGCTTTGGTTTGCGGGCCGTAATGCGCTCCACCTCGGGGTTCAGGCTGGAAAGCGGGATGCGGGCATCCAGCAGCACCAGACTGGCATCCACATGCTGGATCTCCGTCTCCATCATCCGCAGGGTCTTGGTCATGTGGCCTGGGAACCATTGGATGTTATATTGATTTGCAAAGCGGGTATCGTTGTTCATTTTACCACCCCAAAATCCGAAAAGGGCAAAAAGCAGAGCAGCACTTTGCCCAGAATATCGCGTTCATCAATGCAGCCCACATAGGACGAGCGGCTGTCCAGCGAGGCGTTGCGGTTATCGCCCATCACGAACACCGTGCCCTCCGGCACCGTGTACGGGAACGTTACGTCATAGCCAAGATAGGTCGGTTCAGCGATATAGGTTTCCTGCAGCACTTCCCCGTTCACCGAGACCGTGCCCGCCTGATAATCAATGTTCACCACATCGCCGCCTTTGGCAATGACACGCTTGACCAGCGGCTTGCCGTAGGCTGTGTAGCTGTCCACGATGACCACATCGCCCCGCTGGGGCTCGTAGCCTGCGCCCCAGACGATCAGCTTATCGCCGTTCTGCAAGGTGGGCACCATGGATTCGCCGTCCACCTGAATGATGCGGAAGAACAGCGAGAATACCAGCACCAGCACCAGCGCGGCGGAGATCAGCGCCTCGTACCACTCAAACACATTCTGTCCACGCACAGTTTCCTGTGTTGAAGTATGTTTTTCCATTTCCCGATGCACCTCACAATCTTGTCTGGCCCGGAATAAAGAAAAAAGGGACAACAAGTTGTCCCTTTTCTCCCGGTTTTACGCGGGGATCATCAAATATCGCTCTTGACCTTAGCAGCCTTGCCGGTACGACCACGCAGATAGAACAGCTTGGCGCGGCGGACCTTGCCCTTGCGGACAACGGTGACCTTCTCAACGAAGGGGCTGTTGATGGGGAAGACACGCTCAACGCCGACACCGTAGGAAACGCGGCGAACGGTAAAGGTCTCTGCAACGCCGCCGTGCTTCTTAGCAATGACGGTGCCCTCGAAAGCCTGGATACGCTCACGCTCGCCTTCCTTGATACGAACATCAACGCGAACGGTATCGCCAACGTTGAACTGGGGCTTCTCAGCCTTGATGCTGCCTTCAGAAATAATCTTCAGTGCGTCCATTTTTGAATCCTCCATTTGTTTTTAGACGTTCATGCACGGCACCTTGCCGTCAGAGGACCGCCCGTTTAATGATATTGTCATTAACCCCGCTGTGGTATCAGCGGACACTAACGCCTTAATAGGATAGCACAAAACGCCCGTAAAATCAAGCGATTTGCCCAAAATAATCCCAAAAATTTTCTGTTCTGCCCAAAAGGCATTCTTTGCCCGGGAAATCAGGCAAAGAGCTGCCGATCCGCCGTCAGGAAGCGCTTGCGCAGGATGCCTGCGCTGGCGGCAGGCAGACCGAACTTTTCTTCCAGAAAGCCGGTGAGCAGCGAGGGATTCAGGTTCAGCTCCTGTGCGGCAGGCAGGCAGAGCTCCATGCAGACACGATCCCCTGCGGTGGTATATTCCACCTGCGGGATGTGATCCTTGAGCTCTACGATCTTTTTGCCCTTTTTGCTGTGCTTTTCCACCGGGGCGCTTTCCAGCGCGTTATACTGTTCCAGCACAGCCGCTGCCGCTGCCGGGTAGGTGATCTGGTAGCAGGCAAAGGCGATGAGGTCAGCCTTCATCTGCACCGGGCCCACATGGGTGATGCGGATGCCGGTGGGCATGATGGCGTTCAGCTCGGTCTGCCACTGGGCAAAATCCGGGTTCTCAGCCTCGGTCTTGACATCCACGCACTCGCACTCGCTCTCCTGCCCCAGCGAAAGCGGGCAGGCAAAGGTCATGTAGATGTGGGGGTTGAAGCCCAGCGTGTGCCACACAGGCAGGCCGCTGCGCTTGAGCACCCGCTGCATCACCCGCTGCAGATCCAGCAGGGAGATGTAAGAGGCCTCATTCTTTTTCTCAAACGAGATTCTGACTGTAATCAAAGCAGGGACCTCCTAACAGATGATTGGCACCGCAGCCATGGCAGGCGCGGTTGCAGGGCTGGGTGGTCTGGGCGGCAAGGGCCTTGTTGTACTCCCGCACCAGATATTCGTGGGTCACACCGTAGTCCATGTGGCTCCACGGGGTCACCTCGTCCAGCCCAATGGGACGCTGGCAGTAGAACTTGGGATCAATGCCCAGATCCTCAAACACCTGCATCCAGGTATCATACTTGAAGCACTCTTCCCAACCGTCAAAGTAACAGCCCCGCTTGTAGGCTTCCAGAATAACAGGAGCCAGACGGCGGTCGCCCTTGGCGAACACACCCTCCAGAAAACTGGTGGTGCTGTCGTGATAGTTCACCTTGATCTTGCGGCTGTGGACGCTTTCCAGCAGGTGCTTCTGCTTGGCCTGCAGGCTTTCCTCCGTGTCCATGGGCACGAACTGGAAAGGCGTATGGGGCTTGGGCACAAAGCAGGCACAGCTGATGGTCACCTGAACGCCCCTGCCCTTGGCGTGCCTGGGGTTGGAGTAATAGAGATCTACCACCTTCTGGGCGGTCTCGGCAATGCCCTCGATGTCCTCCATCGTCTCGGTAGGCAGGCCCATCATAAAGTAGAGCTTGACCGAGGAATAGCCGTTGGCAAAGGCCAGCGAGCAGGTCTTTTCGATCTCGTCCCAGGTAACATTCTTGTTGATGACATCCCGCAGGCGCTGGGTACCGGCCTCGGCCGCAAAGGTCAGGCCGCTCTTGCGCACCTTGGTGGTCTTTTCGATCAGGCTCTGGGAGAAGTTGTCCATCCGCAGAGAGGGCAGCGAGAGGCTGACGTGCTCCTTGGGGGCCCACTCATTCAGATCATCCAGCAGTTCTTCCAGCTGGCCATGGTCGGAGGTGGACAGGCTGGACAGGCTCAGCTCCTCATAGCCGGTGTTGGCGCACAGATCCTGTGCCGCCTTATTCAGCAGGCTGGCATCCCGCTGGCGCATGGGGCGGTACAGGAAGCCTGCCTGACAGAACCGGCAGCCGCGCACGCAGCCGCGCAGCACCTCAATGCTGGCACGATCCTGGATGGCCCCCACCATGGGCACAACAAAGTTCGTTGGCGGAGCAAACTCGTTCAGATCCTTGATGATGGCCTTGGTGATGACCGCCGGGATACCCGGCTCGTTGGGGGTAATGGCCTTGACCTGGCCGTCCTCAAAGTAGGTCACATCGTAGAAGGCAGGGATGTAGACCCCGGGGATCTTTGCAATGCGGCGCAGCAGCTCCTTTTTGGAGACGCTGCCCTCTTTCTTGGCACGCTCAATCTCGGCGCAGATGGAAGGCAGCTGGTTCTCACCCTCACCCAGCTGGATGACATCAAAGAAATCCGCAATGGGCTCCGAGTTGCAGGCGCAGGGGCCGCCCGCCACGATCAGGGGCCAGTGCTCGTCACGGTCCTTTGCGTAGAACGGAATGTGCGCCAGATCGAGCATTGCCAGAATGTTGGTGTAGGAAAGCTCGTACTGCAGGGTAAAGCCCACCGCATCAAAATCGGTCAGGGGGTCCTTGCTTTCCATGGTGTACAGGGGCAGGTCCAGCCGCTCCATCTCAGCCTTCATATCCAGCCAGGGCATAAAGGCCCGCTCACACCACCAGTTCTCGTGGCTGTTGAGCAGCTCGTACAGGATCTTCTCACCGAGGAAGGACATTCCCACCTCGTAGGTATCCGGGAAGCAGAATGCAAACCGGACATCCACCTTTTCTTTGTCTTTATACACGCTGCCCGGTTCGCCGCCGGTGTAACGGCCCGGCTTCTGTACCCGGCCCAGCGCTTCTTTCAGCTTGGGATCAAACATCAAGTTCCTCCATTGACAGAACAGTTTTACTTCATTCGTTTTATTGTACCCGATTCTGCCGGGAAATGCAATCATTGTTTTGGAGGCACCACCATCCGCACGCCGCCAGCTGTGCCCCATCCAGCGGCGGGATGGGCAGAAGGTTGAAAGCCCCGGTCAGGAGGTTGGCCGCCAGAAAGGCACTGGCCCGGATGGTGGCCCGCTGTTCCAGCCGAAGCATCCAGAGCCCGGCCAGCACAAAATTCACCGCAGGGCCTGCCGCGGCAAGGAGAGCGGTCTGCCACAGGGTCATTTCCCTGCCCCGGGTGCGCATACAAAAGCCGGTAAGGGTGACTTCAATGACCGGAAACTGCCCAAACAGGGCAAGATATACCCCGATGTGCCCCCACTCATGCAGGAATGCTGCCAGCAGCCCCAGCCGCAGAAACCCGCTTGCATCGAAATAGAGCAGAACGTACAGCGCCCCGCAGAGCAGCAACGGGTCCCGGAACACAAGCGGCCCATACTGGAATCGATGCCGCATCACGGCAGGCTCAGTGCGGCAGAAGGATCATACCGGATGCCGCCTGTCAGAAATTCAAAGTGCAGGTGTGCCCCGGTGGCACGGCCCGTCTGTCCGGCGGTGCCCAGCCGCTGGCCCGCTGCAACCACCTCCCCGGCCCGGACATAGAGATACTGCATGTGGGCATAGAGCGTTTCCTGCCCGTCTCCATGGGTCAGCCGGACATAGTTGCCGTAAGCGGCTCCACGCCGGGCGGCGGTCACCACGCCGTCCAGTGCCGCAAGGACCGATGTGCCCTCCGCGCAGGCAAGGTCCACGCCCCGGTGGAAGGCTTTTTCCCCGGTAAAGGGATCCTTCCGCCAGCCATAAGGGTCAGAGACACGCCACGCCGCCGTTTCCAGCGGGAAGCAGAGCGTCTGCCCCGGCTTTGCCTGTTTCAGGCTGGCTCCCGCCGGGACATTTTTGCCCGCACAGACCGGGAGCACCCTGCCAGCCAGCAGTATGATCAACAGCACCGTCAGAGCCAGCACCGCCGCCCGTTGATATCGATTGTGTTTCCCTGCTCGTCCATGTTTTGCCTGCATCTTTTCGCCCTCCGTTCTGGAAAGTGTATGCAGAAGGAAGATCACTGAGAACCAAAACACCCCCTGGGAGATTTCCCAGAGGGTGCTCGTTCCGTATTTACCGGCGGAGCCAGTCATGGAGCCGCTGGAAGATGCTGGGGTGGCCGTGCCGTTCCGTGCGATCAACAGCGTGCGGAATGGGTGTGCTCTGCACGGCCGGAGCAGGTGCTGCTTTCACCGTGGCAGGCTGTTTTGCTGGTTCTGGGGGCTGCTCCGCCACCTGAACCGGCTCCGGTCTCGTTTCGGGCTCAGACGGCCGTACCGGTGCCTTTGGCTCGGGCTGCTCCGGTTCTGCCGCAGAAGCGGTATCCCGGGCGAGCCAGTCATCCCGGAGCAGATCGTACATGTCCATCTGGCCGTTGACAAGGGGCTCACCGGGGGCCGCTTTCACCTTCTGATAGCTGCCGTCTGCCCGCATCTCCCGGGCATTGACGTTATCCCGCAGCTGCAGCTGCAGGATATCGCTCAGCTTCTGGATGAGGACAGGGTCCTCCACCCGGACACCCACCTCCACGCGGCACTCCGTGTTGCGGGTGAGGAAATCTCCGGAGGCGATATAGATGCGGGTGGTCACGCCATCGTAGAAGCTGTAGATGCGGCCATGCTCAAGGTAGCGGCCCACCAGACTGCGGATATGCAGGTTCTCGGTCTTGCCCGGCACCTCGGCGCGGACACAGCAGATACCGCGCACGATCATATCGATGCGAACCCCCGCACAGCTGGCTTCTTCGAGCTTCAGGATGATATCCCGATCCGAGATGGAGTTGTTTTTCAGGATCATGGATGCCGGGCGGCCCAGCTTGGCTGCATTGATGACCCGGTCCATCTCGTCCAGCAGCACGCTCTTGAAGCGCAGAGGGGCCACCAGCATCTTCTCGGTGGTCTCCGTCAGCTTCTGCACGGCAAGGTTCTGGAACACGTTGGAGGCTTCCTCACCGATGCCCAGATCTGCCGTGATGAACGAATAATCGGTATAGAGCTCGCTGGTCTTTTCGTTGTAGTTGCCGGTGCCGATCTGGGTGATGTAGCTGTAGCCCTGCGGGCCCTTCTTGGTGATGAGGGTCAGCTTGGAGTGCACCTTGTAATCATCAAAGCCATAGAGAATGGTACAGCCAGCCTCTTCCAGCTGCTTGGACCAGTCGATGTTATTCTGCTCGTCAAAGCGGGCACGCAGCTCTACCAGAGCCACCACTTCCTTGCCATTTTCGGCGGCTTCGATCAGGGCCTGCACGATCTGGGATTCCCGCGCCATCCGGTAAAGGGTCATCTTAATGGAGATGACCTCCGGATCCCGCGCGGCCTTTTTCAGCATCGCGATGAAGGGACGGATAGACTGATACGGATAACTGAGCAGGACATCGTGCTTTTCCACCTCGGCGGCAAGGTCATAATCCTGGGGCGGCAGCATGGGCCGGGCCGAGGGATAGAACAGCTCCGGGTTGCCCTCGGCCTCCATCTTACCGGTGAGCTTGTAGAAGAAGCTCAGATCCAGTGGGCTCTTCTGGGCAAACACCCGCTTATGGCTCAGTTCTAATTTGTCGCAGAGGAGACGCAGGATCTCCTGCGGGGCCGTGGGAGTTACCTGCAGGCGGACAGCGGCCAGCTTGCGGCGGCGCTTGAGCAGGTCGGCCATGATCTCGCGGTAATCGATATCATGGTCCATCATGCCCTCTTTTACATCAATGTCGGCGTTGCGGGTGACGCGGAACAGGCACTTTTCCTGCACGGCATCCTTGCCGAAGATAAGGGACGCATAGTGGAGCACCAGTTCCTCTGTCAGGGCAAACTCGGTCTTGCCCTCCCGGCGCACCAGGATCAGCCGCTCCATCTGGCTGGAGATAGGGATCATGCCAAGGCTCTGGCCCTCTTTCTCCTTGAGCAGAGCGCCGAGGTAGATCTCCTTATTGCGCAGGAATGGGAACGGGTGGCGGTTGTCCACGATCTGCGGGCTGAGGATGGGGAACAGCTCGTTCTGGAAGTATTTTTTCCAGAAGCGCTCCTGTTCCTTATCCATCGCATCAAAGTTTACCTTTTTATAGCCGCAGGCATCCAGATTTTCCAGCGCTTTCTCGTAGTATTTATCGCAGTCCTCCTGCAGATGGGCAACTTTGGGCATGATGGCGTTCAGCTGTTCCTCGGCCGTCATGTTGGTCTTGTTCTCACGCTTGTCCTTATCTTTCTGACTGCGTGCAAGGTTGGCGCGCTCCTGCAGAGAACCCACACGCACCATGAAAAATTCATCCAGATTGGAGCCATAAATGGCAAGAAATTTCACCTGCTCCGCCAGCGGGACATTCTTATCCTTGCCCAGCACCAGCACACGGCGGTTAAAGTCCAGCCAGCTGAGTTCACGGTTGATGAAGATCGTATCCTCTTTCATAGTAGTTTACTCCCTTTTTCCCTGACCTGCGGTTTTCTCCGCAGCGCTTCAGCTCACATAAGCAAGTCCATCCCACTCTTCTACCACCGCTTCTGTCAGGCCGGGCACGGCGGCGACTTCTTCCACCGCAGCAAAGCGTCCGTACTGCTCCCGGTATTCGATGATGGCCCGGGCGCGCTGTTCCCCCACCCCCGGCAGGGTGCAGAGAGCGTCCTGCCCGGCGGTGTTCAGATCGACCCGCGCCAGCTGGATAAGCGGTGTTTCACTCCCGGCTGCACGGCCCGGCCCTGTCTGCCGCGGAACGGCAAACCCAAACGCCAGCGCGACGCACACTGCGCAGACAAGAGCCGCTGTCCACAGAAATCTCTGTTCTGTTTTTGTGAGACTGGCTTTCTTCATCCCATTGTACCCGACTTTCTCTGAAAAAGAAAGCCCTCTGCGGAGAATTTGCAGAGAGCTTTACAATGATTTTACGCAGAAGTTTCCGCACGGCGCACCATGCCGTACAAAAGCTCTGCCGCTGCACCGGTATCGTGGTCGGTCAAGGTCATCCGGTTGGCGGCAAGGCGCAGTTCAGGCGCGGCATCCGCAGGCACAACGCTCTCTCCCGCCAGATGGACAAGGTCGAGCATCTGGGTGCAGCCAGCCAGCACCGTCAGCTGCTCGGCAGCATAGCCGGAGGGAGGGCAGACGGCGTTGAGCATGGCACTGCCTGAGACAAGGCCCGGGGTAAGCACCAGCGTATCCTGTGCAAGGCGCTCCGCATGCAGGAAGGCTGCCGCGTCCCCCAGCGCCTTTTGCAGCGTGGGCAGAATGGGCATCTGCTTTTTGTCCTGATAGAACAGGATGCGCAGAACGTCCTCGCCCTTGACATCGGCGGCGTTGCTCAGCACAAAGGGAGTCCACTCCTGCTTGAGGTGGAACACCAGTCCCTCGCTCATCCGCACAGCGCGGGTGGAGCCATCGCGCATCTGCAGGGCAATGCCCACGCCGGACAGGGAGGGCAGCATCTTCAGGACAGACTCCTCCATCCCCTCAAAGCTGCACAGCGCGGTGCCGGATCCCTCCGAAAAGTTGTAGGCCAGTGTGCCGCCGCAGACCAGTGCGGGCGCACTGAGCCGCACCCCGCCCAACAGAGAGCGGACCGCCCGGGGCGAGCGCTGAGAGAAAACGGTCAGCCTGCCGCCCCTGCTGGCAAAAAGCTGCAGCACGTCCCGCTGGAGCTGGGGCAGATTGCCTGCGGCATCCAGCAGCAGGCTGTCCAGATCACAGAGGACTAGGGTCTGGTCAATGTTCGTCTCTTTCATAGGGTATTTCCTCCTGTGCGCTGACGGAGCGTGGTCAAGAAGCGGGTGAAGTAATCCGGCAGCTCAGAATCGAACCGCAGGTGTTCCCCCGTGATGGGGTGAATAAACCCCAGCGTTTTTGCATGCAGGCACTGACCATGCAGGCTGGTGATGCAGTTGTGGGGGCCGTACACCGGGTCGCCCGCCACCGGGTGGTGGATGGAAGCCATGTGAACGCGGATCTGGTGGGTACGGCCCGTTTTCAGGCGGCACTCCAGCATCGTGAACTCGCCCAGCCGTTCCAACACCTTGTAGCCGGTATAGGCGTACTTTGTGTGAGGCTCACTGGCCGGATAGACCGCCATCTTCTTGCGGTCGGTCTTGCTGCGGCCCAGGTTGCTCTCCACAAAGCCCTCATCCTGGGCAAAGCCGCCATAGACGATGGTATTGTAGGCCCGCTCCACGCTGTGCACCGCCATCTGCTGGGAAAGGCCGATGTGGGTTGCATCATCCTTTGCCACCACAAGCAGACCGCTGGTGTCCTTATCGATGCGGTGGACGATGCCGGGCCGGATCTCGCCGCCAATGCCGGAAAGGCTGCCCTTGCAGTGCCAGAGCAGAGCGTTGACCAGGGTGCCGTCCGGGTTGCCGGGAGCCGGGTGGACGACCATCCCTTTGGGCTTGTTGACCACCAGAAGGTGTGCATCCTCATAGATGATGTCCAGCGGGATCTCCTGCGGCACAGCCTCGATGGGCTTTGCGTCGGGGATCTCCAGCAGGATGATATCCCCTGCCTTGAGCTTCAGGCTCTTGGCCGGGGCCCTGCCGTTGCAGAGCACATGGCCCTCAGCCACAAGGCCCTGCAGGGCACTGCGGGAAAGGCCGGTGTCCTCGCCGCTCAGAAAGCGATCGATGCGCTGGCCTGCGCCCTCGGCTTCCACGATATATTCACGCTGCTCCATGGCTTACTGCTCCTTCGGGCCCTTTTTCGTATCCTCGTGCAGCTCCTCCAGGAAAATGACCAGCACCCAGAGTGCCACACCAACGCAGACACAGATATCTGCAAAATTGAACACTGCGAACCGCATGAACAGCAGGTTGATGTAATCCACCACCTCGCCGTTCAGCACACGATCGATCAGGTTGCCGATGCCGCCGCCCAGCACCAGGATGAGTGCGGCCTGCTGCAGACGGTTGTTCCGGCTGCGGAAGAACAGCCAATAAGCAACCAGCAGCAATGCTGCGCTGGTTGCAACGATCAAAAACAGCTGCTTGCCGCTGAGCAGGCTGAATGCCATGCCCTGGTTGAGCACGAACCGCAGCTCCACCACATGGGGGATCAGCGGCATTGCGCCCACCGGCTGCAAAGCGCTGACAGCCCAGAACTTGATGGCCTGATCGAGGCCGACCAGCGCCGCAACGCACAGCAGATTGAAGATCACAAATGCCATAAAAGTACTCCCAACGGCGGCATGCTGCCGCCTGTGTTCTGATACCAAAAAGCGGCGCTCCCTGCTCGAAAGGAGCGCCGCAGCGTTTAATTCAGGAAGGCTTATGCTTCCACCACGCTTGCGCAGCGTGCGCAGAGGGTGGGATGTGCGGCGTGGGTGCCGATGTCTGCGGAATACTTCCAGCAGCGCTCGCACTTTTCGCCGGTGGCATGTGCAGCAGAAACGCCCAGACCCTCAACAGCGGAGGCGGAACCACCCTCGCCCTTGACCAGTTCCACATGGGAGACGATCATCAGGTCAGCCAGCTCGTCCATGGGAATGCTGTTCAGCAGGTCATAGACGGCATCATTGCAGTACAGGGTAACGGAAGCTTCCAGAGAAGCACCGATGGTCTTTTCTGCACGGGCCTGCTCCAGCACCTTCTTGACCTCGTCACGGACAGCAATGAGCTGTGCCCACTTGGCCTTGAAGGCATCGTCTGCAGCGTACTGGCCTGCCTTGGGCATTGCCTCAAACACAACGTACTTGTTCATGCCTTCGGTCTTGGGCAGGAAGTCCCAGATCTCCTGGCTGGTGAAGCAGAGGATGGGGGCAATGATCTTGTCCAGTGCGACCAGGATCTTGTACATGGTGGTCTGGGCAGCCTTGCGGCCCACACCGTTGGTGCAGTACAGGCGGTCTTTCGTCACATCCAGGTAGAAGTTGGACATGGCAACAACGCAGAAGTTGTAAACGGCGTGATAGACCTTGTTGAAGTCATACACATCGTAGCCTGCCTTGGCATTCACGATCAGGTCATCCAGAGCAGCCAGTGCCCAGCGGTCGATCTCCTGCAGCTGGTCATCTGCCACACAATCGGTGTTGGGATCAAAGCCATCCAGATTGCCCAGAATGAAGCGGGCGGTGTTACGGATCTTGCGGTAAGCCTCGCTCAGCTGCTTGAAGATATTCTTACCGGCGCGCACATCCACAGTGTAGTCGGAAGAAGCGACCCACAGGCGGATGATATCCGCGCCATAGTCCTTGATGATCTCGCTGGGCTCCACGCCGTTGCCGGCGCTCTTGTGCATCTGCTTGCCCTGCTCGTCCACGACCCAGCCGTGGCACAGAACGGACTTATAAGGTGCGCAGCCCTTGGCAGCCACGCTGGTCAGCAGGCTGGACTGGAACCAGCCGCGGAACTGGTCGCCGCCCTCCATATACATGTCGGCCGGGAAGCTCAGCTCCGGGCGCTCCTCCAGCACAGCAGCGTGGGTGGAACCGGAATCGAACCAGACATCCATGATGTCGGTATCCTTGGTCCACTCGGAAGCGCCGCACTTCTCGCAGACTTCACCTGCGGGGATGATCTGCTCTGCCTCATACTTGTACCAGGCATCGGAGCCCTCCTTGCGGAACAGCTCGCTGACAGCCTTGATGGTGGCATCGGTGATGTGGTAAGCGCCGCACTTCTTGCAGTAGAAAGCCGGGATGGGCACGCCCCAGGTACGCTGACGGCTGATGCACCAGTCGTTGCGGTCACGGACCATGCCCTTCATGCGGTCGTGGCCCCAGTCAGGCATCCACTTCACGGTGTCGATGGCCTTGTAGACATCGTCACGGAACTTGGCAACAGAGCAGAACCACTGCTCGGTGGCACGGAAGATGATGGGGTTGTGGCAGCGCCAGCAGTGGGGGTACTGATGCTTGATGTGCACCTGACCCATGATGACACCGGCTTCGGTCAGGTCGGCCAGAATGGTCTTGTTGGCAGCCCAGACACGCTGACCTGCGTACTTACCGGCCAGCTCCGTCAGGCAGCCGCCGTCGTCCACAGGAACAGTGATGGGCACGTTGTACTTCTGAGAAACATTGAAGTCATCCACACCGTGACCGCCTGCGGTGTGGACGCAGCCGGAACCGCTTTCCAGCGTAACATGGTCACCCAGGATGACGATACCCTCCTTGGGCAGGTAGACGTGATGATAGCGCATCAGCTCGAACTCAGCGCCGGAAACAGGTTCGCCCACGATCTCGTAGTTCTCAATATGGCAGGCATCCATCACGCTCTTGACCAGCTCGGTGGCCATGATATGGTACTCCTCGCCGATCTTGACAAAGGAATACTCAAAGGCACCGTTCAGGCAGATGGCCTCGTTGGCGGGCAGGGTCCAGGTGGTGGTGGTCCAGATCACGAAGTAAGTCTTATCCATCGGAATGCCGTGCTTTGCCAGCACACCGTTGGGGTCCTGAGATACGTGGAAGCGGACGAAGATGGAATCGCAGTCGTCCTCGCCGTACTCGATCTCTGCCTCAGCCAGAGCGGTGCGGCAGTCGGGACACCAGTACACAGGCTTCAGGCCCTTGTAGATGTAGCCCTTCTTGGCCATCTCGCCAAAGATCTCGATCTGGCGGGCCTCGAACTCAGGCTTCAGGGTCAGGTAGGGGTGCTCAAAGTCACCGATAACGCCCAGACGCTTGAACTGGTCGCTCATAATGTCGATATGCTCGGTGGCAAACTTTTCGCAGATCTGGCGCAGCTCCAGCTTGGAGATGTCCTTCTTCTTCTCGCCCAGAGAGGACAGAGCCTTCAGTTCAATGGGCAGGCCGTGGGTATCAAAGCCAGGCACATAGGGAGCCTGGAAGCCCTCCATGTTCTTGTCGCGGATGATGATATCCTTGATGATCTTGTTCAGCGCGGTGCCCATGTGGATGTTGCCGTTTGCATACGGAGGGCCGTCGTGCAGGACAAACTTAGGCTTGCCGTCGTTGTGCTTGATCAGGTTGTTGTACAGGTCGTTCTTCTCCCAATCCTCCAGCATGGCGGGCTCCTTCTTGGGCAGACCGGCACGCATCTCAAACAGAGTCTTGGGCAGGTTCAGGGTACTATCGTACTGGGACTTATTCTTAGCCAATGGTTACACACTCCTCTAATTTACTAAAACGCTTTGGGATCACTCGCTGAACTTCACGCCCTTAAAAGCGGCGTAGTCCGGCGCTGCAGCCTCATCCTCGGCGGCAGGGGCCGGGGGCGGGTCGAGCTTGAGCTGGCTCTCGTCCTGTGCCCAGAACTCCTCGCTGGTCTTTTCATCCGCAGGGGTCTCGTCCTCAGCATCCACATCCGCTGCAGCGGGCTGTGCCTCGGCGATCTCCTCGGTCACAGCGGCGGCAGTGGTATCGGCGGCTGCAGCCTCATCCTCGGCAGGAGCATCCTCAGCGGGCTCCTCCTTCTGGAACTCAGGCAGGCGGCTCAGAGACTCAACATGGCTGCGGTACAGGTTCAGCACATCGGACTTGAAGCGGGTCACTTCCAGCCGGACGCGGTCATACTCGCGCTCCTGGGCAAGCTTTTTCTCGTTTGCCTCGTTGATGATCTCATCCGCGCGGTCACTGGCTTTTTGCAGCAGCTCGTTGGCATCACGGATAATATCATCACCGCGCAGATTTGCGCGATGCAGGATCTCTTCCGACTTCTGGTTTGCTTCCCGGATGACATTCTCACCCATCCGCTGGGCATTGATCAGCGCGCTCTTGAGCATATCGCCGTCAGCCTCGTAGCTCTCCATTTCCTTGTGCAGACGCTGATTCTCGGCGGTCAGCTCAGCAATCTGGCGGCGCAGCTCCTCAGCCTGATCTTCATCCTGCTTCAGCTGCTCCTCTACTTTATCCAGGAAACGGTCCACCTCTTCGGTCCGGTAGCCGCGGATGTTCTTTTCAAACTGTGCAGCACGCACATCCTGCGGGGTCAGCATAGTGGTTTCCTCCCTTTTCATTCAATATTGAAAAAACTCGATGATCGATCGGTCTTTTTTGCTTTTTCCGGGCAGGGCCGTCAGGCCAAAGCGTCCCTTTCCGCGCACCGTGAACACATCACCCTCATACACCGGGGCGTGGGCACTCTCTGCAGGCAGGTGGTTGATCTCCACCCGGCCCGCCGCGATCCACTCACACGCCTGCCCGCGGCTGCAATGGAGCATGGCCGCAAGCACAGCGTCCAGCCGCAAAGAGGACACGGTGGCTGTCTGCGTTTTGCGCTCTGCCTGCGGGAATTCAGGCACCTCATCCAGCGAAAGCAGCGTGGTGGTGACCTCTGTCCGGCCCACCTGCAGCAGTTCCCGGCAGATGAGCTCCCCCGCCGTTTCCAGCGCAAAGACATAGGCAGTGCCCGGTGTATCGGCCGGGAGCACGATGTCTCCCAGCGCTTCCCGACGCAGCTCCAGCCCCATCAGACTGCCCAGATAATCCTTGTGGCCCGGCAGTGCCGCCCCGGAAAGGGTACGGCAGGTCAGCTTCACGCAGCACAGCGGGCTTGCAGGGTAGCAGCCCTCCGGCTCCAGGCAGAGCAGCTTCCGCTCTGCCCCGGGCCAGCCGCCCTCAAAATGATGGTCGCTCTCCGGCACATCGGCACGATTCAGCGCCGCGCGGGCCAGATCCTGTTCCCTGTCGCTCAAAAAGCCGGAGTAGCGGGCAATGCCGCGTCCCTCGGCCGCGCGGGCCAGATCTTCTACATGCCGCATCAGAAAGCGCTCTTCATCGGTGCGGGCGGGCACAAAGCCCCGCACTGCCCTGGGAGCAGGATCAATAGAACGCGCCATTGTTCTCCAGCTCGTCCAGCAGATCGCCCATAATGTCCACATTGTACGGGGTAATGATGAAGGTGCTGTTGGCAACGCGCTTGATCTGGCCGTTGTTGGCGTAAGCCACGCCGGACAGGAAATCCACCAGACGGCGGGAAACTTCCTTGTTGGTAGACTCCAGATTCAGCACGACCGTGCGCTTGTTGTTCAGGTGGTCTGCAATGGTGCTGGCATCCTCAAAGCGCTCGGGCTTTACCAGAACGACCTTGAGCTGGGTGGTGGCGTGGATGTTGACCACCTTGTTCTTCTTCTGGGCACCCTCCACCGGCTCTTCCTCTGCATCGTCCATGCCAACGCCGAGACCGCTGTTGTTGTTCACCATCTGGGGGCCGTCGTCGATGTACTGATCGTCGTAATCGTCCTCACCGCCAAAAAGGCCCTTTTTGAGACTATCCACGAAAGACATAGTATCTGCTCCTTTCATTCAGGCAGCCGCAGCTGCCTGGCGCCTTTTGCAAAAGAGATGCAAATAGCTTTTACTATTATCGGATTTTTTGCCGCAGATGTCAATAACTACAAAAGTTTTCCATCATACAAATTTTGTCCGGAGACAATAATCTCGTCATAAAGCCGAACCTGACTGACAGAACCAGCCGTTCCGCTGGGCAAAACGATGAGGTCGTCACCGTCTGTGATCTGCGGGTGGGCATCGTCCACAGGGTCGATGCGGCAGAAGCGGGCCAGGTTGCCGTACTTCACATACACGCCGGGGATGTAGTTCTCACCCTGACCCTCTGCCTCGGAGCCGTCCTCCTTGAGGTAGTGCACCGCGGCAGCAGGCACCCGCAGGCCGGTGTTGCGTCCCACGATGATCTGGGCATCGGCACAGTTCAGCCGGAGCACATCGCCGTTGATGATCTCGCAGGAGAGGACGAAACGTGCAATATCGTTTTCCGCATCAATGTTCACCTCGCTGACCTTTGCCTTGAGGGGCGTTTCCACTTGACCGGGAAAGCGGATCTCAACGCTCTTGGTCAAGGGCTTGCCGTCCCTGCCCAGCAGCTTTTCCGCCTGTTTGGCCGAGCATACCCCGGCATAGTACCAGGTAAAACCTGAAACGATCTTTCCCGCGCAGCCGTCCAGCGCGATCTCCGGGGAGGATTCGACGTAAGCTTTCAGGTTGGCTGCATCCAGCGCAAGGATATCGGCAGAACCTGCGTTCAGCCGCCCGGAACTGGAGCTGCGGATGAAATAGCCCGTCTGCGGGGCCGTGATCTGGGACGGATTGCCCAGCTGAGACTGCACCGTGGTGGCCTGCTGGGTCAGCGCGGTAATCTGGTCGGAGAAGCTGGCCACCTCGCCGGTGATGACCCAGAGCTTGTTCTGGGCCAGAATGTAGTTTTCCTTCTCCGCATCGGTATCCTCGTAGTCCCCCGCATCCAGCGAATCCATCAGGTCGTACAGAGCGGCGGAACGGTTCTTGCGCAGGGATTCCAGCTGCACCGAAGTGGTGTTCTGGGAGCGCTGCAGCAGGTCGATCTGGTCATTGATCTGGGTCAGCTGCTGGCGCAGGGTAGCCTGCGCTGCATCGCTGTAGATCTCAGCTACCGCTGTGCCTGCCGAAACACGTTCGCCGTCTGCCACCAGATATCCCAGCGTGCCGCCGCCCGCAACGTAGCTTTCCTCAAACAGGAGCACTCCTTCGGCATCCACGGTGTCCTCCACCGTAGCCAGCAGGGCGGTCTCGTAGGTATTGGGCGGAAACAGCACCTGCATTGCCTGATAGCCCACATACAATGCCGCCAGCAGCAAAAACACGATAACGACAGCGGCCAGCGTTTTCAGTGCGCCGGAGATGCCCTCGCGGTTTTCTTCCTGTATATCGCTCATCCTTTCGCTAAAAATTCATTTGTGAGACGTGCAGCCTGTTCCCGGACATCCGGGGCCGAGGCATCCAGCCAGCAGATACCCTCCATGTGGCGGAACCAGGTCAGCTGGCGCTTGGCATAGTTGCGGGAAGCCTGTTTCAGCTTCTCCACACAAGGGGCAAGCGCGCTCTCCCCCGCAAAGTAGGGGAAGAATTCTTTGTATCCGATGGCCTGGGCCGCCGTCTTATAGGTATCCCGGTGTTCCCACACACGTTTTGCCTCGTTCAGCAGATCCTGCTCCATCATCAGATCCACCCGCAGGTCGATGCGGCGGTAGAGCTGGGCGCGCTCCGGGAAATCCAGCCCAAGGATCAGAGAACGGTAGGGCCTTTCGGGCGGGAGTGAGTCTGCTTTCTGCTCACTGAGCTTTTTGCCGGTGGCGCGGTAATGTTCCAGCGCCCGCAGCACCCGGACATGGTTGTTCGGATGGATGGCTGCCGCCGCTTCGGGGTCCACCGCCTGCAGCTCCGCATACATGGCTTCCGGACCCTTTTCATTCAGTTCTGCGGCCAGCTGTTCCCGCAAACCGTCCGGCGTTTTCTCGGCAGCAAAGCGGACACCATACAAAAAACTCTGGACATAGAGCCCGGTACCGCCCACGAGGATGGGCAGATGTCCTCTGCCGGAGATCTCACGCTCCAGCGCCCCGGCCAGCGCGGTGAAATCTGCCACGCTGAACGGTTCATCGGGCTGCAGGATATCTACCCCATGGTGCGGAATGCCGCGAGTCTCCTCGGGGGTCACCTTGGCGGTGCCCACATCAAGCCCTTTGTAGATCTGCATCGAATCGGCGCTGATGATCTCCCCGCCGAACTGCTCGGCCAGTGCAACACCCAGCGCGGTCTTGCCGGAAGCCGTGGGGCCGACCACGGCCAGCACCGGGTGCTTATTGTTACACGATCCGTCCAAACTGCTTTTCCAGCTCCTTCCGGGTCAATTTAAGGACACAAGGCCGACCATGGGGGCAGAAGGGCGGCACCTCGCCCGAGAGGATCTTTTCAGCCAATGCCATCAGCTCCTGCGGGGAGGTCTTATCCCCCGCCTTGATGGCCGCGCGGCAGGAGATGGAATGGAGCACCCACTCGGTCTTTTCGCTCAGGGCATCGCGGCTGCCCTTGGAGAGCTTATCTGCCAGCTCCACCAGCAGATCCTCAGCGCTGCCCTGTTCCACATCCGCGGGCACAGAGCGCAGGAACACGCTGTTGCCGCCAAAGTCATCGATCTCCAGTCCTGCGCTTTCCAGCAGCTCAAGGTTGGAGAGGAGGGCAGTCTTTTCCTCCGCCGACAGCTCCACCACCAGCGGCTCCAGCAGCAGCTGGGCCGGAACATCTCCATAGTTTGCCGCCAGCTTCTCGAAAAGCTGGCGCTCGTGGGCGGCGTGCTTATCAATGATGCAGATTTCCTCCCCGCGCTCAGCGAGGATGTAGGTCTTGAAGATCTCACCCACATAGCGCAGAGGGGCAGGGCCTTCCTGCACATCAAAGCCCAGCTGTTCCGGCGTATCCTCGGCAGCAGAGGTCTGCTGCCGAGCTGGGGCGGCAGGCATTTCCTCCTTGGGGGCAGGATCCCATGCCGCCATGTGGTCCTGATGTTCGGGCAGATCTGCACTGTCCGGTTCAATGTCCAATGCACCTTCTCCCAGCGCTGCGGCAAAGGCGGGTGCTTCAGGCTCACTCACCGTGGGAGCTGGTGCTGGGCTGTGCAGGGTGGCATCCTGCCGGATGGGCAGGCCCGATGCAACCGTTGTCCAGCTGTGCTCTGTCGGCTTTTCCTCGGAAGTGCCCGGCACAGGCAGGATATCCGGGTGGCTTGCAGGTGCCGGACGGGACAGCGGTACTGCTGCCGGTGCCGGAGTGAAGCTCCGGAAGCTCCGCTGGGGCTGAGGCGTATGCTCATGGAGCGTTCCCGGCTCGGCCTGGCCCGGAATGATGGCGGAAAGCCCTGTAAAGTCATTCTTCTTTACATCTTTTTCTATCGTGTTATCATTTATTTCCAATTCGTTGGATTCTTCATCTTTTTTATCCTCTTCAAAGGCGAAGCGCCGCTCTCCGGTGCCCGGTTGGGCCAGTGCCAGCTTGACAGCGTGATAAACGAGGTCAAAGATATCGTTTTCCCGGGCAAAGCGCACCTCAGTCTTGGCCGGGTGGACATTGACATCCACAAGGTCAGCGGGCATTTCCAGAAGCAAGATTCCTCCAGGGAACTTGCCCTGCATCGTGGTGCCTTTGAACGCTGTTTCCATGGCTGCCATCATGGTGCGGTTGCGGACATAGCGCCCATTGATGTAGAAATACTGCATACTGCGGCTGGCGCGGCAGCTCCTGGGCTGGGTGATGAGGCCCCACACCCGGTACACCCCTTCCTGATTGTCCAGCTCCATGAGGTCACGGCTGAATTCCCGGCCCAGCACCGCGTAGGCGGCACTGCGCAGCTTGCCATCACCGGGGGTGACATACTGCAGCTTGCCTTCCCGGACAAACTTGAAGCTGACCTCGGGGTGGCTCAGGGCCACATGGGCCACGATATCCGCCACAAAGGTACCCTCGCTGGAATCCTTTTTGAGGAACTTCATCCGGGCCGGGGTGTTGTAGAACAGATCCTGCACCCGGATGGTAGTGCCCACGCCGCGTGCACCGGGCTCCAGCGGATAATCCTCGCCGCCCTCGATGCGGTAGACGGAGGCGCACTCGTCGTTCTCAGTACGGGTCAGCACTTCTACCCGCGCCACGCTGGCAATGGAAGCCAGCGCCTCTCCACGGAAGCCCAGGGTGTGGATATGATTCAGATCATCCTCCGTCTGGATCTTACTGGTGGCGTGGCGGATGAATGCCGTAGGGATATACTCTGCTTCAATGCCCGAACCGTTGTCGCTGATCTCGATCAGCTTCACGCCGCCTGATTCAATGGTCACGGTGATCTGGCTTGCCCCGGCATCAATGGCGTTTTCCAGCAGCTCCTTCACCACGGAAGCAGGCCGCTCCACCACCTCACCGGCTGCAATGAGCTCCGCCGTGTGCTTGTCCAGAACATGGATGACTGCCATATTCGTTCCCTCCCCTGTTTTTTAGGATTTTTCAGGAAATCAGCCGTTCAGGCTGCCCTTCAAGGTCTTTTTCAGCTCGTACAGGAAATTCAGCGCTTCAATGGGGGTCAGCGTTTCCACATCCAGCGCATCCAGTTTTTCCAGCACCTCGCTGGGCACTGCGGGAGAGTTATACTCCTGCAGCGCATCAAAGTCCATCTGCTCCACCTTGTTCTTGGGGGCAGTGGCTTCCAGTGCGCGCAGCACCTCGTGGGCGCGGCGGGTCACGGTGCCGGGCAGACCGGCCAGCTTTGCCACCTCAATGCCATAGCTGTCATCGGCAGGGCCGCGGACGATGCGGCGCAGGAAGGTGATGTCCTCACCCCGCTTTTTCACCGCAATGTTGTAATTTTTCACGCCGCTGATGGTGCCCTCAAGGTCCGTCAGCTCGTGGTAATGGGTGGCAAAGAGGGTTTTGCAGCCCAGTCCCTTGGCAGGGTCGCTGATGTGCTCCACCACGGCGCGGGCAATGCTCATACCGTCAAAGGTGGACGTGCCGCGCCCGATCTCATCCAGCACCACCAGACTGCGGGAGGTAGCGTTCTTCAGGATCTCTGCCACCTCGGTCATCTCCACCATAAAGGTGGACTGACCTGCCGAAAGGTCATCCGACGCGCCGATACGGGTAAAGATGGCATCCACTACACCCACATGACACTCTCTGGCCGGAACAAAGGAACCGATCTGTGCCATCAGGGCAATCAGCGCATTCTGGCGCATATAGGTCGATTTGCCCGCCATGTTAGGGCCGGTGATGATGAGGCAGCGATCTTCGCCGCAGTTCAGGGTGGTATCGTTGGGTACGAACAGACTGCCCTTGAGCATCTGCTCCACCACAGGGTGGCGGCCCTCCACGATGGTCAGCTGGTCGCTCTCATCCACAGTGGGGCGGCAGTAGTTGTTTTCTGCTGCCACCTGAGCCAGAGCGGCCAGCACGTCCAGCTCTGCCACGGCGTTGGCTGTACGCTGGATGCGGTCGAGCTGGGCACCAATGCTTTCCAGCAGCTCATTGAACAGCCGGTGTTCCAGAGCGATCAGCCGCTCGTGAGCACCCAGGATCTTATTTTCCAGCTCCTTGAGCTCCTGTGTGATGTAGCGTTCGCCGGTGGTCAGGGTCTGCTTGCGGATGTAGCTCTCCGGTACCTGTGCCTTATAAGAGTTGCTGACCTCGATGAAATAGCCAAACACGTGGTTATAGCCGATTTTCAGCTTGGGGATGCCGGTCTCCTGCCGCAGACGGGTCTCGAGCTGAGCCAGCACGCCCTTGGTGTTATCGCGGATGGAACGCAGCTCGTCCACCTCGGGGTGGTAGCCCTTGGCAATGACACCACCATCCTTCAGGGTAGAAGGTGCGTCAGGGTCCACAGCGGCATAGATCTTGTCCTTGATATCGCTCAGCGGGTCGATCCTGGAGACGATCTCGCTGAGTTCGGCGCAGCCGCAGCTTTCGGCCTGCTGGCGCAGGCTGGGCAGGCGCTCACAGGTCTGTGCCATGGCATAGATCTCTTTGGGCGTGGCCGAGCCGTAGACCGTGCGGGTCATCATACGCTCCAGATCGGCGATGTAATGCAGTTCTTCGATCAGATCGCCGCGCTGTACGGTCTGATTGACCAGGCTTTCCACAGCATCCAGACGGTGGTTGATGGCATCGCTGGAAAGCAGCGGCTGCTCGATCCAGGTGCGGAGCAGACGCTTGCCCATGGCAGTGCTGGTCTTGTCCAGCACCCAGAGCAGGGTTCCCCGCTTCTCGCGGCCCCGCAGGGTCTCGGTGAGTTCAAGGTTGGCCCGCGTCACAGGCGAAAGCTGCATATACTGGGCTTCGTTGTAGCTGATGACGGTCTTCAGGCGCTCCACACCTTTGATCTGGGTGGTGTGCAGGTATTCCAGAAGCGCGGCCATGGCAAACCGCACCAGACCTTTTTTGTCGATAGCGGTGGTCTCATCCCAATTGCGGCCAAACTGATTTTCCAGCGAGATGGCCACCAGACCCGGGGCGTAGCGCTCCTCTTCCACCAGCTCCACAGAGCAGGTCATATTCTTTTTGATATAGCCGGTCAGCTCACGGCAGTCCAGCATTCCGGGGTTCATCAGCACCTCGCTGGGATGGTAGCGGCAGAGCTCCGCGATCACGGCAGGCACGATCTTCTCCCGTTTCAGCTCGGTGATATGGGCCGTGCCGGTGGAAACATCGGCAAAACAGATGCCCGCCGCATTCCCTTTCAGAAAAATGCTTGCAATGTAGTTGTTTTTGTCATCCTGCAGCATACTGCTCTCGATGACAGTGCCCGGCGTGACCACCCGGATGATATCGCGCTTGACCAGTCCCTTTGCCTTGGACGGGTCCTCCATCTGCTCACAGATCGCCACCTTGTATCCCTTGGCGATCAGGCGGGCCACATAGCCCTCGTAGCTGTGGAAGGGCACGCCGCACATGGGGGCACGCTCTTCCATGCCGCACTGCTTGCCAGTCAGGGTCAGGTCCAGCTCCCGGGAGGCGGTCAGCGCATCGTCAAAGAACATCTCGTAAAAGTCGCCAATGCGGTAAAACAGGATCTCGTCCTTATACTGCTTCTTGATGTCCATATACTGCTGCATCATGGGCGACAGTTCTGCCATAATCGTTCACCTTTCCTGCGGGCTATGCCGCTTTGCTTCTTTCCGTCGGTTTGCAGTAAGTAACTGCGAATGGAAGGAAAACGCGGCCTGCGATTTGCAGCCGCGTTCTCATTTTACCTGTTAGTGGCAGCCTCCGCAGGTGGAGCAGCTGCCGGTGCAGGATTCGCTGGGCTCCTGCACGGTCATGGGGTCGCCGCCGTTCATTGCGGTGTTGATGATGGCATCAATGTAGTTGACCAGGTTCTCGCAGTCGCGCTTTGCCTCGTTGTAAGCAGTCATACCCTCGTCAGCCATGATCTTGCCGTACAGGTCGTTGACCTTGGTGTTCAGCTCGGCGATGCGCTCATCACTGCGCTCGCTCTTGCTGATCTCGTTGTTCAGATCCATGCGGGCCAGATTGAACTCCCCGATGAGATTCTGCAGCTCCTCATCCTTGTCGTTTGCCTTGCGGGCCTGATCCAGAGCCAGGTAACGGGGGTCAGTCTGCAGTGCCATGGCGGCGCGCTTGAACAGATCGATGCAATCCATAATCAAAAATCTCCTTTGATGTGTTTGTTTTTATAGTTACATTATCATTGGGGCCGGTGTGCCCCGGGATCACGTTTCCAGTTCGCCCAGCAGGACAGTGGCGCGGGCACCGGTCAGGTGCACCTGTGCGTAGCTGCCCATCAGGGCGGGGTCTGCGGCAAACTCCACGGTCAGGTTGTTGTCCAACCGGCCGGAGAGGGTGCCATCACTGCGCCCATAGCCTTCCACCAGCACCCGGACAGTCTGGCCCACCTGCTGCCGGACCAGATCCATTGCGATCTCGTCCTGCACCTTGAGCAGACGGGTCATCCGGTCGGTTTTCTCCGCGCGAGGGGTGGGGTCGGGCATTTCCGCTGCCTTGGTGCCGGTGCGCTTGGAGTAGATAAAGGTGAACAGCTGCATGTAGCCGACTTTCTTCACCAGTTCCAGCGTGCCCTGGAAATCCTCCTCCGTTTCCCCGGGGAAGCCCACGATGATATCGCTGGAGAAGGTGATGCCGGGCACCTTTTTGCGGGCGTACTCGATCAGCTCCATGTACTGCCCGATGGTGTAATGGCGGTTCATCTTTTTCAGCAATTCATCCGAGCCGCACTGCACCGGCAGGTGCAGGTGTTTGCACAGGTGGGGCTGGGCCGCAATGGTGTCGATCAGCTTGTGGCTGGCATCCTTCGGGTGGCTGGTCATAAAGCGGATCTGGTAATCGCCGGGCACAGTGCAGAGCAGATTGAGCAGATCAGCAAAGTCCACCTGTTCTTTCAGGCCCTTGCCGTAGCTGTTCACGTTCTGGCCCAGCAGAGTGATTTCCTTGTATCCGGCTTCCACCAGCCCCCGGAACTCCGCCAGGATATCGCCGGGCTTGCGGCTCTTCTCACGGCCCCGCACATAAGGTACGATGCAGTAGGTGCAGAAATTGTCGCAGCCATACATGATGGGCAGCCAGGCGCGGAACTCACTCTCGCGCCGGATGGGGATGTTCTCCACGATGACCGGGCGCTGGGCAGGCTCCATCAGCACGCGCTTATGCTTCTGCAGCTTCTGAGCAATGAGCTGGGGCAGCGTATCGATGCCATCCACGCCAAAGACCAGATCAACATAGGGATAGCTTTTGCGCAGCTTTTCCACCACATGTTTCTGGTTGGCCATACAGCCGCACAGGCCGATCATCAGGCCGCGCTTTTTCTCCTTCAGGCCCTTCAGTGCACCCACATTGCCGAACACGCGCTGCTCGGCGTGCTCCCGCACAGCGCAGGTGTTGAAGAGGATGAGGTCTGCATCCTCGGGCTTATCGCACAGGCCGTAGCCGATATCCACCAGCACGCCCTTGATGCGCTCGCCATCGTTGACGTTCTGCTGACAGCCATAGCTGTGTACAAAGGCCAGCGGCGGGGTGTCGTAAGCCGCACGCACCAGCTCCGCAGCCGTTTCGTTGTGTTCAAAGTTAATGTATTCCAATAAAAACCATCCTTATTTTTCAAAAGCTCTTTTTAGTATACCCTCTTTCTGCCATAAGGGCAAGTGGGAAACCGCAAATTTCAGAATCCTTCGGGGTAATTCAGCCTTCTGCCTGCTTTTTGGCGCATGCTTCACACAGGCCGAACAGCACCACAGCGCAGTCCTGCACCACAACATCCTTCTGGCGGCGCACCAGCCTCATCACCTGTTTCTCATCCACATCGGCATCCACTACGCCGCCGCAGGCCGTGCAGTAGAGGTGGCTGTGCCAGCACAGGGTGTGATCAAAACGATCCGCCCTGCCCGGAATGGACACCCGGCGCACCATGCCTGCCTCCACCAGACTGTTCAGGTTGCGGTAGACAGTGCCCAGGCTCAGGCCCGGGCACTCCGGGGCCGCCTTATCAAAGATCTCTTCGGCGGTGGGGTGGTCGCAAAGCTGCTCCACGGTGTGCAGCACCAGCTCCCGCTGTTTGGAATAACGCATCTTCCTCTCTCCTTCTCTTCCCTTTATACGTTCTCTTCGCCCTTGATCCGCGCCCAATATGCGCGGGAGGCCTGCTCGTTCTTGTTTTCTCCAAAGGTGTAGTATTTTGTGTTCTTGAGCACATCCGGCAGATACTGCTGCTCGACCCAGTGGTTGGGGTAATCGTGGGCATACTTGTAATTCTGACCCTTTACCAGCGCATCCTCGCCGTCATAGTGCTTGTTCTGCAGCTGGCGGGGAATGGGCCCGGTGCGCCCGGCCTGCACATCCGCAATGGCGGCGTTGATGGCATCGTGGGCGCTGTTGGATTTTGGACTGGTCGCCACCAGCACAACTGCATCCGCCAGGGCCAGCCTCGCTTCGGGCAGGCCCACCGCGTTGGCGATATCCACCGCCGCCTTTACGATGGGGATGATCTGCGGGTAGGCAAGGCCCACATCCTCGCAGGCGCACACCATGAGCCGACGGCAGGCCGAGGGCAGATCCCCGGCTTCCAGCAGCCGGGCCAGATAGTGGAGCGCTGCATCCGGGTCGGAGCCGCGCATGGATTTCTGGTAAGCCGACACGATATCATAGTGGTCATCGCCGTCCCGGTCGTACCGCATGGCAGTGCGGCGGGTGACCTGCTGGATCATATCCAGCGTGATGTGCTTCCCCTCCGGTTCGGGAGCCGCCGCCGTCACTGCAAAATCAAGGCAGCCCAGTGCCTTGCGCAGATCGCCGCCCGCGCTCTCGGCAAGATAGGCACAGGCATCGTCCTCCATCCGGATGGGCGTGCCCTCACTCTCCGAAAGCTTTTTCAGGGCGTTCCGCAGCCCCTGCTCCACATCCGCAGCCGTCAGCGATTTGAACTCGAACACGGTGCAGCGGGAAAGCAGTGCATTATAGATGTAAAAATAAGGGTTCTCGGTAGTGGAGGCGATCAAGGTCACAGTTCCGTCCTCAATGCACTCCAGCAGGCTTTGCTGCTGCTTCTTGTTCAGATACTGGATCTCATCGAGGTACAGCAGGATACCCCCCGCCCCAGCCAGTGTGCCGATATCCTTGAGCACTGCCTTGATATCCCCCGTGCCGCAGGAAGTGCCGTTGAGCTTGTGCAGCGTCATGCCGCTGTTCTCGGCAATGATGCGGGCCACAGTGGTCTTGCCAGTGCCGGATGGGCCGTAAAAGATCATGTTGGGGATGCGGCCGCTCTCGATGGTGCGGCGGAACACCCGCCCCGGGGCCAGCAGATGCTGCTGGCCGCAGACTTCGGCCAGCGTTTTGGGGCGCATACGCTGCGCCAGCGGTTCATTCATCGGGCGTTCCCTCCTGTACTGCCCTGCTGTTCTGCATGGGCCTTATATAGAAATAGTATACCTCATTTTTACACGAACAGCAAGAGCAATAATGAAAATCATTCTCAGATGGATGTCACAAACCCCATTTACAAAAAAGTCGAAACATGCTATTATCATAGTACATTTACGGGAAACGAGGGGTTCAGATGAAGAAAGCTGCTGCGGCAGAAGATCTCTCTGCCAAAAAGGAGCTGGCGCTCCAGGTCATCGACCGGCTGAAAACAGAATATCCAGATGCAGCCTGCACGCTGGATTACGACCACGCCTGGCAGCTGCTGGTCAGTGTCCGGCTGGCGGCTCAGTGCACCGATGCCCGGGTAAACATTGTGGTACAGGACTTGTTTGCAAAATACCCCAATGTAGCAGCGTTGGCTGCGGCAGAGCCCGATGAGATCGAAGCCATTGTCAAGCCCTGTGGGCTGGGCCGCAGCAAGGCCCGGGATATCTCGGCCTGTATGCGAGTGCTGCGGGATAAATACAACTGCAAAGTGCCCACCACCTTTGAAGAGCTGCTGGCACTGCCCGGCGTGGGCCGCAAGAGCGCCAACCTGATCATGGGTGATGTGTTCTGCAAACCCGCTATCGTCACAGATACCCACTGCATCCGGCTGTGCAATAAAATCGGGCTGGTGGATGGCATCAAGGAGCCGCAGAAGGTGGAGATGGCCCTGTGGAAGATCATTCCGCCGGAGGAAGGCAGTGACCTGTGCCACCGCTTTGTGATGCATGGCCGGGCTGTCTGCAACGCCCGCAAACCCGAATGTGAAAAGTGTTGTCTGAACGACATCTGCCGGTACGCGGCAGAAAATGCCGTTCTTACAAAAGAAACCAAGGAGGCTTCTGTATGATCACTTTGTCTATCCTGATCGTTCTTGCCCTGATCTGCGCTCTGGTGGGCGTGCTGATGGGCCTGTTCTCTCTGATTGGCCTGCTGGCTTCCCTGCTCGTGGGCGTGCTGGTAGGCGCTCTGGCCGGTCACATCGCCAACCGTTTCATGGGCACCCAGACCTCCACCGGCCGCAACATTGTGCTGGGTATTCTGGGCAGCTTTGTGGGTGAGTTCCTGTTCGGTCTCATCGGCATCCATGCCACCGGCAGCATCAGCTCCTTTGTTATCTCGGTGCTGGGTGCCTGCGTCTGCATCTGGGTGGATAACCGACTGTTCCACGATCGTTGACCGATTTTCTCTGGTTGTTTGTCTTTGCTCTCCCCTCCGGGAGAGCTTTTTTATTTTCAGCCCCTTGACAGTTATATCGAGAAGCGATATAATACATCCATGATATATCGCATAGCGATACAAAGCGAGGTGATATAATGGAAAATCCGGCACTGACGGAAACCACCTACTACATCCTGCTTTCCCTCTATCATCCGCGGCATGGCTACGGCATCATGCAGGAAACCCAGCAGCTCTCCGGCGGAAGGGTACGGCTGGCTGCCGGAACCCTGTACGGTGCCCTGAATGCCCTGTGCGAAAAGGGGTGGATCTCTCCCCTGCCCATGGAAAGCGGGAGCCGCAAAAAAGAATACCAATTGACCTCCGCCGGGCTGAAGGTGCTCAAACAGGAGCTGATCCGGCTGGAGGAGCTTGCTGCCAATGGCCGCGCCATTTTACAGGAGGAACAGGTATGAGTGAAACAAAAACGCTGCATCGGAATTTCTGGGTCTGGGAATTTGAAAAAGAAGAACGCTGGCTCAACGAAATGGCGCAGGAGGGCTGGGCCCTGCAGAATGCCGGGTTCTGCACCTACACCTTTGAAAAGACGGAACCCGGCCAGTACATCATCCGGCTTGCCATGCTGGACAGTTCCCCGGATTTTGAAAGTTTCATGGAAGAGTTGGAAGCACAGAGCGTTGGGCATTGCTTCAGTTGGGGATATTTCCGCCGTAGCGCCCAGCTAGGTCCCTTTGATATGTTTTCGGATGTGGATTCCCGTATCTCCCACCTGAACAAAATTGGACAGATGGTGAGGCTACTCTGTCTGGCAAACCTTCTCATAGGCGTTACCAACACCTTCAGCGGTGCGTCGCTGGCATGGCTGAACCTGCTTTGCGCCACGTTTTTGGCCTACGGGCTGGGACGTATCAGCAGCAAACGAGAGAGTCTGGTGGAAGAACGTCAGCTCCACGAGTGATTTTTTCTCCTTGATGCGCAGGATCTTCAGAGTTTTCAAAAAGTTCATTTTTACCCGCTTGCATTCCGATGCAGGCGGGTATATTATTGTCATCAGCAAATAGTTATCATGTGTTAAGCATTTGTATCTGTTAAGTGATAAGGAGGGATCGTATGCCGCAGAAGAGCGCACCGGAACTGTTCGCCTTGGTCCATTATCTACATCGGCTGAGCACAGAAGGCAAACGCGGTGCCAAAATGGCACTGGAAAGCTGCCCCAAGTGTCATTTCATCATGCTGGAAGGCGTGCTGATGACCATTGAAGAGCATGGCCAGAATGGCACCATCTATGTTTCCGATCTGGCTGCCGCCGTCAAACAGCCCCTGCCCGCTGTTTCCCGCGCGCTGCGCCAGCTGGAGCAGGATGGACTCATTGAGCGGATCACAGACCCCAATGACCGCCGCAAAACGCTGGTACGCCCCACGGAAAAGGGGCTGGATGCCAGCCGCCAGGTCGAGGCCGCCATCAGCCGTTACTTTGAGCGGGTCATCTGCCGCATCCCGGAAGAGCAGCGGGAGCAGCTGTTTTCCCTGACCGGTGTACTGCTGGAGGCTGTGGAAGCGGAAAATGCGGAGCAACAAGCAAAATTGAAGGGAGAAAACGAAAATGGGTAAAATTTTCAAGCAGCTGGCCCGCCACTGGGCTGCCTGCCTTGCCGTGGTGGCTCTGCTGTTCGTACAAGCCTACTGCGACCTTTCCCTGCCGGATTACACGAGCAAGATCGTGGACACCGGCATCCAGCAGGGCGGCATCGAAAGCCCCCTGCCGGAGACCGTGCGCCAAAGCACACTGGATGCCCTCTCGCTTTTGATGAGCGAAGAGGATGCAGACGCGCTGCAGAATGCCTACGGATATTATCTTCAGGACGACGGTGTTCTGAAACTCCGCAGTGACCTGACCGATGCCGAGCGCACGGCTCTGGAGGATGCCGTTACCACACCGGATATCGTGCTGTATATGGCGGCGGCGCAGAATGCCAACGCCCCTGCCGGGCAGAACGCTGCCGCCATGGCTCCGCTGTCCGGCTACCAGAGCGAGGACGAGACTGCCGGGGTTGAAGCAGAGACCATGACCGCTGCTCCCACGGCGGAAGATCTGGATGCCGTCTGTGCCCAGTTCGCAGCCATGGCCCAAATGCCCGGTTTTTCCCGGGAAATGATCCAGCAGCAGCTGGCCAGCGCCATGGAACAGGTGGACGAGACCACCCTTTCCAGCATGGCAAGTCAGGCCACCCTGCTGGTCAGCCTGGAATATGAGGCACAGGGCGTTTCCCATGATGTACAGATGGCCTACCTCTTCCGTGTGGGCGGCCAGATGCTGGCCCTGACCCTGCTGATGGTGGTCGTTGCCATTCTGGTGGGCCTGATCGCCTCCCGCGTCTCGGCTTCCATCGGCCGGGAGCTGCGCAGAGAGACCTTCTCCTCGGTCATCCACTTTTCCAACGCGGAGATCGAGAATTTCTCCACCGCTTCCCTGATCACCCGCACCACCAACGATATCCAGCAGGTGCAGTTCACCTGTGTCATCCTGCTGCGCATGGTGGCCTACGCTCCCATTCTGGGCATCGGCGGCGTGATGCACGTCACCCAGGGCAACACCGGCCTTGCCTGGATCATCGTGCTGGACGTGGCCGCTCTGCTTCTGCTCATCACGGTTCTGATGAGCGTCGCCATGCCCAAGTTCAAGATCATGCAGACCCTGGTGGACAAGCTGAACCTCGTCAGCCGCGAGATCCTGACCGGCGTGATGCCGGTGCGTGCATTCAGCCGCGAATCCTTTGAGGAAAATCGTTTTGATGCTGCCAGCCGGGAGCTGATGGGCACCCAGCTGTTCACCAACCGCGCCATGGTGGCCATGATGCCCTTTATGACCCTGATCATGAACGGCACCAGCCTGCTCATCGTCTGGTTCGGCGGCAAGGCCATGGATGCCGGAAACATGCAGGTGGGCGAGATGATCGCATTCATCACCTACACCATGCAGATCGTCATGTCTTTCCTGATGCTGGCCATGGTGGCCGTGATGCTTCCCCGTGCCGGTGTGGCTGCTGACCGTATCGACGAGGTCTGCCGCACCAAGGCTTCCATCCATGATCCCGACGCTGCCACCGCAAAGCCCGCCCTTGAAAAGAAGGACTGGGATGGCGTGGTCCGGTTCGAGGATGTCAGCTTCCGCTTCCCCGGTGCCGACAGTGACGCGTTGGAGCACATCAGCTTTACCGCAAATCCCGGCGAGACCACAGCCATCATCGGCTCCACCGGCTGCGGCAAATCCAGCCTGCTCAACCTCATTCCCCGCTTTTATGATGTCACCGGCGGCCGCGTGACCATCGACGGCATCGACGTGCGGGAGATGCCGCAGGAGCAGCTCCACAGCCTTTTGGGCTATGTGCCCCAGAAGGGCGTTCTGTTCAGCGGCACCATCGAGAGCAACCTGAAATTCGGCGGTGCGCAGATCACCGATGCGGGCATGAAGAAGGCGGCTTCCATCGCACAGGCCACCGAGTTCATCGACGCAAAGCCCGAGGGCTATGCAAGCCCCATTGCACAGGGCGGCTCCAACGTATCCGGCGGCCAGAAGCAGCGGCTCTCCATCGCCCGCGCCATTGCCAAGGAGCCGAAGATCTATCTGTTCGACGACAGCTTCTCTGCCCTTGACTACAAGACGGATGTCACCCTGCGCCGTGCGCTGAAGGAAGAGACTGACAACGCCACTGTGATCATCGTGGCACAGCGCATTTCCACCGTCCTCCACGCCAATCAGATCCTGGTGCTGGACGACGGCAGGCTGGTGGGCAAGGGCACTCACGCGCAGCTCATGGCCAACTGCCCTGAATATCAGGAGATTGCCAGGAGCCAGCTGAGCCAGAAGGAGCTCAACCTGCAAGACCTGAACACCGGAAAGGAGGATGAGTGATATGCCGAGACCCGGAAAACAGACCACCGAGCGCGCCAAGGATTTCAAGGGCACTCTGCGGCAGCTCCTCAGCGCATTGCGCCAGTATAAGCTTTCCCTCATCGTTGTGATGGTCTTTGCCATCCTTTCCACCATCTTCAATATCGCAGGCCCCAAAATTCTGGCCAAGGCCACCACGGCCCTTGCCACCGGCTGGATCGCCAAGCTGCGGGGGATCGGCAGCATCGACTTTGCTTACATCGGCAAGATCCTGCTCACCCTGCTGGCCATGTACCTCTGCTCCGCAGCATTCAGCTTCATTCAGGGCTGGCTGATGACCGGCCTTTCCCAGAAGGTCTGCTACGATTTCCGCCGCCAGATCAGCGAGAAGATCAACCGCCTGCCTCTGGCCTACTTTGAAAAGCGGACGGTCGGCGAGGTGCTCTCCCGCATCACCAACGATGTGGATACCCTGGGCCAGAGCCTGAACCAGAGCGTGACCCAGCTCATCACCAGCATTACCACCATGATCGGCGTGCTGATCATGATGCTGTCCATCAGCCCCAAAATGACCCTGATCGCACTGCTCATCCTGCCCGTCTCTCTGGTACTGGTGATGCTGGTGGTCAGGTTCAGCCAGAAATACTTCAAGGCCCAGCAGGCCACCCTGGGCGTTGTGAACGGTCAGGTGGAGGAGGTCTACTCCGGCCACAACGTCATCAAGGCCTTCAACCGGGAGGCCGCCGTGCTGGAGGACTTCAACGCCGCCAACGACAAGCTGTTTGAATCCGCCTGGAAGAGCCAGTTCCTTTCCGGCCTGATGCAGCCCATTATGAACTTTGTGGGCAACCTGGGCTATGTGGCTGTCGCCATCGTCGGCAGCATCTTTGCCGCCAACGGCATCATCACCATCGGCGATATCCAGGCTTTTATCCAGTATGTCCGCAATTTCACCCAGCCCATCCAGCAGCTGGCACAGGTGTCCAACATGCTGCAGAGCATGGCCGCCGCTGCCGAGCGCGTGTTCGAGTTCCTGAACGAGCCCGAAGAGGATCAGCTGGCCGACCCTGCCCGCCGGGCAGACCCTGCCTGCATCGATGGCCAGGTCACCTTTGACCATGTCCGGTTCGGTTATGTGCCCGAAAAGACCATCATCCACGATTTCAGCTGTAAGGTGCAGCCCGGCCAGAAGGTCGCCATCGTCGGCCCCACCGGTGCCGGCAAGACCACCATGGTCAAGCTGCTCATGCGGTTCTACGATGTTGATTCCGGCTCCATCACCCTGAACGGCCACGACATCCGCGACTTTGACCGCAGTGCCCTGCGCGAGGGCTTTGGCATGGTACTGCAGGACACCTGGCTGTTTAAGGGCACCATCATGGAGAATATCCGCTATGGCCGTCTGGATGCCACCGATGAAGAGGTCATTGCCGCCGCCAAGGCCGCCAATGCCGACCACTTCATCCGCACCCTGCCCGGCGGCTACCAGATGGAGCTGAACGAGGACGCTTCCAACGTCAGTCAGGGCCAGAAGCAGCTGCTGACGATCGCCCGGGCCATTCTGGCCGACAACCGCATCCTGATTCTGGACGAGGCCACCAGCAGTGTGGACACCCGCACCGAACAGCGCATCCAGACTGCTATGGACAACCTGATGCGGGGCCGTACCAGTTTCGTCATCGCCCACCGCCTGTCCACCATCAGGGATGCAGACCTCATCCTTGTCATGCGGGACGGCGACATTGTGGAGCAGGGCACCCACGACCAGCTCATTGAGGCCGGCGGTTTCTACGCTGACCTGTACAACAGCCAGTTTGAGGATGTTGTGGATTAAGCCACGCTCCCTTCTTTGAAAAAGGCTCAGGTTTTTGATCGAAACCTGAGCCTTTTTCTTTTGTCAATTCCTACCGGATGTGCTATACTTATTTTCGTGTCTTGAAGTAGGAAAGGAGTAACCACTCATGGAAACCACTCAAAAGCCCTACGCATTCAGCCGCAAGGTATTCTGCGAAGGGATGCGGGATGGTGTGCCCATTGCGCTGGGCTATTTTGCTGTCTCGTTCTCATTGGGCATTGCAGCCCGCAATGCGGGGCTGACCCCCATTCAGGGCTTTTTTGCAAGCCTGTTCAACAATGCTTCTGCCGGTGAGTATGCAGCTTTTTCGCTGATCGCTGCCGGTGCCACCTATCTGGAAGTTGCCATCATCACCCTGATCGCCAACGCGCGCTACCTGCTGATGAGCTGCGCTCTGGCCCAGAAATTTGCCCCCGGCACGCCGTTCTTCCACCGGCTCATCATCGGCTACGATGTCACCGACGAGCTGTTTGGCATCACGATCGCACGGCCAGGCTATCTGAACCCGTTCTACACCTACGGTGCCATTGCTCTGGCGGCCCCCGCCTGGGCCATGGGCACAGCGCTGGGCATCATTGCGGGCAATCTGCTGCCGGTGCGTGTGGTCAGCGCCCTGAGCGTGGCCCTGTACGGCATGTTCCTGGCCATCATCATTCCCCCCGCCCGGAAGAACAGGGTCGTTGCCGTGCTGGTGATGCTGAGCTTTGCCCTGAGCTTTGCCTGCGGCTGCCTGCCCGGCATCGCTTCCCTTTCGGACGGCACCCGCACCATCCTGCTGACGGTGCTGATCTCCTGCGGGGCAGCCGTTCTGTTCCCTGTTACACCCGAAGCACCGGAAACTGCCGGAACTGAGGAGGTGCAGGCATGACCTACAATAACTGGGTCTATATCGCCGTGATGGCCGCCGTTTCTTACGCTATCCGTGTGCTGCCGCTGACCCTTATCCGCAAACCCATCAAAAACCAGTTCATCCAGTCCTTCCTCTACTATGTGCCCTATGTGACGCTGGCCGTGATGACCTTCCCGGCCATCATCAACGCCACCCAGAGCCCCATTGCCGGTGCCGCCGCGCTGGTCGTGGGCATCGCCGCCGCATGGTTCGGAGCCAGTCTGTTTCAGGTGTCCGTCTCCTGCTGTGCCGTGGTGCTTGTGCTGGAACTGTTTTTGGTGCACTGAGCATGAAGATCTTAATTTCCGGCTCCTCCGGCTTTGTGGGTTCCCGGGTACTGCACCAGTGGCAGGGTCGTGCAGAGCTTATTACTTTCCCGCGCGGATCTCTGGCTGCTGCCAATGAATCCGCCATTCGCCGTTTTGTGGAAACCGTGCAGCCGGATGTCATCCTTCATCTGGCGGCATTGTCCGATACCGGCTACTGCCAGCAGCACCCGGAGGAATCCCAGCGTGCCAACGTCGAACTGCCTGTCTGGATGGCAAAAGCTGCACGGGACACCGGGGCCAAGCTGATCTCATTCAGCTCGGATCAGGTGTACGCAGGTGTGACCC